>JBBILZ010000009.1:0-53114 GCA_037444665.1 Caldifarciminota bacterium
TGTAGCGCGTGCCATTGACCTTGTTGAACTAAAATATATTTTAGGAACAATTGCTGGTGACGATACTATTCTGGTGGTTGTTGATACATACGGGCACGCAAAATTAATTTTTAAGAAATTTCAGGATTTCCTTTTAAAGCCTAAAACGACCAGATAAAAGTCTATCAAAATAATTACCCTCAACTTACTTGGTCCCTATCCACTTTTACTCGCTTTTAATATTTTTAAAAATTTAGTAGTTGCCTCATTTATGAGGCTTTTTATCTCTTAACCATACCAGCTTCCACGCCGTATAACCAATAACCATACTAACTGCTATACCCTATAACCTTAGACCTGCGTTTTACCAACTTTTGATATGATGCCTGATAAATCAGGTAACTACATTTTTCTCACAAGGGGATGCCCGATAAATCGGGCGACTACAATTGGGGTTAAAATTTCCTTTTTGGCAAAAGCAGACGATAAGTCAGAAAAAGGGAGAGGACATAATTAACTTGCCCCTTGACAAGAATTATATTTTATGTATAATTATGCACTTTTTCTTTATAAATATAAAAGGAGGCTTAATGGAAAAAGTGCTGTTGGCTTATTCGGGTGGACTGGATACTTCAGTTGCAATTAAGATGATTGCCGAGAAGTATAATGCCGAGGTTGCCACCCTGACGGTAAATGTCGGGCAGAACGAAGATATCTTTGCAATTCGTGATAAGGCATTGTATATCGGCGCCCGACAGGCTTTTATTGTTGATGCGGAAGAAGAATTTGTTAATGAATATATTCTTCCGGCGATCAAGGCGAATGCCTTTTACGAAGGTGCATATCCACTGGCAACTGCGCTCGCCCGACCCTTAATGGTCAAACACCTTATTGAAATTGCCCGAAACATCGGCGCACATTATATCGCTCATGGCTGCACAGGCAAAGGTAATGACCAGGTGCGATTTGAGGCATCTGCATCTGCCCTTGCCCCGGAGATTAAGATAATTGCCCCAATGCGTGAGTTCAACCTGAAAAGGGATTTTGAACTTGAATATGCCAGTAAGAATAATATTCCGATTGAAAATAAGGCATCACATTTTTCTATTGATGAAAATATCTGGGGCAGGAGCATTGAATGCGGACCGATTGAAGATGAAACAAGAGAACCACCTGAAGAGGCGTTTGAATGGACAAAATCTCCGCTTGATGTTGTTGATGCTCCATTTGAGATTGAAATTGGATTTGAAATGGGCGTGCCAGTCGCATTAAATGGAGAAGTGATGAAGCCGGTTGATTTGATTAAAAAACTCAATCAAATTGGTGGGGAATATGGTGTGGGCAGAATAGACCATATTGAATCGCGACTTGTGGGCATTAAATCCCGTGAGGTCTACGAAGCACCCGCTGCACTGATTCTTATAAAGGCACACCAGGACCTGGAAAAACTTGTGCTGACAAGGGATGTGTTGCATTTCAAACCGATGCTGGAAAATCTATTTACTGAACTCGTTTACAATGGTTTATGGTTCAGTCCCCTGCGTTCAGCAGTCTCTGCCTTTATTGAAGAGACACAAAAGAATGTTTCGGGTCAGGTGAAAATGAAACTTTACAAAGGTTCTGCTGTAGTCATTGGCAGGCAATCAGATAGGAGCCTTTATATAAAAAATCTCGCAACCTATGAAGGCGTTGATACATTTGACCAGAACGCAGCAAAAGGGTTTATTGAACTCTGGTCTTTACCTTTAAAAGTTCATACATTTGTGTCGTCTCAAGTAACCGGGGAAAAATCGGTTGATGTTACAAGTACAATTTCAGGAGAAAAAATATGAAAAATAAGATACCTGAAATAAAGCATAAACTTCCGGGTAAGAATGCAAAAAAGATAATAGCAAAGGAAGAAAAGTATCTTGCAACAACGACCAAACATTTGCCATTAGCGATAAAACAGGGAAAAGGTTCAATCATTGAAGATGTTGATGGTAATCAATTTATTGATTTTACAACTGGTGTCTGTGTTACCAATATTGGAATAGGACACAAAAAGGTAATTAACGCGATCACCAGTCAGAGCAAAAAATTCATTTATTTTGCCGGAACTGATTTTTCTTATGCGGTTCAGGCTGAACTTGCAAAAAAACTCACTGAAATCATACCGGGTAATTTTCCAAAAAAGGTATTCTTTGCCAACTCAGGGGCTGAATCAATTGAGGCAGCAATCAAATTGAGTAAGTGGTCAACAAAGAGGAATCAATTCATTGGATTCATTGGTGGTTTTCATGGACGAACAATGGGTGCCAATGCCTTTATGGGTTGTAAGGTTGTTCAGCGTGAACGATACTTTCCAATGATGCCCGGAGTCTGGCAATTGCCTTATGCCTATTGTTTCCGCTGTGCATATCATGAAACATATCCCGACTGTAACATCTGGTGTGCAAAGATTCTTGAAGAGATTTATTTCAAACAACTGATAGCACCAGAAGAGGTTTCGGCAATCCTTGTAGAGCCGATTCAAGGAGAAGGTGGCTACATTGTGCCACCCGATGAATTTATTCAGGAATTAAGGAGAATTACTCTGAAATACGGAATTATACTGATTGTAGATGAAGTTCAAACTGGTCTAGGAAGGACAGGAAAGATGTTCGCAATTGAATACACTGATGTTATCCCGGATATTGTCACGATTGCAAAAGGGCTTGCGTCAGGTCTGCCCATAGGTGCGGCAATTTTTGATGCACGACTGGATTTTAAGGTCAAAGGTGCCCATTCAAACACCTTTGGGGGTAATCCCGTTTGTTGTTCTGCTGCACTAACAACGATTGATGTTATAGAAAAAGAAGGGTTGCTCAAAAATGCGACTGAGAATGGTGTTTATATGAAAAACAGGCTTGAAGAATTAAAATCTAATTATGAATTTATTGGTGATGTGCGCGGTCGTGGGATGTTCATTGCCTGTGAGTTTATCCTGAATAATAATACAAAGCAACCGGCAATAAAATTGACCGATTACATTACAGAATACTGTTTTCAAAAGGGTCTTCTGTTGATGCCCTGTGGTTTTTCTTCAATCCGTTTTGTTCCTGCACTTAATATTCCATTTAAATACCTACAAAAAGGTTTTGACATATTTGCCGAAGCATGCGCACAGGCAGCAAAAAATTTGCATCTGTTAAAGGAAAAATGAAAAAAGCTCCTGTCTGGCAAAAGAGATTTAAAACACGCATACATCCATTTGTATTACAGTTTACGAGTTCAATCCCTGATGACGAAGAGCTGGTGGTTTATGATATTGTCTGTAGTATAGCACATATCAGGATGCTTGCAAAAAAAGGAATTATATCTCGGTCTGATTATAAAAAAATAAAAAATGGGTTGGAAAAGATATTATCTGATTACAAAAAAGGTAAATTCAAGTTGCTTCCTGAATACGAAGATGTCCATATGAACATTGAATTTCAATTAAAAAAAATAATAGGTGGCGCTGCTGAAAAACTGCACACTGCTCGTAGTAGAAATGATTTGATTGCTACTGACTTGAGATTGTATTGCCGTAGTCAAATTATTGCAATTGCGCTGGCAATTGTGCAGCTACAGGAAGTATTACTGCAAAAAGCAATTGAATATAAAAAAGTAATAATTCCCGGTTATACACACCTTCAACAGGCACAGCCAATCCTATCTTCTTTTTATCTCTGTTCATTGTTTTATAAATTTCAGCGCGACCTTGAACAACTGCTCTCCCTCATCAGATGGGTCAATGTCTTGCCCCTGGGCAGTTGTGCATTTGCTGGTACTGGCATTGAGATAGAACAGGATTTTATTGCAAGAAGATTGGCAATGGAGAGAATAAGTGAAAACGCATTAGATGCGGTTTCAGACAGGGACTTTCTCTGCGACACAATCTACTATCTGACAAGAGTGCAAGTTCATCTTTCTCAACTCGCAGAAGATTTTATTATATTTTGTACCGAGGAATTTAAAATTGTGGAACTTGATGATTCAATTGCTACTGGTTCAAGCATTATGCCACAGAAAAAAAATCCTGATGTTTTTGAATTATTAAGGGCACGGGCAGGCAATGCGATTGGTAATCTTACGGGCGCACTGACCATTCTGAAGGGGTTGCCTAATTCTTACAATCGGGACCTGCAGGAATTAAAACATATCCTTTTTGCACAGGTTAAGCAGTCTTTGAACAATCTAAATATGGCTACCACTGCAGTCCACAAAATAAAATTTCAAACGAATTCTAACGAATGGATGAAGAAACCCGACTGGATGTGTATCAATGACCTGATTGACTTTTTTGTTAAAGAAGGGTATCCTTTTAGAAAGATTTATAATCAGGTTTCCAAAGCAATAGATCGAGCAAATAATGATATGGATAAATTCATTTCGCTTCTGGTGGAAAAAACAAAAACATCTTCTGATACAATAAGAAAGATGCTTACGCCAGAATTTTCTATAAAAAACAAAATCTCTTCTGGTGGAACTGGATTTGATGCGGTAAAAAAACAGATTATTTTTATGCGAAGATTGCTATCAAAGAACAGAACAATGATTGAAAATTGTGTAAAATTGAATGGAACTGTCAGAAACACATAAAATAATTGGTTTAATCAGCGAAGCGCGGATTAACGATATTGCTGTAGATTGAGCCAAAGGTATATGAGAGTCCGATTGATAGATAATAAGAATATTGTGTGGCAAGCAGTTTTTTCTGAAGAATAATCTCTTCTTCGGTCAGTTCCCGTTTGGGCAAAGATAATTGGTCATGAATCATTGATACATAGGAGAAGATATTGAATGATAGGCCTTTTAATAAAGGCAGGGAAATATTAGTGTAGAGTGTGGCCCGATTTTTTTTGAAGTCGTGAAAATAATGCGATACATCAAGAGTAATATCCAGTGACCCCCAGGGTTGTTTAATGTCAATCCCTAATGATGCGGATTCTTTAAATAGTCCCTCTTCCAATTTGTCGTAAATCGTTGTTTCATAATATTCGTAATAGATATAGCCAATATCATAGAGTAGGGTCAATTTTCTGCTTGAAGATTCATCATACGGATAAATATTATACTCAATGGCGGGTGCGATGCCACTACTTATATGGATATTTTGATAGGTTGAAGAATAAAAAGAGAGGTAACTACCTGCAGAAAGATGGTTGTTCAATCCCATAACCAGACTTGTGGAACCACTGTAACTCTCTGATTCATTGGTAATTGTGGTATCATCCAGTTTGTATACATTGTAGGTATAGTAATAACTCAGGTCATTCAAAATTTTCCAGTCCTTTAAAATTTTGTTGACCGATAGTGTTGTATTCAGAGAATTGAAGTTCAATTTTTGCTGCCCATTGAGATATGCATTTAAACCGATGGTAAAAACCCAGTTATGCCAGGGGTCTTTGGGTGTTACCGTAACCTTTTTTTCTATTAGATTAATTGAGAGTCTTTCTGCAATCGGAGTTCTACTTAAATAGCGGACAAGCCCGAGTTTTAATCTTTTTGCGAGTTCTTTTCTGATTGTATCATCTGAGTCAGATTTCAATGAAACATACTTGAGCGTATCATTCATACCCGTAAAATTTTTTTGACCCGTGAAAAAAAGAGTAAATTCTGTTCCTTCACCAGCAGTGGTTTGGGTTGTGACCAATATATAAATATCTGCATCCTGCCGGCTAATTACATAATTTACATAGGGTATTTCAGCTTTGATAAAGTCCATATCAAGGGGTTCATAATCAACAAAAACACTGGGTGTTTGTGTTTTGAGCAATTCTTCAGTTCCGTTGGCTAATAGAAATAAGGAAAAGAATAGAGTCATTATTAAATTCCCCTTGAGGATTTTACACTGAAAAACAAAAAAGTCAACACTACATTTGTCTGACTACTCCCCACTTTTTACAAAAGTTAATCATTTATTCCCTCCCTTGATGCCTGTCCGCCTCAGGTGGAGGAGGGGATAAAGGGGAAGGTGGTTTTTATCTATATTTGCGTATTACTTTCTTCTTTTTTGGCAAAATTCTTATGTTTTTGTAGAAACAATGTGTAACACCCCCGCGCTAATCCTCCCCCTTCAAGGGGGAGACCACTACACAGTATGGCGGCAAGGGTGGGGGGTGCACCATAAACCACGCCCTATAACCATACTGGCAGCCATGCCCTATAACCAATAACCATATTTAATCCTCCCTCAATTCTTTTTTTAAAGGGAGAGATAGGGGGATTATATGTTGTGTGAGATTTATCGATTTAAAAAAATTTATATTAGTTTTTTAGTGGGTAAATAAACTGGGCGGTACTGGACTTGTCGCCGCACTATGATATAGTGCGGGATCCCGTTTCATTTGATATAAAAAATGCAATGAGAGAAACGGGAAACCAGACGAGATTGGCACACGCTTGTTTTGATGCCTGCGCCGTCAGAGAGAAGTGGGCGGTGAGCGACTTGAACGCTCGACCTTCGGTATGTGAGACCGACGCTCTGACCAACTGAGCTAACCGCCCGAAAAGATCGTTAATCGTAATAAGGTTGCGAAGCTCGTTTCGTCACCCCCTCCTATATCCTCCCCCTTCAAGGGGGAGGGCACGGGTGGGGGTGCACCATAAACCAAAGACCTCAGACCATACCAGCATCCATACCCAATAACCAATGACCATTCTGTTATCCAGTATCAAGGAATCCACATTACAATCGCAAACGCCACCAGATAAAGATTACTATTAGTACACTAAGTCCTGAGAGCCCTAAGATAATCCAGAATGCATAAGGATGTCCTTGCAGTGGAAGTGGAACATTCATAGAGAAAATAGATACTACCATTGTCGGCACCATTAACAAAATTGTTATGATATTTAATACTTTTATTAAAATATTCAGATTATTACTTACAATAGATGCGCGCGCATCCATAAGGCTGGCAAGAATCTCTGAATAATTTTGTGCCTGTTCATAGCACTGATTATTTTCAATTGTGATATCATCAAGTAATTCCATTAAATCCTGGTTCAATTCAAATTTTGATGCATTATGTTTTATCTTTTCAATCAACATACTATTGGAGTGGATGGCATCAAGGTAATAGACTAGACTCTTTTCCAATGAGAACATACTTATTAGATATCTATTCTCCATTGAGCGATTTATTTTCTGCTCTAATTCATCAGTGATTAAATTGATTACTTTTAAATGGTCAACAAAATGGTGTATTGAGCGGTAAATCATCTTTAATAGTAACTCACTCAGGGACGAGACATTTAGAAATAGTTTGCCATCAAATAAAGTAATCTCTTCTGATGAAATAATAATCAAAAAGTTTTTAAAAAAGAAGATACCAACAGTTGGCACTTTGAATAATAACTGGTCGCGCGCTTCATATTTTTTGGGTCTCTTCAAAATTATAGCGATATGCTCAGGTTCAAATTCCAAACGGGCGAGCTCGTTCGGGTCTAACGCAGACTGTAAGGTATGCTCATCTATTTTATATTTTTCAATTAAAAACTTTTTCTCAGTTTCATCTGGATTGATATAATAATAAATACAAGCCTTTTCTTTTGCGGTCTCAGTGATCTTGCCTTGGATTATGTTGTAATACTTTAACAAGGTTCGGTCAGGATTACTCTTCGTCCAACTATTTTATAATTTTTAGAGAGAACAAGATTAATCGCCTCAGTGTATATTCTATGTTCTTCTTTTAAAATTCTTTCAGCGAGTGTCTCTGGTGTGTCATCATCAAGTATGGGGACAACTGCCTGGGCAATTATTGGTCCACCATCAACTGTGTCATCAACAAAATGAACAGTGCAACCAGAAAATTTTACGCCATATTCCAGGGCTTTTTTCTGAACCTCAAGGCCGGGAAATGCTGGTAATAGAGATGGGTGGATATTCAGAATCCTTCCGGCAAATGCAGTAAGAAGTGGTTGTTTTATAATCCGCATAAATCCTGCCAGACACACAAGTTCAACATTATGTTCTTTTAATACCCGAACATAATTTTCTTCATATTCAGGTAAGAGCCAGGTTTTTTTAGGCCCGGGGTCAACCCAGAGTGCCTTAATATTATGTGCTCGTGCAATCTCTAATGCCCGTGCGTTTTGATTATCGCTGATTACTAACACGAGCTTAGCATGGCAAGTTCCATTCTCAATATTTTTTATGATTGCTTCAAGGTTTGAACCCCGACCTGAAGCAAGGACAGCAATATTATTATTCATAAGCCAATTTTATTCATTAAAAGTTAAAAGTCAACAGTTATAGAGTCAAAAGATGCTCCCCCGGGTTAATATCATATTTTTGTGGGTAAACAGCTTTCATAATATTGATTGTCTTATCCATCGCCAGGTCAATGATTGGTCCATTTACTTTTTCACCTTTATTGTTTAAAACAATTTTGATGATTGGTCTATCAATATGTGCAGGATTCTGGCGTAACACAATGGCAATGGCACCTGTATTCAATTCCAGACAACTGGTTACTGGATATAGTCCAAAGATTTGTATAAAGACCTTGGTTAAGAGCGGGTCAAAATATGTGTTAATATTTGACCATAAAACTCTTATGGCAACTGCCGGTAAATAGGGAAGAAGTTGATAAGGCCGGGATGTGGTCATTGCATCATAAGCATCGCAAATGCGAACAATGCGAGCATAAATGGTTGGCTGAGTCTTCTGGTCTAATCTTTCTGGATAGCCGGTTCCATTATAGTTCCAGTGGTGCTGGTAAGAGGTTAAAAGTGATGCAAAAGAGATATCATCCAGGCCGCGTGTCTTTATAATTTCACTTACACCATAAATAGAGTGGTTTTTCAATATTTCCCATTCTTCTTTTGTGAGAGCACTGGATTTATCTATTATCTGTTTTGAAATTGCAACCTTTCCGATATCATGGAGGAGTCCTGCTGTGCCAAGTTTTACCAAGTTTTTCTTTTCCATACCGAGGCGTTGTCCCATTGCAAGAGAAAGCACACCAACATTGAGTGAATGGTTATATGTATATTCATCAAAGTTTTTAATTGTTGTCAGTGCAATTAATCCGAATTCATCCTGTGACAGGCTGTCAATCAATGTGTATATCACTCTTCTGAAACTCCGTGTATCCACATGCTGTCTGTTCCAGAGATTCTGTATTAAATTTTTTGTTACCTTCAGTGCCTTAAAATAGGTCTTTTTAATTTGCTCACCATCCTTTAAAAACTCGGGCACCAATTCTTCCTGTTCAGTTAAAAACTCAACCTGAATTGAACCGAATCCACCATGATTATATTTTTGTATAAATGTATCCTTATCGTATTTAAAGAGTGAACAGAAATTTAATAGTTCGTTTGATTTTAAACCCGGTAGAAAGGTAATGGATTTTATCCAGAGTTTTTTTAGAACTTCTTCCATAAACTGAAGACTTGCATATCCTTCAACTTCAAAACGCATGCGCACCTTATTAAAAAAGATATAATCACGATACCGAAGAATTTCAATCTGATTGCCCGCCTGGAAAAACTTATTTATATTTTGCAGGAATCTTTGCACAAGATTTATTACCACATCATTATTAAAATCATATACAAAGGTGGCTTTTATCAGGGCATAAAGACTGTTGATAAAATCCTTACTTGATTCAGGCATTTTTATCTTCTCCTGTTGTGCTGGTAAATTTTAATGCATTTTCACATATTGCTCTGATATCCTCGTTCCGTTTACCTGCTCCTTTTTTCAGGATTTCAATTGCTTTGCTGGAGTTCAATTTTGCCAATGCCTGGGCAGCGAGTTGTCGTTTGATAAGATATTTTTTCCCACTGAAGATTGCCCATTTAAAAAGTATCTGCTCTAAATGTCTGGTTATTCTGCTATCACGATTTGCAATCAGGCAGTTGAAATATGCCTTTTGTTCATTGTAATTCAATTTCAAAAAGGCACGTTTCTTTATTGTTTTAATCAGTCGTTGATATATGGGCGGGTACTTTATTCTCTCCAGTGCCTGGAGTGCTTTTATTCTTACTTCAGTCTGGACATCATTAAGGAAACCAGCAATCATTTTTGCCTCGCCCAATTCTGTTAAGGCATCAATTATAGCCATACGCACCTGATAAGCTGGATGTAGTATTAAATTTTCTAACAAGGGAATTACTGAACGGTTTTTTATGATGCCAAGAATTATAATTGCATTTGTCAGGGTCTGTAAATCTGATGATTTCAAAAAATCTATTAATGGGCTCGGGTCACCCTGGCAGATATATGCGAGTCTATTCTGCAATGCTGCTAATCGTTGCTGATTTTTTATATTTTTCAAGATACGCACAAAGTGCGCAACAGATTTTTTAGAGAAAAATCCAATCAGGGCGCTAAAATCGTTAAAGGATTGTTCATCAAGAATATCAGGCAATCCTGCAAAACTCATAACCAATGTTTCATTTTCTATCCGGCTGATGAGATTGATATCATGATAGTTCCATAATTGGTTTACAATAAGACAGGCATTATTAAAATCATTGGTGCTGATGCTGAGTTCAAGCATCTCAACAAGTGCATCAATAATTTCTTGAGACTGACTTTTTTTCAGTGCATCAATCAGGGTAGATATGACGATACCAATAGGTATCTGTTTTTCAACTTCTGTGATTGCGGATTTTAACTGTCTCAGCTCTTCTGGTGTAATATCTACATTAATTTTATCAGTAAACTCAATTTTCTCTTTTAATAGGACACCCTTTACTGCTTCATCATAATTTATTTCCATTTTTGGCATCTCAGGTATAGAATAAGTGAGTTTTTCTTCTTCTTCTTCAACTACATAAAAACTGATATGAGAGAGGTCACACTCCCATAAATTTAATGCAATATCCTGTTCACGGTCAGTGCGACTGACAACCTCAATAAAGATCAACAGTTCATCGTCAGTGATGCCTTCGGAAAATCTGATTTCTCTGATTCCATCACGGAACAATCTAAAAGCAATACTAATATCTTTTTCAGTCTCTTCATAAACAACATAGTTTTCATAGCGGATTGAAAATCTTTCAATCTGGAAGACAATCTGATAACTGGTTTTTAGATATTCTACAAGGTCCTGGTATAATTGGTTAAAGAAGTTTTTAAAAGAAGGATGGGTGGTCTGATACATCTGTGCCGCTTTGATACTTTTTATTAGTTCATTGGTAAGTTCGGTTATCTTTACTGGCATCTTTGTATTATAATTAATTCTCACCTTCCTGTCAATGGCTGATGGTTTTTCTGGTTTCTCTCGTTTCTCTGGTCTGTTTAGTTCTTCTCCCTACTCCTTACTCCCTACTATCGAGTAATCCATTTCCTCTTGACTTAATCTATATTCTGTGTATAATCCTGTAGTTATGAAAAATCTCTATGATGCAGCAGTGATTGGAGGTGGTCCAATAGGCTCATATATAGCCCAAAAACTTTCACAGAGTGGTTTTGAGGTCTGTGTTATTGAGCAAAAAGATTCAATTGGCGAAGCTGTTGTCTGCACCGGTCTAATAAGTAAAGAATCATTTCAGCGTTATGAACTGCCTGAAAAATCCATTTTGACTTGCATTAAATCATTCTCATTTATTTCACCAAAGAAGCAGGAATTGAAATATTTTCATCCTGATATATTAGCCTATGTTGTTGACCGTTCCATATTTGACCGTGCATTAGCGAAAAAAGCCCAAACTGCAGGCGCCACATATTTTCTTGGTAAGTGCGTAAATTCAATTGAAGAATCAAATAGGTGCTACAAAATTTCTGCCGATGGTAAATCCTGGGATGCTAAGTATGTAGTTATTGCCACCGGCGTGAATTATAGACTGCAAAATATGCTCGGCATGGGAAGACCACAGCGATTCCTCTATGGTTCGCAAATTGAATTACCTATTAATGGAGATGATACTAATATTGAAATCCATATCAGCCAGCAATATATCCCTGGTTCATTTGCCTGGATTACACCCATCAATAAAAAAATGGCAAGGGTGGGAATGATTCTTGAAAAGAATGGAAGAGCATATTTGCGTAGATTTATAAAAAAAAGGCTGGGAATGAACAATTATACTGGTTTAGAACAAGGTATAGCAGTGAAACCCATTGCCTATGGTCCAATACCCAGAAGTGTGAAAGGAAAAATAATCATCGTGGGTGAAGCAGCGGGCCAGGTAAAGACAACGACCGGTGGAGGAATCTTTATGGGGTTATTTTGTGCGGATATTGCCATAGAAAAATTGGTTAAGGCTTTTAAAAAGGGGGCTACTATTGATGATTACGATACGACCTGGCGTAGTGCTTTATCATCTGAATTAGAAATAGGCAAAAAAGTTCGCCAGGTAGCCTCACGCTTTAATGATAATATGATTGAGCGTTTATTCACCTTTGTGAAGAACAATCAACCCTGGGTAAGTTTTCTTACCCCACGAATCAATTTTGATTTCCATTCTGATCTTTTCTATTACTGTGTAAAGGCATTCACTTATTTGCTTAAAAACCCTTGACATCCTGCTAATTTTACATATAATCATACACTATGAAAAAACTTGCTAAAGATAATGATTTTATTGCTCGGATTCAAGAAATAAGCCGGCAAAGTATAACTGATTGTTATCAGTGTGGTCGTTGCACAGCAGGTTGCCCATTTGCTGAATATATGGATGAGCCGCCCAATCGGATTATCCGCTATATCCAGCTCGGTTTAAAAGATGATGTGCTTAAGGCACAGAGCCCCTGGTTTTGCGCAGCCTGCCTTGTATGTGAGACAAGATGCCCGCGCGGAGTTGATATACCAAGGATTATGGAAGCAGTGCGGACCATACATCTGCGTGCAAAAGAACAGCTCATTGATGTTGACCAGATAGATAAAGAATTGCTCCAGGATGCCCATCCACTTGTTTTAATGAGTGTTCTATACAAATACTCTTACTAACTATGAAAGTATCATATTATCCTGGTTGTGATCTTTATACAAAGGCAAAGGTGCTAAATGAATCAATAAAGGCATCGTTCAACGCCGTGGGTGTTGAATTGGAAGAGATGCCAAATTGGTATTGTTGTGGCACGACATTTACCCTGGCGCGAGACAACAAAATGTCTTTGATTGCTCCCTTGCGGATTCTGTCAAAAGCACAAAAAGAGAATGGTGAAGTTCTTGTTCCCTGTTCAATATGCTACAATACTTTAAAAAGGGCAAACTACATTTTCAAGAATGACCCTGAAACATTAAATATAATAAATGAACATCTGGGTGAAACATACGATGGTAATGAAAAGATTGTCCATCCATTTGAGTTTATAAAAGAACACCCGGAACAATTCAAAAAAGGGGTGAAGAAGAATCTTGGCGGTTTGAAACTTGGATGCTATTATGGCTGTTATCTGTTAAGGCCTAAAAAAGAATTGCAGTTTGATGACCCGGAATCACCTACCATTATTGAGGATTTTGTCAATATGATGGGTGCTACGCCAATAAGTTTTCCTTTAAAGGTTGAATGTTGTGGTTCCTATCTCATTATCAACTCTCCTGAAGCAGCATTGGAAACATCATTCCGGATTTTAAAGAATGCCCGCGAAAATGGCGCAGAAGCGCTTTTAACTTCCTGCCCTTTATGTCATTATAATCTTGATAATTTCCAGTCCCGAATTTCTGCGATGCATCCTGAGCATAAGCCTCTCCCGGTCTTCTATTTTAGCCAGGTAATGGCGATTGCTTTTGGCTTACCAGTAGAAACCTGGGGATTGGAATACAATAAAGTAACACCAACAAATTTACTAAAGGAACATAATCTATTATGAAAAATTACGAAGCAATGTTTATTTTTCATCCTGACCTTAAGGATGAACAACTGGAAAAAGAAGCCAGCACCTTAGAAAAGATTATTAAAACGAGCGGTGCTGGTGCTGTTAAATATCAGCTCATTGGGAAAAAAGTCCTTGCCTATCCCATTGCCAAGCAGAGAGAAGGTTTCTATGTCAATTACGAGTTCAGCATCCCACCGGCAGGGATTGTTCAAATAAAGGGTAAATTAAAACACCATGGTAATATATTGAGATTTATGATTATCTCAAAGGAGAAGAAAAGATGAGCCAATTACGCTTGGGCTATCTCAATGTTGTGCATATTATTGGTCGCCTTGTTGCTGACCCGGAATTGCGTTATACACAGAAAGGTGCTCCTGTATGTTCGTTCCGAATCGCAACGACCAGGCGCTTCAAAAATCGTGAATCCGGGGAGACTCAGGAAGAGACCCTATTTGTAACTGTTGTTGCCTGGCGTCGGCAGGCAGAATTAGTGAACGATTTTCTAAAAAAGGGTAGCGCAGTCTTAATAGAGGGGAGGTTAAGGTCGCGGCAATGGGAGACTGAAAACAAAGAAAAACGTTCGGTAATTGAAGTGGTTGCGCACAGGATTCAGTTTCTGGATATACCTGAATCTTCTGCTGAGCCTACTGGTGATGATGCAATAGAAGCAGAAACTGAAGTAAAAGAAGAAAATGTTGATACCCCATTTTAATTCATTAAGGAGTTGACCATGGCAAAAAAGTGTCGTTTATGTGAGACTAAAGTAAAGTATCTTGATTATAAGGATACCGCATTACTGAAGGGATTTATTAATGAACGCGGTAAGATATTACCAGCAAGATTGACTGGATTATGTACATTACACCAGCGAAAACTCGCCCAGGCAATAAAGCGCGCCCGGGAGATTGCACTCCTACCTTATGAAATAAAGTAATATGAAGGTTATTATCACAAAAAATATTGAAAAATTGGGAAAACCAGGTGAGATCGTAGAGGTAAAGGATGGGTTTGCCAGAAATTTTCTTTTTCCGAATAAATTGGCAATACCTGCTACACCGGCAAATATAAAAGGATTGGAGAAGACCCAGAAACACTTTTCTCAAGGTGTTGAGAAGATTAGGAAGATGAGTGAGCAGATTGCTGAAAAACTGAATGAACTCAGTGTCAAAACCAAAATTAAAATCGGTATTGATGGTAAATCTTTCGGTAGTATCAATGCTCAGGATATTGTTGAATTGTTGGCAAAAGAGAATATTGAAATTGATAAAAAACAGATTTTACTGGAAGAACCTATAAAACATCCTGGTATCTATGATATTACAGTGAGATTACCCCAGCAGGTCTCTGCCGTCTTTAAATTGGTGGTTATTGAGGAGGAGGAGAAATCTTAGAGGTTGTTGTAAAGGGTGTGGTTGAAGACCAGCAATTTCATACCTATGTTGTTTTACTTAAGGAAAAATATGGTGAAAGAACATTGCCGATATGGATAGGCGATAACGAAGCAATGGCAATCGCGATGTGTCTGGAGGGGATAAAACCTGCACGACCCCTTACGCACGATTTAATAAAGATATTGCTTGATGCCCTGGAAAGCAAAGTGATTAAAATTGTAATCAATGACTTAAAGAATGAAACATACTTTGCCCAGATCTTTATTGATTCGGATGGGAAATTATTTGCCATTGATGCCCGACCTTCTGATTCCATTGCCCTTGCCTTGCGTGTTGATGCAACAATCTATGTTGAAGATAAGATAATGGATACGAATGGTCTGGTTTTAAAGGGTGACAGTGTAGAAGAAGAATTGAAAAATAAATTGCGCGGAACAAAACCAGAAGAATTTGGTAAATTCAAAATTTAATAATTTATAAATATTCACCCCCATATCAATGGAAAAACAGATTAGAGAGGTTAAAAAGAATTGGGAAGAGTTTGCAAAAAAAGACCCCTTATGGTCAATCTTACCGCTTCCTGAAAAAAAAGATAATCGCTGGAAAATAGAAGAATTATTTGAAACCGGAAAGAAAGAAATATGTTCGGTGATGGAATATATCAATAAATTGAATATAAATATAAAACACGAGCGGGCACTTGATTTTGGCTGTGGAATAGGCAGGCTAACCCAGGCGCTGTGCGCATATTTTGATGAGTGTATTGGTATTGATATTTCTTTTCAGATGCTAAAGCTCGCGCAGCAAAATAACGGACATAAAGAACATTGCACATATATCCTGAATTGTGCATCAGACCTTAAAATTTTTAAAGATAATTCTTTTGATTTTATTTATTCCAATATCGTTTTTCAACATTTACCCCCGGAATTGACTCTAAAGTATATTAAGGAATTTATCAGGATTTTAAAAAATAACGGAATTATTATTTTTCAGATTACCACCGGTATCATTGGTGTGCGTAACAAACTAAGAAGGATTTTGAATTTTATGCTGCCCACCTTTGTGCGCCATTTTTATAAAAGCATGAGATATAAGACCTGGGCAATCAAAGATATGTATTGTATTAAAGAGCAGGTACTGGAGGATGTTATCACCGCAAACCTGGGGAAAATTATTGATGTGATGGATGATGATTCATCGCTTCCCAGGTACAGGGGTAAGAGATACTGCATAACCAAATAATGAACAAAAATTTCATCTTTTTATAGTTGTTTCTTTTTGTCCCGGACTTGTAGTTGCCTCATTTATGAGGTTTTTTATTTTTGTTGAAAATTTTTTTGTCTTGTATTCTTTTTCTGACCATAGACTATGCCGTATAAAGTTAAAATACCAAAAGGGAATCAAGGGTTATCAGCATATCAGGGTATCAGATAGTGGATATTAGAATACCAGAATATCAGGGAACATAAGCAGCCACTCTGCCTGGTGGATAAATTTGAATACTTTTAAGTAGTCTGATATCCTGATGTTCTGATACCCTTCCCTCTGATATTCTGATAACCTGATATCCATATTTCACGGGCATAAAGCCCTACACTACATTTTCAGAAAAAGTATTTTTTATTAAACTTTCCTCCTTTTCCGCCCGATAAATCGGGCAACTACAATTATATGGATTGATGATTTCATCTCTGGTAGGGCGGACGACAAGTCAGAAAAGTGGAGAAGACTCAACAATACATACCCTTGACTACAGTTTAAAATTGTTTATAATGGTCTGTGATAATCGATCCCATTGACCTGAAGATTCTAAGGCATCTTGAGGCACAGGGCTATATTCCTCTTGACGATATTATTAATAAATTTCATATTACCCGTGATGAGATATTCCTGCGCATAAAGAATTTTGAAGAACACGGTTTGGTAAAAGGTTATGGGATAAAACTGTTTATACCTTCAATTGCTGGAGGCAAATGGTATCGTGGTTGTGCCTTTGTAGATGCCGATTATGAGCCTGATGTAAAGAATGTCTATCCACTTGTTGAAGAAGTAATTGCAAATACTGTGCTACCTGCAGGAGTATTACCTGCCTACTCTTATATATTTTACAGTCGTGATTTAAAACAAACTTATCGTCTGATTATGAAAACAAAGGGCGTGAAGTATGTTGAACTTTATAAAATTGCTGAGTATGATATATCATTACCACACGAATTAACATCAGAAGAATGGCAGATAATTAATCAACTGGTTCGTTCAAAGATTAATTTTGAAAGAATATACCAGATACTTGATAATCCAATAAATGATGAAGATGTCCAATTATCCCGTTTGATGTTGAATCGTAAAAATCTGCGTGGTGTTTTCTCAGTCTTTCCCAACATTGACTGGAGTATTGTGAAAAACTTTGCTCATATTCACTTTGCCGTAATTGCAAGGATAAGACCCAATGAATTGAAAAAATTTTTAAGACATTATAATATTGCTGCGGATATCTATAGTAAATTTAAAAAGAAGTTTTTGCAATTAGAATTTGACCTGTGGGGATTCAGTGATTTGAACAAGTTTGTAAGTAAATTGAGAAAGGAACCGCGCATTAATGTTCTGGGTATTTCAATTGCACATCATAATGAGATCTGTGATGAATGGATTAAAAATTTCATAAGAGAAAAGGCGCATTGAATTATGAAAAGACTTCTTTTAATATTACTCAGCGTTTCTATTGCCCTTTCTTTTTTAAACTCTTGCACGAGGAAAAAAGAGGTTTCAAAACAACCTGCTCCTGTATACACGGAGATAAAAAAAACATTAAATAAAAATGAAAATTTAGGCAACGCAATAAAAGCTCTTTTTTCTGATACCAAATTGAGCGAGGCAATATTAAGATTATTGCAAAAAAATTCCTTTCCTTTTCGGCGATGCTTACCTGGTGATTCATTGATAGTGCTAAAAGAAAATGGTAAATTCAAAAAATTCACATATTTCCAAAATCCGCTCGTAGTTTATTATGTCATAAATAATGGTGATGTTATGAGCCTGGCAATGAAATATCCATATATCAGCACAATAAAAACTATTTTAAGTGGGAGTATAAATTCTACGCTTTACGAATCAATGTTGAAAAGGGGAGAGACGCCAATGCTCGTTTATAAATTTGCTGATATCTTTGCATGGGAAATTGATTTTACAACCGAAACACAGAATGGCGATTCATTTGTGCTCATTTTTGATAAAGTATTTTGTGATTCACAATTTATTGATTATTCAAACATAGTTGCGGTCCATTATAAAGGCCAGGTGGGCGATTATTATGGTTTTTACTATTGTGACCCTGGTGGCTATGATGACTATTATAATCGCAAAGGCGAATCTTTAAGAAAGGCATTACTAAAATCACCGCTAAAATATAGTTCAATAAGTTCCTATTTTTCTAAGCGGCGCTATCACCCGATATTAAAGGTCTGGCGTCCACACCATGGATTAGATTATTCCGCACCTGTTGGTACCCCAGTCTCATCAATTGGTGATGGAGTTGTTAGTTTTAAGGGGTGGAAGGGTGGATATGGAAATCTGGTGGAAATAAGGCATAAAAATAATTTTAAAACGAGATATGGCCACTTATCTAAATTTGCTAAAGGACTTTATCAGGGTAAACATGTGAAGATGGGCGAACTGATTGGCTATGTTGGCTCTACTGGTCTATCAACAGGTCCCCATCTCCATTTTGAATTGCATAAGAATGGTGTGCCAATAAATCCTTTGACCGTGAAATTACCAAGGGCACCATCAGTCAAAAGGGAATACTTTAAAGATTTTGAGCAGAAGCGCGACTCATTGCTCGTTCTGCTTTCAAATAACCAACTTGAGACCAAAGATGAAAATGGAAAAAAGAACTAAAAGATTTAAACTACTGGTGAGCCAATGTAGCCTTATGATTAATCATTATTTTAGGTATTTAGGAATTTAGGTGTTTAGGAATTTTATGTATCCAGGGAGGTGATATGCCCATACATTTAAGAGCAAACAAAGGTGATTATGGAGAGACTGTGCTGGTCGTTGGTGACCCGGGAAGGGCAGAACTCATTGGAAAAAAATTAAACAATGCTAAATTAGTAAACTCAAACCGTGGCCTCTTAGGCTATACTGGCTTTTATAAAGGGAAGAGAATCTCTGTCCAGACAACGGGTATGGGTTGCCCTTCAGCCGCAATTGTCACTGAAGAATTGATACAACTTGAAGTAAAGAGAATAATCCGCATCGGTACTTGTGGAGGTATTGCTAAACATATCAATTCCCTTGACCTCATCTGTGCGATTACTTCGGCACCTTATGATGGAACAACTTATTCATATCTCAAAGGAGAGCCCGTAGCGCCCTATGCCACATTCAACATCTTAAAGACTGCAGACAATATTGCTCAGAAAATGGGGTTAAAACTCCATTTTGGAGGTATTGCCAGTGTTGATGTTTTTTATAGCCCTGACCCGGAATATGTGCCCAAACTTCAGAAAAAAGGTATTCTCGCCGTAGAGATGGAGACCAGTTTGATTTACTATCTTTGCAATCGCAGCAATCTTGAAACTGCATCTTTTCTGCTCGTTTCAGATGTGGTGGGCAGGGGTGAGGAATTCACAAAATTTGTCACGGATGAAGAATTACGGACAGGTATGGATAGGTTGATTGAGCTCGTGCTTGAGGTATGTCTATTTTTGTAGCGGTCCTATGTATGAGGTTAAAATATAAGGAGAGGAAGAGAGGATAATAGGAGGTAGAAATGGATAAATGGCGCTGTGCAGTATGTGGCTATATTTACAATCCAGAATTTGGAGATCCTGAGAATGGTATTGCACCCGGTGTTATGTTTGAAGAATTGCCCGATTACTGGGGTTGTCCGGATTGTGGTGCAGAAAAACAATTATTTGAATTATACACAGATGAAAGTGAATCTGAATTTTATTGATGATTGTGCTGGATGAAGCAGAGTATTAATATATTACTTTTGATTGTCTGGATTACGGTTATTTTTATGCTTACCGGATTTCCCTCACTTGAATCACCCAAGATAAAAGAATTCCCTATAGATAAATTTGAACACTTTTTATTATTCTTTATCTATGGTTTAATTGCCATAAGAACATTGAATACAGCAGTATATTTTATATCCGGTATTCTTATTGTTGTCACTGCTGAAGTTCAACAAATTTTTATTCCAGGGCGAGATTTTGAATTTCTTGATATGGTCGCAGGTTTAATCGGACTCATAACCATCTTTATAATTTACTGGATTAAAAAAGGCAGGCAGAAATGATTTATCAAAAACCAAAAGGAACCCGTGACCTTTATGGCAGAGAACTGGAGAGGATTGAGTGTATCAATAATCAGGCAAGAAATTTTTTTAAATTGCACGGATTTACAGAGATTAAAACGCCAACCTTTGAATCCATTGAACTCTTTGTTCGTTCTATTGGTGAACATACTGATATTGTGGAAAAAGAGATGTATACATTTGAGCATGATAAAAAATTATTTGTGCTCAGGCCCGAAGGCACTGCTTCGGTTCTGCGTGCTGTGCTTGAAAATAGAATCGGTCTGCCTGTCCGTTTCCTTTATATTGGCTTGATGTTTCGCAAAGAAAAACCTCAGAAAGGTAGATATCGTGAATTTTTACAGATCGGTATTGAACTTATTGGCGAATCTGCACCATTCTATGATGCGGAATTGATTAACCTGGCAAATTCATTTCTAAATTTAGTTGGTGTTAATCAGTTTGTTATTGAATTAAATTCTATTGGCTGTCCTGTTTGTCGTAAACAGTATAAAGAAATCCTAAACAAATATCTGCAACCTGAAACTAATAATCTTTGCCCTGATTGTCTGCGCCGATTTGAAAAGAATTTTTTAAGGATTTTTGATTGCAAAAATGATGACTGCCAGAGGATTTATTCTGATGCACCAAAAATTACTGACAATCTTTGTGATGAGTGTAAAAGTCATTATCACCAGACAAAAGAATTTTTAAAAAGGATGGGTATTGCATACGAGGAGAACAAAAAACTTGTGCGTGGGCTTGATTATTATACCCGCACCGTTTTTGAGTTCAAATCAAAGGGTCTGGGTGCCCAGGACACGATTATTGCCGGTGGTAGGTATGATTTATTAATGCGTGAACTCGGCGGTAATGATACGCCCTGTATTGGCTGGGCAATGGGCGTGGAGCGCATGCTCATTGCTTTACCTGATGAGTTGCCAGAGATTGAAAGGCCCCGTACTTTCTTTATTGCAATTATGGGCGAGCCATTGTTTGATGAAGCAATCAAATTGAGAAATATTATCATAGAGAATAGAAAAATTTGTATTATCGGAAATCCCCTTGATTCAATTAAGGCTCAACTCAAGGATGCAAACCATTATCAAGCAGATTATGTAATTATTTACGGAGAGGATGAGGCAAAAGAGCAAGTCTATACGATAAAAAATATGGTAAGCGGAGAGCAGAAAAGTGTTCCTCTGTCTGAGATTGAACAATTTATTATCCAGTCCTGAAAGATTTTCAGTACTGTAAATAAAAAAGGGCACACTTTTGTGTGCCCTTTTTATGTTTATGTTGATTACTGAATTAGAACGAGTTTGTTGAACCGTTCAGCATTGTCAGTCTTCAATTCCACAAAATAGACACCGCTCGGCAGGTCAAGTTTCTGATTGATTTTATTTTCACCGGCAGGTAATTGCTGATTCAGAACCTGTTTAACAATCCTACCACTCAGGTCATAAATTTGAACCTTAACCAGTTTCTGGCTACTCAATGTAATCTTCATATTCAGGATTCTGTTCGTGATAGTATTGCAGACAAAGTTTTCCTTTATCTTTGCCTGGCTTGTATTCTCTTCAATTCCCACAAGCCCAATACCACCGGTTATTGCATAGGCAAATCCCATTGGTGCATTGGGAACATTCTGCCCGGAAATGGTCAAACGCCAGACACCTGTAGCAGGGCTATTTATCCTGAAGCATTCTTCAACATTACGGTTATCCCAGTTAGCTGGGTTTGCCTGGGATTGGCCACTGCTATACTGGTTACCGCGATAATATGTGCCAGTGGGTGCGGTCAATAATACATTCAGGTCATTGACAAGTGTAGGATTCGCACTTGCTGCGGCAGCAGTATCGGTCCAGGCAACAGCGATACGCAGGGGGATTGTAGAAGAGGTGACTGCAAAAGAATCAATTTTTGATTGCCCTGTTCCAACACCGACTGTATCGTCTTTTATAATGAGCCGCCTTGTATCACCAGTGAAAAAGAGCACACTGTCCGCATCAATCCTGCCCCAGCCAATATCATAACTCGGAATAACATAAGAGCCCACATTCGGGTCAGCAGATACCATTGCCATTGCGCGCAGGAGTGCTGCACTCTGATACTTAATTGAATCTGCTGGATTTGCTGCACCGGATGGATAATAGCCAGCAAGCAGATAGTGCCGAATCAGACCAATAGTACCATTCGCTGCTGGTGTTGCCATGCTTGTTCCTGACATTGACCAGTATGAATTGGTTGTTCCGCCCTGTGCAGAGTAAAGAACATCACCTGGTGCCATTATATTTGGCTTGATCCGGTTATCCTGTGTTGGACCGCGACTGGAGAATGAGGCAATTGCATTGGATGAGGTTCCATTCCGGGTTGCACCAATAGTCAAGACATTTTTGGCAATACCAGGATTGCGGATTCTCGTGGCATAATATTCGTTTCCTGCAGCATAAAGATTTAAGAACTCTGGATGGGCATAGATATATGCATCAGTGGTTGCATCCTGTGTTAAATATGTGCCACTGGAATTACCCCAGCCCCAGGAACCTGAATGTTGAAGAATGTTGTATCCAAGTCCGCGTCCAAGAAAGATTGTATCATACATTGGGGTCAAATTTGTAGGAACAACCAGGCCACCTGATGAATTGGCAATATCCACAAAATATATCTTTGCTTCTTTAGCCATACCATCACGCGTGCTCGTTCCAAGAAGTGTATCATTACCTGCAACTGTGCAATTGACATGTGTGCCATGCCAGTATACTGCACTTACATCACCAAATGCTGCACCAGAATATAACTTATAGGCAACAATCTTACGATGATTGGGAAATACACCCGGTGCAGTAATCGGGTATGATGCATCATAATACTGTTGATGTGAGGTATGTATTCCGCTGTCAGTGGTGCTGAGCACTGTTCCTGCGCCCTTTATGCCTGCAAACCATATCCTTCTTGCACCGGGGTCTGGTGGCACAGTTGAGCGCCAGCCAGTCTGTGTAACCCACTGGCAGTTATCATTGGCAAGGGTCGGTTCAGACCATAATTGAATCCAGTGCACGCCAGTAATCCTTGCAATCTCATCAATCCGGCTCAGGTCAACATTCGCATCAATGGTCTTGCATAATTTGTGGTCTATGACCTCTACCACATCAAAACCCAAGGATTGAATAATGTTAGCAATGGAATTTGTATTTTCATTGGGGAATAATTGAATTGTCACCCGTGCATTGCCCTTTGCTTCCATAATCTCTTTCTGGAGTTTATATGCAGGCTGGAATATGCCGGTCCAGCGCACAAAAGGTTTCAGATTAGCGAGTTCAATCTGTTCTGGTTTGGCATAGGAAATGAGTGCATACTTTGGTATATATCCCACCACATCAATACCGAGTTCCTTTATCTGGTCAATATATTCAGAATAGACCGGCCCATCAACCTGTATAAGATAGTATCCTGCATCATTGTATGAGTCTATTTTTAGATTTGCTGGAAGTGTTGGTTCACCAGACCGGGTATCAAAGACTATGCCATTGGAGAAAGAGATAATCGTAGGATTTTCATCGGGTGCTGGAGTATAGGGGAAAATGGGCCCTGATGAATGGATATCAACTGCAAATGCGATTGCAGTTATCAGTAAAAGAATCAACCATCTCATAATACCTCCTTTCAAGAGTTGATTCTCCATAATATATTTTAACCAAAATATTTATAAAGTCAAGGGTAAAATTCACAATTTTCTCTTGACAAATTGAAATTTATATGTATAATAGGATACTATGAGGGAGTGTAATATCTGTGGCTATAAAAAAATTAGTGAGGAATATGGATATTGCCCTAATTGTGGGGTAAACTTTGCTATTACTGAAAAAAAAGAAATTGATAGTGAACATGTAAAACTCTGGGGTGGAGAATCCCGTCTTGCAACACTCTTTTTTGTAAATTTTATCAGCACTGAGCAAAAATTAGATAAAGCAACAACCCGTCAGAATGTTATCTATCTTAGCGAAGCAATGCAGGAGATTGAAAACATAATAAAAAAATATGATGGCACTGCAAATAGAATTCTTCCAGATAACCGCATTCTTGGTGCATTTGGAATTCCCAGAGCCCATAAAGACGACCCGGAACGAGCACTGCGTTGCGTAATGGAGATAAAACAATATTCTCAGGATAAAATTCAGAAAAAAGAATTTGGTGCCTGGGAGATTTCTATTGGTATAAATACGGGCTGGGTATTTTTTGGTTATGTTATTGAAAAACTTTCCTACCTTACAATCATTGGTGATACAGTTAATGTTGCTGCACGCCTTACCCAGGTTTGTCCTCCAGGAAATATATACTTAAGTAGCGCAACATATGAGAATGTTGCCCAAATAATAGATGTTGATGTGGTGGGTGAACGTGCGGTAAAAGGTAGAACAGAGACAGTTAAGATTTATGGGCTGAAAGGATTTCATGAAGAAAAACAGACATCTTATGCATCCCGTTATCCATTACTTGGCAGGGAGAAAGAATTTGAAAAATTATTAAATTTAGCCCGCGAGGTAAAAGAAAATAATCAACTTAGATTATGTGCAATAATGGGTCAGATGGGTATTGGAAAGACACGACTTAAAGAGGAATTTAGGGATTACATTTTAAAAGATGGTTCATATAAAGTGTTTGAAAGTTATTGTGCGGTTGAGATACATACTCCGTATTATCCGTTCAAATTATTGTTTCGTGAATACTTAAGTATTAAGGAACTTGACAGCCATGCTAAAATTATTCAGAAGATTGAAGATTTTGTTTCCAAAAATAATCTTTCTATTCAGGATGCACAGGGTCTAAAGCATCTATTTGTGACTGATTTACATCGCGTGTGGGGTGATACAGTTATGAAGATTCAGGAAGAGATCTTCAGCGCAACCAAAAATTTTCTGAAGGTTGCCTGTCAAAATGCAGCCCTCATATTAATTTTTGAGGAGTTCAACCGGGCAGATGATTTGAGCAAAGCCCTTGTATCTTATCTTACTAATGAACTTTCAAATTTACCTATTTTTATCTTGATGGTCAATTTTGTTGAAGGAAGTTCGGGAAAATTGAATGCACCTCTTGAGGTGGTCAATCTTGGTCCTCTTGACCCGGAAGCAGTGGGCAGACTTGTAAAATATATTCTTAATGATGTTGATGAGAAATTGGTTGATTTTATTTATCGTATATCCGGCGGTAATCCACTATTTACAATTGAGACTATTCGCAGTGTTCAAAGAACAGAGATGATTAAGCAGAAAGAATCAGGTCAATGGTATCTTGAGAAACAAAAGAGGCTGCCTTTTCTTGATGACCTTTATGGTGTGGTGATGTCGGGTATAGATTCTTTATCTTCGGCCCATCGTTTAATAATAGATTATGCTGCAGTTATTGGTTATAGTTTCACGCACCAGGTTATTGCCAGCCTTCTCAGTAATGTTATTGATCTACAGGAGCGCCTTGAGTATTTAAAAACTGAAGATTACATTGTGCAGTTCAGGGGTGGTGAAGACCCGGTATACATTTTCCGCCATAATCTTCTGCGCGATGCAGTGTATACTACTTTGCCGATGCGCAAGAGAAAAGAGATTCATAGTCGGGTTGGAGAACTGCTTGAAAACATATATGCAGAGAATCTTTCTGAATTCTATGAAAATCTTGGCCAGCAGTTTTTGTCCTGTGAAAAATTCACAAAAGCCGCACATTATTTTAAACTTTCCGCAGACAAGGCAAAGGCACTCTTTTCAATTGACCCGGCAATGAATTATTATAATACAGTCTTGAAAATTGAAGATGAACATCCAGGCACTGTTGATTTTGATAAGGTATGTGACTGTCGTTTAAACCTTGCTGACCTTTATGAGCTTAAGGGCGATATTCAAAGGATGAAGGCAATAGCCGAATTAGGCAGGGAAAGCACCCGCAAAACAGATATGTTAAAATGGAATATATATTTTACAGAACGTCTTGGCTTTGCCCATTACCTGCTCAATGAGTATAAAAACGCTGAGGAACTTTTTATCACTGCAGTTCAGCAATGTAATGAACAATTGCCGGAGATTTTGAGTATTCTATATACTGACCTTGGAATGCTTTATCTTGCAAAGAATGAGCCAGAGAAGAGTCTGCTTAATTACAACCTTGCCTGGGTTACGACCCGTGGTAATAACTTAAAAGAGGGAGAATTTGCATGTTTACTCAATCTCTCTCGTATGCACAGTAATCTTGGTAATTTTGAACTCTGCCTTGAATATCTTAATTATGCTTTAACTGAATTATTACAGGAATCTGAAATATTAAGAGTCGCTGAGGTCAAATATCTTATGGGTGATGTGAATTATCATCTCTGGAATTTAGGTCGCGCACAAGAATACTTTCAGACCGCCTTCAATCTTACAGAACAGATTGGTGTTGAAACCACTATAAAGTCTGCATTGTACCTATCATTTATCAATTCTATATTGAAAAAAGAGAAAGAGACATTGTATTATTTAGATTTTGTGGATAAAAAGATTTCTCTTCTGGTAAGGGAAGGTCTGCTTGCGGAAATAAATCTCAAGAAGGCACTATCTTTATATAATCTCAATCAGAATGATAGGGCAAGGGAACTTGTTAATAATGCCCTGAAGATTGCTGTTAAATTAAATATAAAAGAGATTGAATTTTTCTCAAAGTTATTGCTGGCACGGTTTGATACAGATGAAAAAGAAACTTTTCTCAAGGATGCGTTGCAAATTGCAGAAACATTGAAATTTCCTCCTTTGATTGGTCAGGCATTATTCGAACTTGCGCGATATTTTCTTGATAATCAAAATTTAGAAAATGCACGCTATTTTGGCCGAAAAGCACTTTTTGTTTATGATGATATCAAGGCGAGACTCCGACCTGAAAATCGTGAATATTTTATACAACATCCTGAGTATAGTAAACTTCTGGAGTTGTAGCGATGGATTGTTCTTTTTGTAAAAAGAATATTTCCGAGGATACTAATTTCTGCCCTCATTGTGGAACATTGTTATCGCAAGAAAAGACACTACCTCTTGAAGGGCTCTCTCTTGTTTTTCTACGCGCTGACCTTTCGGGGTTTACAAGTATCAGTGAGCAAATGTCCGCAGAAGATGTAATGTCATTCTTAAATACTTTGTTTGGTAATTTTTATGAAATTATTACTAAATACAAGGGTTTACTTTATCAGGTGATTGGCGATGAAATCGTTGGTATTTTTGGGCTTAAAAGAGAAAGTGGTTTCGCACCGCACCTTGCCATTATGGCGGCAGAAGAGATTATCAAAAAAGTCAAGGATTGTAATAAATTATTCTCTTTTGATAAAGAATGTACCATAAAAATTGGTCTGGAAATGGCACCGGCATCAATCTATCATATTAGGCATAGTTTAAATGATGCGCTCATTGTGACCGATGGTTTTGCTAAAAGCCTCCTCCTCCAGAAGAATGCCAATAATAACAATGTGCTTGTAGGTGAATCGCTCTATCAGGCGACCCGCAGCTTTTTTGAATACAATGAATTCGGCGAATTAATTGAGAATTTAATATCTGTTCGTGCATATGTCCTAAAAATAAAATAATTATGCCTGGCGAGCAGTCTCTTGAATTTATCTTAGAGTTTATCAAACAACTGGGTCTGGGAATAAATATTTCAAGAATCTATCCCAAGGGGCACCCTTCATTAGAACCGGTTGTGCAGAGGATAAAGATTATGCTAAAAGAGATTCCCATTGAACAGGAATCAATTTCTGTTGTTGTTGTTGAGGATGTGCTTATGATTGGTGAACAGAGATTAGATTCCAAAAGACTGCCACTGATAAAAAGTCTTGTGGACAGATTTGCACATCTTGATGTCAAGAGTATTACCTTTAATGTGGATGCAACAGAAGAGGAGATTCGTGGATTTTTTCTGGCAATGGCGGCAACTCCTGCAGATATTGCTGATTATGGTGATATTGTCGCACTGGTTAAGGCAAAAGGAATTTTAGGGATAAAAATAAATAAATTCCGTGTAGGTGTGGTATCATCTGAGACCGATGAAATCAAACAGATGGATTGGACAACATTCTTAGAGTCGTTGGTTGTCTCTCAGGATGCTTTGACTGATGAAAATAGATTAAAACAATTAGGAAGTTTTCTTGCGAATATAGGCGTGATGGGAAATGAAGCACCTGATATTCAGACCCATAAAGTTATCAGTGGCCTTGAAAAACTCACTGCCCTGATTGCGGACCAATACGGTGAAGAACGCTGGGATGAATATGCAGTAATCTTCTCCCGGATGCTCGCGGTTCTTTCACCAAACATCAAAAAGAATATTGCCCAGTATAAGACTGAAAACAAAAAATTGGCATCACTTTTTAAAGGTTTAATTCCAACAATGGCAGATGAAGACATTATTGATATTATTGCGATAAAGGCAAAGGAGAAATCTCCAACTACCGAGGATGAAATTATTGATATATTGAAAAATGTAACTGGCACGCGATTACCTGACATTCTTTCGGCAATCCGGGTCAATGTTCCCGAAATAAATTTTGAAAAGATTGTTGCCAGATTGATGAGTGAGATGAAAGCAACAAAAGGCACAGATGTTGCTGATAAGATAATGGAGAAAAACTTAGAACAGCAGATGCGAAGTTATTTCCCACAATTACGCGACCCCTCTCCTCAAAATCGGGCTGAGGCACTTGACAAACTGATGGGTTTGTGTCCGAAGCTCTTTGAAAGTAAAAATTATGACCTGATTCGGCTTCTTATTGACCGCCTTGATACAATGAGTGATACAGAAGAGGATTTGAATATTTTCAAAAAAATTATTGATGGCATCGGCAATCTTTATATTACTGCACAAAAAAATCAGCGCGAGGAACTGGTCCAATTTGCTTCAAAGAAATTCAGCCGGCATCTCGTGCGTAAAGAAAAGGCATTATTAGAGAAAAAACATATTGTTATCAGAACTATTGCTTTATTAAAAGACCAGAATTATCTTCCAGAACTTGTATCATTACTCTGGGACCAGGGTTCATTCAGTGAAGCAAGGGATGCATTGATCACAATGGCGGAGTACGCTATCCCAATGCTTATTGGAACATTGACCGAAGCCGAAGACCGGACAGTTCGTATGAAAATCATTGATGTCCTTGTGCGTATGGGTGAGAAAATTGTCCCAGAGATTGTAAAGTTATTGGATGAAAAAGAGTGGTTTATAAGGCGCAATGGTATATATATTCTTGGTGAACTAAGATCTGCATCATCAATTGAATATCTTGGTAGGTTGATCAATGACCCTGAAGAAAAGGTCCAGCTTGCAGTAGTTGAGGCACTGAGTAAGATAGGTACGGAGAAAATCCGTGAATATTTGAAATCTGGTTTAAATAGCAAGCACCGTTCAGTAGTGATTGCAGTTATGAAATCACTGCCCAGAGAGGATGTGGCATCCAAGATTGTTGAGGTCGCAGGATGGATAAAACAACGTAAATCTATCCCTGATGAAAAAGAGGAAATCTTCCGGAGGTCAATTATTGAACTTTTAGGTGAAAAGGGTGATGAACGAGTTTTAGACCATTTACTCGGTATCCTGGAAGAAAAGGCAATTTTCAAAGGGGACCTCATACAGACAACTAAATTAACCGCACTGAATGCAATTGCCCAGATTGGAACTGAAAAGGCGATTGATATTTTAAAGAGCCTTCAAAATCACAAAGACCAATTTATCGCTTCAACAAGCAGGGATTTATTGAAGCGCATTTCTAAACCGTGAGCCGACAGACGAATTTTTATAAGCCAGCGACCCGGATCGAACGGGTGACCTGCGATTTACGAAACCGCTGCTCTACCGACTGAGCTACGCTGGCGCAATCTATGCAATAGTTTAGCCATTCTAAAATTGTAGTTGCTTGATTCATCAAGCACTAAAAAAAACCCAATGCTCCGTCCCGATGGGACGAGAGCCCCTTCGGGAAATTGGGCAACTACATTGATTTAATACCCTTTTTAGAATACTTTACAATTCCTTATCTATTATAATTAACAGAAAAAAAAAGTCAATGTGCTTGCGAACTGAGTTCTCTCTACTTTTACTTTTGTTTATATTTTAAAAATTTTTGTAGTCGCCTCATTTATGAGGCGTTTTTTGTAGATTAGAAAATTTAATCTATGCCCGATAAATCGGGCAACTACAATTGGGGATTTGTTTAAAAATTCATTTTCCTTTTTATATTGTAGTTGTCTCATTTATGAGGCATTCTATTTTGGCAAAAGCCACACGATAAGTCAGAAAAGTGGAGAGGAATTGAGATTGCGAAAGATTTTATCTTTTAATTTTTCTCTTGACACCCCTATTTTTTTTAATATAATCATTTTATGAAACTGGTGGATGAGAAAGAACGATTAGAATTACTAAAGCGGATAGACCGGATACTCGGTTCTTCATTCAATTTAAGCAAGGTTATTCGTATGATTTACAAAGAAATAAGTAAGGTAATGGACACGAGCAATTTTTATATTGCAACATACAATTCTAAAGATAAAATAATTAAATTTGAAATTTATACAATTGACGGCAAAGAAATACCTCAATTCTCACGCAAACTTTCCAGCGGTCTGACCGAATATGTGATAAAAACAAAGAAGCCATTACTCATTAATAAAGCCCTCAAGAAACAATGTCAGCGTCTGGGTATAACACCGCATGGAAAAGATGCCTATAGCTGGCTCGGTGTTCCAATGATATATAAAGATAATGTTGAAGGAGTAATGACTGTGCAGGACTATCAGAAAGAGGATGCCTATACCTGGGAGGATGAACTATTTCTTGAAAATATTGCATCAAAAGCAGCGGTTGTTATTGCTAATACAAGGCTCGTTGAGGATGAAATGCGTCGGGCAAAGGAATTGGCAATGTTGAATAAAGTTGTTCATAGATTAACCAGAAGTCTGAATATACAGGAAATCTGCGATAGTGTTTCAAGTTCTATTTTAGAATATTTTAAGAATTTTAACATTGCGATATTCTTAAAAGAAGGCGATGACCTCGTATTGAAAAAATTATCACGGGGATTTAGAGACGAAGTCCCTCGTGATTTACGGATGAAGTTCGGCCAGGGCATAGTAGGAACTTCAGCACAGATGGGAAAAACGATTGTGGTTGATGATACGACCAAAGATAATCATTACATCGCCTTTGGTCAGACCTCAACCAGGTCTGAAGTTGCTATACCCCTTAAAATTAAGCAGAAACTTGTTGGTGTACTTGATGTGCAATGTAATGCAACGAATGCCTTTGATGAAGGCACGGTCAGGATTCTTGAGCTCATTGGCGACCGTTTGAGCGTTGCCTTTCACAATGCGATGTTGTATGAAGATGCCCTTGCCCACAGTCGTGAATTATCAGTTTCTTTTACTATTGCTCAGTCATTGATTTCTACGCTTGACCTTGATGATGTGCTCAATCGTATTCTTGAGGTTATTCGTAAAAATTTTGGTTATGAAAATTGTGCAATTCTGCTTGTAGATAAGAAAACCAATGAACTATATATTCGGGCATCGCGTGGGTATCCTGAATACATATCAAAAAAAATGCGTCTGGATATCAATAAAAAACAGGGTGTTACAAGTTATGTTGCCGCAACCGGTAGACCATATTATGCCCCGGATGTAAGAAAGGTACCATTCTATGTTCTTGGAAAAAGAACTGTCAGGTCTGAGGCTGCAGTGCCAATGATTTTGCGGGATGAAGTCATTGGTGTTCTGGATATAGAGAGTGAAAAACTGAATGCCTTTTCTGAACGTGATTTAAGGATGTTCACAGTATTTGCATCCCAGGCTGCGATTGCCATTGAAAATGCCCGATTGTATAACGAGACTAAGGCGCTATCTTTGACTGACTCTCTGACCAATATCGCCAATCGGAGACATTTTGATTTAATCCTGGAAAATGAATTAAAGCGGGGCAGGGGATATTCCCGTTCAGTAAGTCTCGCAATGATTGACCTTGACCATTTTAAACAGTTCAATGATAAATATGGCCATCCAGCAGGAGATAAGTTATTGGTTGCAGTGGCTGAGAAAATAAAAAGAACCGTGCGTGATACAGACCTTGTAGCACGGTATGGAGGAGAGGAGTTCGTCATAATTTTTCCAGAAACACCAGGCGGTTCTGCATATAAGGTATGTGAGAGGGTGCGTACGGCAATTGAAAACAATCAGATTTACCTGGACAAATATGGGAAAGTTGGTGCAACTATTTCAATCGGTGTTGCTACCTATCCCCAGTCAGCCCAATCAGCCCAGGAATTGATTCAGAAGGCAGACCTCGCATTGTATCGGGCAAAAAAGCTGGGCAGAAACCGCGTAGAAGCGATATAGAAAGATAGAAGGTAGCTCCGCCTTGGAAAGGCGAGAGTTTTCTGCTTTGTGTGAATTCTCGTTTAAGTCTCTTAAACGGAACTCGTCCGTAGGACGGAATAAGGAGTAAGTAATATAAATCATATAACCGCTGCAAAAATCAAAGATATTGTTTCTTCTTTAGAAAATTATCCATTTGTTAATAGTATAATATTTATCAGTGCCTGGGTCTTTTTAAGAATCTTTTTTGAAGGTGTTCTGGGGGGATTCCAGGCAATCGGTTATTCAAAATTTTCATTCCAGACAATATTGATGTATTTTGTGCATTTCCCTTTATTCTATTTGACCACATACCTGTTGATTACAATCCTCATCTCCATTTTTATCCATCACGATATAGTCAAAGTCACAAAAATTACGGCTCCTGGTCTGGGCTTAATAGTCCTTGTGCCGATTATTGATGCGATTATTTGTGGAGGTTGTTTTATTACTTATCCATCAAGGTTAGAAAAATTTTATTTGTTTTTTTTGAATCCGTTTACATCATTAATTGACATTGGTGTTTCAATTGGGCAGAGGATTGTCATTATTTGTATCTGTTTGTTGACATTTGTTTACTGCTACATAAAGACCAAAAAAATTATAAAATCCATTGCACTCTTTATTGTGGTGCTATTGTTAATTTTGTTAATGGGCAGTATTACTACATTGCTTGCAGGCAATCAACCTGAAAAAATATTTGTATCCGGTGGAATATTTTATACTGATACCCAGAAATTTTCAGCAATCTACAGTGTGCTTTTTATTATTGCGTTATTGCTCTATTTGTATCTTGCAGACCGAAAAAATTTTAATCTATTTGTTGTCTCGCTTCGCATTGAAAGAATGGCATTCTATGGATTTCTCGGCATTGCCGGGTTTATTCTGGCGCAGCAGCAATCAAAAATAATTCATAAACTTGATTTTTTTAATCTTCTTGCAATACTTTTTATTTTTTTAAGTCCATCAATTGGATTTTGTGTCTTGCAGATTTTAAATGACTTCTTTGATATTCGGGCAGATGCAATTTCAAAACCAAGGAATCCACTGGTTCAGGGCATCAGGAAAAAATACTACATTTTTCTTGGTCTGGTATTTGCAATTCTTTGCCTTGTGCTGTCATCAATTCTCAATTATTATGGATTTTTGATTATGTTTTCTTTTCTGTTACTTGGAGTGATATATTCAGTGCCGCCAGTGCGTGTAAAAAGATTCCCCCTGCTCTCTACTTTTATACTCGCAATTGCAGTTGTGCTCTCAATTGGGTTAGGTTTTAGCGTTATCTATTATGAAAAAGCTCTGCATCAAATCCCACACTCTCTCATCTATGCCATACTGTGCGGAGTGACCCTCGGGTTTACTGCCAAAGATATTAATGATACAGTTGCTGATAAAAACAACGGCACCTTTACACTTCCTGTTCTGTTATACAAAAGTGATACAATGATAGGTAGATTACCCATCGGTTTAATAATCGGTTCAGGCTATATTTTTTTTGGAATCTTTATTCCTGAAATTCTCTTAGGCAGCATTTTCGTTGCATTTCTTACTTTTTTTTATACACTATTAAATAAAAAACCTGAAGAATGGTTCTATTTTTTAATCCTCTATCTTTTCGCCTGTTATATTTTGGTTTCTCTGATTATCTAATATTATAAATTTTCCCATCTACTTACTAATATCTTTTTTTCTTGACTTTTAAAAATTTTTTGTTAAAATTATTTACTGGAGGATGCTATGAAGAAGTTTTTCTCTCTTTTTATTGCAATCTTAATCTGCTATTCGCTTGTCTATGCCCTTACTTATATTGAGTCTTCTCAGGGTCTGGAAAATCCTGGAATGGAAGGAGGCAGGACCGAGCTTGAGATGGTGGATATCAATAACGACGGAAATATTGACATCCTTTCAATTGGTGACCATGGCTCGCCCTATGTAAATACCCAGGAACACGGTGTAATGGTCTGGTTTGGAAATGGTCAGGGTCTTTGGAATCTTTATCAATATGGAGACTTTGGCTATGGCGGTATTGCAATTGGTGATGTCAATAATGATGGGTTACTGGATATTGGGTATGGTATGCACCACAACTACTCAAATAATGACCTGGGTGACTCAATTATTGAAGTGGCACTGGGTAATGGCACTGGCCAGACCTGGACAGCCTGGGATGATGGTATTTCCATTGGTGACCCGAATCCCTGGGGAATGTTCTGCACAGATTTTGCTGATATAGATAATGATGGTGACCTTGACCTTGGCGGTAATGCGTTTGGCGCAGATGATGGAATACATCTTTTTATAAATCATAGTGATGGCACCTGGCACCAGTGCTTTGGTTTTATCGGCGGCAATTCAACAATGGACTTTTTATTCGGAGATGTAAATAATGATGGTTATGTTGATTTCTGCGCGGGACATCAATACGGAAGTATCTATCTTGGCAATGGTGCTGGTGGTTTTACCCAGGCTGATGGAAATCTTCCACCTGGTGGTTCATCAGGCAGGCGTGGACCTTCACTCGGTGATGTAGATAATGATGGCGACCTTGATCTTGCCTTTTGTAATTCAAATGGTGGTATAGAGGTCTGGGTATGGCAGGGAAATAATAATTGGGCTTCGTTCTCTACCGGACTTCCGACCACTGGTCCTTATGAAATAACCCAGCTCTGTGATATGAATATTGATGGATTTATGGATGTCTGTGCCTATGGTGATACTACAGTTACGGTCTGGCTTGGAAATGGTGCTGGGGTCTGGACACATAATACAACCTTTTATACACCGGGTCCGGGTGGTATGAGTGCATTCAGGGTTAGTGCAGATGCTGACCATAATGGCTATCCAGATATTGCCCTGGTAAATGATGAAGGAGATTCCTGGAATTCAGCAAACAGACCAAGATTCTATAAGGAATCTTCAGTGCCGGAAAGTCTTTTTATCTTCCCGGTCTTTCCCAGAGGCAGGCAGAAGTTCTATCGTGGTTCAGTCCAATTCATCAAATGGACCTGTGGTGTGCCTTCAGGAAATGCAACAATAAAACTTGAGTTATCTACAACTGGTGCAGGCGGTCCCTGGACAACAATCGCCAGTAATTTAAAAAATAATTGCCGTTATCAATGGCACATTCCATCTGGAATTCAGGGTTCAGAAAACTGCTACATCAGATTTACTGCGACTACAGCAACTGATACTGCAATTGCGATTACACCAGAGCCATTTACTATTCTGCCGATTGTGGGAATTAAACAGGCAGTGAATGAACCGATAAAAAATTCAAGTTTAATTGTTTATCCAAATCCTTCAGGCAGAGTGGTCTATATCAAAGTTTGTACAAAACAGGGTAGCGCATTTATAAGAATTTATGATACCAATGGTAAATTGATAAGGAATCTGTTTAAGGTAAATGGTTCAGGTGAATTCAATATTTACTGGGATAGAAAAAACAACTTTAACGAGATTGTCCCGGCAGGCGTATACTTTATAAGATTGGAAGATTCTGAAGGAGTGCACGAAAGAAAAATCGTGATAATGTCCTATTGATACCTTAAAATTATCTCTTCAAGTTCGTCCTGATTTTGAATCAGGACCTTTCTTGATTTGCTTCCCTGAAATGGTTCTACAATGCCGGCAGACTCTAACTGGTCAATGATTCTACCGGCACGGGCATATCCAAGGTTCAACCTCCTCTGCAACAGAGAAACGCTTGCCACCTGATGTCTGAATACAAGCCTTGCCGCCTCAGGAAACATCGGGTCAACTTCGCCTTCGCCAATCTCTGGAGTTGCGGATTCTCCAACAATTACTTCGCCCAATTTTGGATAATATTTATTTTCAATAATTTCATTAATTTTCTCTTCAGGTATAATATTCATCAGTGATTTTTTCTTTTCTTCAAATGCCGGGTCGTCCTGGTCAATAAATACAGTCCATAATTCTTCATCAAGGATCGTTGTCACAACCTCGTTCAGGTCTTCTTCCAGGTCTTTTAACAAATCAAAAAGATATTGTTGTGTAATCAATCTGCTGATATTACAAACTTCATCAGTTGACACATATGCACCGTGCAATCTAATTGGTGTTCCTTTGCCTGGTGGTAAGAATAACATATCGCCCCTTCCTAATAGAGACTCTGCACCATTCATATCCAGGATTGTCCTTGAATCTGTCTTTGAAGCAACCTGGAATGCGATTCTACAGGGAAAGTTTGCCTTTATCAATCCAGTTATAACATCCACTGATGGTCTCTGTGTTGCTAAAATTAAGTGGATACCCACAGCACGAGACATCTGGGCAAGTCGGGTAATATTTTCTTCAATCTCACTTGGCGCAGTCAACATCAAATCAGCGAGTTCATCCACAATAACCACAATATACGGTTTTATATCTCCATTCTTCTTGCGCATCTTTTCATTATAGCCATCAATATCACGCACATTTTCACGGGCAAAATCGCGGTACCTTGATTCCATTACCGCTACAAGCGCCTCAAGTTCTTCAACGGCATCCTTTGGTTCGGTTATGGTCTTTCTAAGTTGATGGGGGATAGGGTTATACATTGGAAGCTCAAGCCGTTTTGGGTCAATCATTAAAAACCGAACATCACGGTATGTAGTATGGTACAAAAGGCTGGCAATGATTGTGTTGATGCAGACACTCTTTCCCGAGCCAGTAGTTCCAGCAATTAACATATGGGGCATTGTAGAAATATCGTCGCTCACTGGTTTTCCAGTGATATCTTCACCAAGCACAATGGCAAGGGGAGAGGGATTATTATCAAGGTCCGGGTCAAGGAGGCAGGATTTTAAATAGACAAGGCTACGCTCGCGATTGGGCACTTCAATGCCTACTGCTGATTTTCCAGGAATGGGTGCAACAATCCTTACCCTTGTTGCCTTTAATGCCAGGGCAAGGTCATTATCAAGATTGGCAATCCTGCTTACCTTTACTCCAGGTGCAGGTTCAAATTCAAATCTTGTAATTACCGGTCCTGATTCATAATTTACAACCTTTCCCTGGACATCAAATTCAGCTAAGCGCTGCTCAAGTATTTTCTGTTCTTTTTCCAGTATCTCTGTATCAACACCCACCTTTTTTGCGGGTTCAGTAAGAATCTTTAAGAATTCACTTTTAAAATCAATCTTTGGTATTTCTTTCTTTTTTCTGGTTGTCTTTTTTATCTTCACCGCACCTGTTTCATCTATTTCCTCCTCTAATTCTTCTTCTGATATTTCTGGTTCAAGTGGTTCTGGTGTTTCAATTTTGGGTTCTGGTTTGGTTTCAGTTTTCTTTGGCAATATAAATTTTTTCATTGTCATAAAGGCGATAATAAGAATACTGAAAATAATAATGATATATGTGCCCAGGTCACCAAAATAATTTTTGAGAAAATTTTTAATAATTTCACCAATAAGTCCGCCACTATTTATGTTTTGTAAAGGGCTCCATTTTAAAAATAGTGAGAGGACGATATCAAAAATGACACCAATAGGAATTAAATATAAAAGATGATAACCATCTTTTCTCTCCTGCTCAAATAGATAAAGATAGCCAAAGTATAAAAGTAGTGCAGGCACTACAAAAAAATACAATCCGATTATGGAGAATAGCCATAAAGATGTATAATGGCCAAAAAGTCCGCCAAAATTTTTATACCGCTCATTGGGAAAGAGCAAAAATGAAATCTGAGAGATAAGAAAAAGAATACAGAGGAGTAAAGAGATAATGCCGGTAAGTTTGCGCCTTTTTTTCTCATCAAGAAAACGGGCAATATAAACTAAAACTGCACAGGAAAGTGTCAGTATAATGACTGCAATAATCAACGCCAGAATCGGCATATTCAATTTTACCTAAAATTATGCCATTGTCAAGAATGTTTAATTTTCCCCGATGCCCCGTCCCACCGTTCCCCCGTTCCTCGAGCAGTATCAAGTATCGAGTATCGAGTATCCAGTATCAAATCCCCCTTGCAATTTTTAATAATCTGGATATTATAAGATATGGGCACGCTCCTTTTTCTTGATTTGCAGAAAAAACACAAAGAAAATTATCTAAAACTACTTGAAAAACTTATTGAGCGGTCAGGAGCGTTGAATATCCTTAATAAAAATCAGACAGTTGCACTCAAGGTACATTTTGGTGAAGACGGCAATCTCAATTTTGTTAGTCCATTATATGTGCGTGTCGTTGCTGAACTTGTTAGAAAATCTCGCGCCCGTCCATTCCTTGTGGATACTACAACCCTTTATTCTGGCAGAAGATTTAAAGGCGATACCCATCTTGAACTGGCAAAAGAACATGGTTTTGACTTTGCGCCGGTCATAATTGGTGATGGGCTTTATGGTGATGAATACATAGATATTAATGGTTCAAAGATTGCAATGGTTTTTAAGAATATTGATACAATTATCTGTATCAGCCATTTTAAGGGACATTTATTAACTGGTTTTGGTGCAGCACTAAAAAATTTAGGTATGGGTTGTGCATCAAAGGGTGGAAAACTGTTTCTCCATTCCCGTTCCCATCCTTTTGTGGACAGAGATAAATGCAATTTTTGTTTAAAGTGCTACAATTATTGTGCTTATAATGCAATAGAAAAGGACCAGAAATATGTCCAGATAGACCAGAATAAATGCACTGGTTGTGCTGGTTGTATGTCAATATGCCCGGAGCGGGCAATAAAATTTTCCTGGAGCGCTGCTTCTGATGAAGTTCAAAAGGGAATTGCACAGTATACTGCTAATTTGATAAAAGGCAAAAAATTGTTCTGCCTGAACTTCTTAACCAATATTACGCCGGACTGCGATTGCCTTTATACTGCTGAGCCGGTGATCTGCCCGGATATTGGTATTCTTGCAGGTTCTGACCCGGTAGCAATTGACCAGGCATCATATGACCTTGCGCGGACGCACATAGATAAGTTACGACCGGACATTGATTCCAGTATTCAATTATATTATGGTGAGAAGTTTAATGCAGGGGAGAGGAAATATGAAATCAAAAACATTTGAGTTAAAAAAGAAAATAAAAAATCTTGAAACCCTTATTGATACTTTTCTTGCTTTCTCTTCAGTCCTTGATATTGATACACTTTTAAATCTCATCTTACAAAAGGCTGAAGAGTTAATGGATGCGGAAGCATCAAGTGTATTCCGTATTGATGAAGAGAAAAATGAACTCTATTTTATGACTGCCCGCGGTGAGAAGGGAAAAGAAGTAAAAGAAATAAGGATTCCTATGGGTAAAGGCATTGTTGGCTGGGTTGCCCAGCACAAAAAACCTTTGCTCGTTCCTGATGTAACAGAAGACCCACGCTGGTTCAAGGGCGTAGATAAAAAGACAAAATTTATTACCCGCTCTATTATTGCTGTTCCATTATTTGTTAAAGGAAAGATTATCGGTGTTGCTGAGGTATTGAACAAGCGCGGAAATAAAAAATTTAATCAGGAAGACCTGGAGATGTATTCTGCCCTGGCAAATCAGATCGCTATTGCCATTGAAAATGCCTCACTCTATAAAGAACTTGATGAACTCTTTCTTTCATCAATAAGGGCAATTGTTGAGGCGATAGATGCCAAAGACCCATACACAAAAGGACATTCAGCTCGCGTTGTAGAGTATGCTCTACTTATTGGTGAGGGAATGAAACTTGATAAAGAGATTTTAAAGGATCTTGAATTATCAGCCGTGCTCCATGATGTAGGCAAAATCGGTATTCCGGATAAGATTCTTTCCAAGCCCGGTCTTCTGACTGAAGAAGAGTATGCATATATGAAAAAACATCCTGAACTGGGTGCAGAAATTGTAGAGCCAATAAAAAAACTCAAAAAACTCGTTCCCAATATTCTCCATCACCATGAAAAGTATGATGGAACAGGTTATCCAGCCGGACTCAAAGGCGATGAAATCCCGCTGGGTGCGAGAATTATCGCAATTGCTGATTCATTTGATGCGATGACCTCGGACCGTCCGTATCGTCCCAGGATGGAGACAAAGATTGCCCTGCAGGAGATAAAAAATCATCGCCGAACCCAATTTGACCCGGAACTTGTCAGTGTCTTTATAAAGAATATTGAAACCAATTTGAATGAAGAATAGGGTATCTTTTTGTTTTTTGCTCTGTTTTGGTATTGTTATTATTATTAATCTTATCTGCCTTTATCGTCCATTTTATCAACCATTTGAGAGAAAACTCTATGATTTTAAGTATCGTCTTTTTATTACTCAAAAACCGGTTGAAGAGATTATCGTCATTGATATTGACGAGACGAGTCTGAAAAAATTAGGCAGATATCAGAACTGGCCCAGGGCATATTTTGCCGAGGTAATTGAATATCTGCAGAACGCCAGGGCGATTGGCATTGATATCTTTTTTGGCGAGCCTGATACACTTCCCCAATATGCGCAGAAATATTATACAAAACCAAATTTTGATTCACTCCTCAGTGCAGCCATTGCCCGTAGCAAAAAAATAATACTCGTTTCTTCCTTAAGTGGAGAGCCTGTATTCAGTAATCTATGCCCGACTGGAATTGGTGATATAATTGCCAATGATGATGGTGTAGTGCGCAATGGTTATGCTACACTTGACCAGAAACCAACCTTTGCCAGTCAGATTGCAGGATTTCTCAAAGGTGGGATAGATAAAGAAAAGTTTTTAATCTATTATCTAAATGTAGCATCTTTTCGTAGAATCCCATTCAGTGATGTATATCTAACAAGGGTTCCGCAGGAATTTTTTGATAATAAAATTGTGCTCATTGGCGGCACTGCTCCTGGTCTATTTGATTACCACTCAGTCCCGTTTAAAAGACACTTTCCAGGAATCTTGATTCAGGCAAATCTCGTGTATAACTTTATAAACAATATCAGAATAAATGAAATTCCTTATGTTTATATTCTATTGCTCACCCTGATATGCTCCTTCTTGATTGCACTGTTCACAACTTTTTCTTCCACAAGGGTCTATATCATTATCTATGTTTTGAGTTTTCTCGGCATCTTTATTGCTTCATTAATATTATTTTATTATCGGTTTGAATTTGGTTTTGTTCGGACATATTATGCATTTATCTTTACCATCATTGGTTCACTTATCTATCGTTACCAGTTTGAAGAGAAAGAGAAGCGCCGCATTAAATCCATATTTTCCCGTTACTATTCAAAAGAACTTGTGGATAAAGTGATTAAAGAGCCATTAAAACTTGGTGGAGAAAAAGCACACTGCACAATCATTTTTGCTGATATTAGAAATTTTACGCCCTATACTGAAAAATCAACTCCTGAGCAAGTGGCAAAGGCATTGAACAACTTTTTGACAGAGATGGTGATGATTGTTTTCAAATACCAGGGCAGGGTAGACAAATTTATTGGCGACTGTGTAATGGCAGTATTTGGCTATCCAGTGCGTCTGAAAAATTCAGCCTTGAATGCCTGTTTATGCGCCCGTGAAATGGTAAAAAGGGCGCGCGAACTCGGCCTGCAGATTGGTGTGGGTATAAATTCAGGTGAGGTTATCTCTGGAAATTTTGGTTCACCAATGCGTATGGAATACACTGTGATTGGAGATGCAGTAAATCTTGCCTCAAGGCTTGAAGGGCAGACCAAAGAGTTCAATGTCAGTATCTGTGTTGGTGAAGCGACCCATAAGATGTTGCTTGAACACCCTACCATAGAACTACAATTCAAAGAACTTGGCAGGGTAAAAGTAAAAGGAAAACAAGAAGAGACAATGGTGTATGAATTGCTTTGTGGATAAGTGGATGTGTGGTTAAGTGGTTGAGATAATGAATAAAACACCTGTAAAACATTTCCGAGATCTTGAAGTATACAAAATTGCTTTTGAAGCTGCTATGGAAATATACAGCATTACAAACAAATTTCCACGAACAGAAAAGTTTGCGTTAGTCAACCAGATTATACGTTCATCAAGGTCAGTCTGTTCAAATATAGCTGAGGCATGGAGAAAGAGAAAATATAGAGCGGCTTTTGTAAATAAGTTAACCGATGCTATGTCTGAAGCATGTGAAACACAGACCTGGCTTGATTTTTGTCTTACCTGTAGATATATTCCAAATGATGTGTACAAACAGCTTGATAACAAATATGAACTCATTATTGTTAAACTTAATGCGATGGAACGCAAAGCGGATAGCTTTTGTTTCAAATCCCCATAGCTACACAGGTTCGTATGTTCGTTTTATATGAAGTATAACGCCGGCGGCCGCATCTCCATCATAGAAGGCATCTTTGCCCAGTTTCATATCACCCTGACCAGTGGTATGTTCCTTACTTCTTTTGCCCTGTTTTTAAATGCCAATCCATTTCAGATGGGTGTGCTCGCATCCATTCCTTCAATCCTTGCAGGTGTGGGCTTTTTCTCTGCCTACATTGCCAATATCATTGGTAAACGCAAATCACCCTGTTTGTGGAGCGCAGTAATTGGCAGGGGTCTTTTTATATTTTTTATTATCGGGCTCATTTTCAATATCCGTATCAGTATCAGTTTCTTTTTTGTTGTCATTTTCTTTTTCAATCTATTGTTAAATTTCTCTGGCAATCTATGGACTTCCTGGATGAGCGATTTAATACCTCGCGAACAGAGGGGAAGGTATTTTGGAATAAGAAATACCATTATCAGTGGCATCGCAATGGTAATAAATTATCTTGGTGGTAAGGTTCTTGATGCCTATGCACCACACCAGTCATTTATTATAATCTTCTCCACTGCGGTCCTGTTTTCTACCTTGTCGGGTATAACAATTTCATTCCAGCCTGAGCCTAAATTTGACAAAAAAGTAATCCATTTCAAGGATGTTTTTATAAAACCATTAAAGGACCAGAATTTTGTAGCATTAATAACATTTGTATCATTCTGGTATCTTTTTGCAGGTATTGCTGCACCATTCTGGGTTGTGCATATGATAAAGAACTTAAAGATGGCATATTCTACAATTGCCATATACGGCATCATTGCTGGTATAGCAAGCCTCATTTTTCAAATTCTCTGGGGCAGGATGATTGACCGCGTAAAATCAAAACCAATACTGACCATAAATTTTGTGGGCATCATATTTTTACCCCTGTTCTGGCTCTTTGCAAAACCTGATTTTATACTGCCCATCTGGATTGACGCCTTTTTCAGTGGCACATTCTGGTGCGGTATTAACTTGAGTCTCTTCAACATCCTTTTGAGTTTGACTGAAGAGAAAGAATTAAAAGAGGCATATTTTGCTGTATTCTCAACCATCACTGGTATTTGCGGGTTTCTCTCTTCGCTTTTGGGCGGACTTATTGCCCAGTTATTAGTGAATTTTAAATTCAATTTTTTGGGTCAGACATTTGTAAACTTCCATATACTATTTATCGGCACATCATTATTCAGATTTATCAGCCTTTTTCTTTTAAGAAAAGTAAAAGAAAAAGAGGCATATCCTACACTCCAGGTATTACAACTCATTGGCGATTATGCTGCACGACGCCTGAACGAACACAAAGACCTATTATTGAACACCCTCCGTTTCACAAAATAGACCACCTTTTTTGTCTTTAGGTATTTAGGCATTTTGGACTTTTAGACCTTTTAACTTATTGCAAGTCCCGACCTCCGTGTCGGGAACATACTGCACTTCCTGCGAGTCCCGCAGGGACGATCCTGCAAGCGAAGCGATCCTGCATCTATCCTTCTTGACAATTCCCTTATCCTGCATAGACTTACAGGTATGAAGATAGATATTGGCATCTATTATGGTCCAATTGATCTGCTCGTATATCTGGTGCGTAAAAAAGAAGTGGATATCTTTGATATTCCCATTGCCCAGGTTGCTGAAGAGTATCTTGATTATATTCAAAAAATTGAAAGAAAGGACCTTGAAGATGCCGCAGACTTTCTTCTGATGGCAGCAATCTTAATTAGATTAAAGATCCGTTCGCTTCTGCCGCGCACACCTGCTGATGAAGAAGAGGTAAAACCGATTACCTTAATGCAGATTGTTGAGGAATTCAAAAAATACAAAGAGATTGCCCGTGCGTTCAGCACAATGGAGGAAGAGTCACATAGACAATTTCCAAGGTTTTCTAAGGTTGAACCGTCAGTCGTGCTTGAAGAAGGCAATCTGACAAGCTTAATCCTTGCCTTCCGTAGTTTTCAACCCACTGAAAAAGAGTCGGTATTCATAAAAAGACAATTGATTCCTATTGAAAAGGTGATTGAGGACTTGCGACAGGAACTTGAAAACAAAAAACAGTTAAATTTTCTGCAATTTTTAAAGGAAAAACAGAATACCTCAGTTGCAGTTTCATATTTTTTCGGAATGCTACAGATTGTGAAAGAAGGATTGGCAAAGGTTGAACAAAATGAAACCTTTGGTGAAATATATCTTTACAAATAATTGTTTGGATTTGGCATTTGTTTGGAGTTTGGTGCTTGGATTTTGGGATTTAAAGATATAAAATATGCTTTTAATTTTATATCTTATAAGTTATGCACCTGAGGATTCCAATTGCCAGAACCTGCTTGACAAACAGATTGCCCATTATTTTCATTCCTGGGAAACAGCATTTGACTCTACCACAAATGGTCTGCGCACAAGTCAGGGCTGTCTTGATATATTAAACTGGTATATTGACCTTGAACTCCGTTATGAAGCATACCTTTCAAAAATTTTGGGCATCCGTTATCAGAATCATTATCTTGGTGATTATAACGAACATATCTCAAACCATTATTTCCAGCCATTCTTTCAGTTAAAGGAGAATAAAAGGCTTTATTTATCAATTACCACACATTACTACAAAGGAGAAGATGAGATTGGCATTGGTTATTTTTATGGCAGAAATTATTTGAACTATTGGGAAACATTCTTGTCTGTGGAAAATTTTGATAGAAATTTTTCCCTGCAAGATATGGAACCGGGCAGGGAAAAGAAAATCTATAAAGACTTCAATTACCCGGTTAAATTGAAGACCACAATCAACAAAAACTGGAGAACAGGAAGGTTGCGACTTGAACTCTTACTTGGTAAGAAATACATTCTTGAATCTACTGATGAACCTCCAACATTCAGAGATCAGGGTTATATACATTCTTTTTATATTCGTTTTTATCAGGATATAAACAGATTCCGTATTGGTCTGCTCAATACACTAAAATATTCAGATAAGTCAATCAATGATTACTCAAGTTATTTTCAGGAAAAGATTTTTGATGACTATCCAGAGATTCAATTTGCATACCGCTTGAATGATAGGTGGATTCCCAATCTTTATTTGAATTATAATTACAAAACTGAAGATGATACACTCTTTTATGAACGGAATGTGTTTGCATATTTAGTTGACCTGGAGTATTACCCGGGTGGTAATTTTGTGTGGCATTTTGGAACGCAACGCCAATTTTATTCAAATAATCAGGGTGAAAAATTTAAAGAGCGTCGTATAAATGTGGGTCTGGAATACCGTTATAAAAATATCTGGTTCTATCTGGTTGAGGCAATGGAAGGAGACTTTCCTACGCCAAAATACCTGCACAACCACACCTATCTCCAATTAATGCTAAGATTCTAATAAAATTCTATTAGTTTTTCTTCTTCTTGACAATTCCTAAACTTTGTATATAATATCTCTATGTATATATTTACCGTATTATTTATTATATCTACTATTGATACAACTTCATACCGTATTGAGCCTGGTGATGTGCTTGAGATTGTCATTCTTGGTGAGGAAGAACTCTCACGCGACCTGCTCGTAATGCACAATGGCAATATCACATTTCCCCTGATCGGTGATATTAAGGTTGCTGGTCTCACGACCAATGAAGTAGCAGATACCCTGACAGATAAATTAAAAAAATATTTTGTCCAGCCCCTTGTCTCAGTAATACTCAAGGGTCCAACAATCTCTGCGATTGCTGTCTATGGTGAAGTAGTCAGGCCCGGCACAGTAGAATATCAGCGTGGTCTGCGTTTGAGCGATTATGTTGCCCTTGCTGGTGGTCCAACTGACCGTGCCAATCTAAAAAAAGTAAAGGTCGTGCGTAATACTGCACAGGGTGTCAAGGTCTATACAGTGAATCTCGGTGCAATTCTGAAAAAAGGTATTGAAAAAGACAATTTTGAACTCAAGGCAGGGGACTGGGTCTATATTGGTAAAAGGTTTACCATTAATTGGACCAATGTATTGCAGTTTGCCACGCTCACCCTGTCTGCGATAAACCTTTATCTTGTAATAACCAAATAGTCTATGGCTAATAATAACGAAAAGATTCCAGTAGAATATTTGATGGAGCAGGAAAAGCCATTGAACCTGCAGGACCTATGGGTAAAGTTCCTGAGGCGTCGCAGACTATTCTTTACCTTTGCCATCCCGGTATTCTTTGCGATTCTAATCTTTAGAATATCAAAACCATACACCCCTATATACCTTGCAAGTTTTGATGTGGGTGTGGCAGAGAACCGTCCGGTTGAGGGATTTTTCAGTGGAATGTCAGAAACACCCACGACCCAGATTGGCACAGTAACCCAGCGTCTTATTGCCAATCTTTTGAGTGTGAAGATTGCAGAAAAGGTTGTTGATACACTGGGTCTTTATACATTTTTAAAGAATGGCAACACAGATATAATTATCAATACCCGTTTAAAATCTGATTTTCAGGAACAGTTAGGACCATATAGCCTCAAGATTCTTGAAAATGGTTATGCCTTAAAAATGGATGGCGAAATTATACAAAAGGGTTTTGGTGAGTATTTGAATCTTGGACCACTTGAGTTCACTATTGACCAGAACCAGCATTTAATAACAGGTAAGGTCTATTCAATCACATTCTATCCCCGTAGTAAAATGGCACTGGCACTGCGTAATTCCATTTCTGTGAAGGTGCTTGAGGCAGACAAAGTAGAGAGGGCAGGTGACCGTTCAGGTGTGCCGGTCTCAGGCGAAGGCGCAGCAAAGAAGATGGTCACAGCAAAGACCATATTTCCAGGGATGAATGTCATTGGCATTCTGCGCATTGAACTCTACTGGGGAAACAGGGAACAGGCACTGCGCATTACACGGGCTTTTTCTAATATTCTTTTAAAAGAAAATATTGAAGAGAAAAGTCTGCAGTATATCCAGTCCAGAAATTTTATTGAATCACAGTTAGCACTATATCAGGAAAAACTGAATGAACTTGAGGAGAAGATAAAATTATTTAAAGAGAATAAAAAGATAGCAGATTTAAAGGCATCAACACAGGCATTGATAAACCAGGTCTCTACATTAGAGTCCCGCAAAAATCAACTTGAAATTGAAGAGAAGATTCTTAATGATATAAACAACTACCTTTTGCTTGATACCCTGAACCAGGCTGCCTCTTTGAATATTGCAACGACAATGATCTCTGACCAGGGCATTCAGCAATTATATAATCAGTTAATCCAGGCAGATGCAGAATTAAAGGGTGTATTAAAAGAGTATTCTACAAAACACCCAAAGTATGCTGAAATTAAAGCGAAATTTGATGGATTTAAAGAACAACTTAAAGATGAAATTTCAAAGAGGGTGAATACAATTAAGACCGATATTCAGGGTGTTTCAAACCAGATTCGGAATCTGCAATTAAAATTAGAAATTATTCCAGCCGATGAAATAAGTCTTGCAAGACTGGAGCGTGATAGAGAGACCGCAGAGAAGTTATATACCTTCTTTTCTGAAAAACTTGAAGAGACCAGGGTCCAGGAGGCAGGGGTGACCTCTGATATTAAGATTATCAATCCACCATTTGTATTAAACAGTCCTGTAAATCCGCGTCGCACCTCGCTTACATTATTCTTGTCGCTCTTTTTTGCAGTTCTGGTCGGAACCGCAGTGGTGTTTATTACTGAATATTTTGACAATACTGTTAAGGACCCGGAAACAGTAAAAGAAAAATTAAATCTCTCCATATATGGCACAATCCCTGCCTTATTGAATGCAGAAGAGAAAAAATTAAAACCCGGATTAAATATAGATTATGTTAAATATATTTTATTGAATGGTATAGGTTTCAAGAATTCTCATCATAAGCATTCTGAGTTGAAACTCGTTAAAGACCGCTCAAGTGCTGAATTTGAGGCATTCCGTAAACTCTCTGTGCACCTTGAATTTGCCCATCCAGAAAAGGTCTATAAGACATTGTATATCACATCACCGGGTCCTGAAGATGGTAAGACATTTGTTTCTTTAAATCTCGGTTATGTAATTGCGACAAAAGGTAAGAAGGTGCTATTGATTGATACAGACTTCCGCAAAAAGCGGGGGCACCTCACAGATGTTATAAAAATGAAAAAGGCAAAGGGTATCTTTGATGTCCTTATTGGCGAAGCATCCCTTGAATCGGCAATCGTTCCCTATAAGGAGCTGGACATGCAAGTCGAGACAGAGAAGGATGGAACTTCCAGTATCAAGAATCCAGTATCCAGTATCAAGGACAAAGACCAGTCCCTCTTTTTCCTTCCCATTGGAAATGTGCCGGCAAATCCATTTATCTTTCTTGAATCAGAGCGTATGCATTCAATGCTTGAACAATTAAAAAGACAGTATGACTATGTGCTCATTGATGGTTTGCCCATTCTCTTATTTGCTGATGCCACATACCTGGCGCGTTACTGTGATGGAGTATTGATGACTGCAATGTATAGCAAGACAAATTTAAAAGAGCTGGAAAATAGTAAAGAGATATTAGAATCTGCGCGGGCAGACATAGTCGGGCTGGTGATAAATAATGCGCCACCAAGGTCAGGCAGTTATTATTATCATTACTATTATAAATACTATTCAAAGTATTACAAAAAAGCATAGAACAGAGGAGGAGATAAGGTGAGTGGTATTCCCACTGTAGTTGCCCAATTTATTGGGCAGTTTTCCCTTGTTGTAGTTGCCCAATTTATTGGGCATAATTAAAAGGAGGCACAATGTATATTCCACAACATCCCATTCTTTGTAAAAAAAGAATATATACCTTACTCATCATCTCATTAATCTCTGCAGCACTCACAGTCATTTCCTGTGCCATATTTACTGGCACATCAGGGCTTGTAGAGGTCGGTGCAATTTATGGTTTTGTAACTGACCAGGAATATACGCCAATTGAAGGTGTAGAGATTACAATTGCGGGCGAAGTTCAGGTGCTCGGCATCACAAACTCTGCGGGTTATTATATCATCTCTGACTTAGCGCCGGGTGATTATAGTTTAATCTTTTCCCGTCCTGGTTTTGAGCCAAAGAGTGTTTCCTGTAATATAAAGGCAGGCGAAAAGATTGAACTTGACCAGATATTGAATAGGGTAGAGGCAAAAAAAGGCATTATTCGTGGTATTGTCCTTGATTATCTAACAAACGAACCCTTGGTTGCCCAGATAACCATCATAGAATTGAATCGCACAGTATTTTCAGATAACAAAGGCAATTTTGAATTCACAGATGTTCCAGCTGGAAAGTATCTTTTAAAGGTCCAGGCACTGGAATATGTGACATCCCAGACCGATGCCACAGTTACACCAGACAAACCTTCAGAGCAGATTATTCGCATCTTTCGTGAGGGTTCTATCATCGTGCTTGAAGGTGTAGAATTTGAATTTAACAGTGCAAAATTAAAACCTGAATCATATCCCATTCTTGATGATGCCGCAATGATTCTGACCAAGCATCCAGAAATAGATGTAGAAATCCAGGGACATACAGACAATATTGGTTCAGATGCATACAACAAAAAACTCTCCCAGAAAAGGGCAGAGGCAGTGCGCGATTATCTCATTGATAAACATATGATTGAGCCAGTGCGGCTCATACCTATTGGCTATGGTGAATCCTGCCCAGTCGCGGATAATGCTACAGAACAGGGCAGACAAAAGAATCGCCGTGTAGAATTCTTTATCCTGGAACACAAACCTGAAGAATAAAATTTTTAAATTTATATGCACTTAACGACTTGTATTTTACCATTTAGAAACAGTATGGTCAATAGAAACAGAACAACCTCAGGTCCCGAAGCAATGCGAGGGAAAAGACCAAATATTCTTGACACGAGACATTATAAGTGTATAATATCTTATAAGGAGCACAAAAATGGCTATTTATGAAGACGAACTTTTAAATCGCATTACCTTCAATCCTCAAATCTTTGGGGGTAAGCCAATTATTCGTGGAATGCGGATAGCAGTTGAGCACATCCTTGGTATGCTTGCCCAGGGTTCAACTGTGGAGGAATTACTTCAAGGCTATCCATTCTTAGAAAAAGAAGACATCCAGGCGTGTCTTATATATGCACATCGTTTAGTGGCACACGAGAGAATAGAGCCAATTTTAATTAAAGATAGTGAGCAGTGAAATTCTTACTGGATAGTTGTATCTCTATTTTTGCCCTCAATGAACTTAAAAAAGCAGGATTTGAAGCAATTTGGGTTCCCGAATTAGGTAAAGACCCTGGTGATGAAATCATTCTTAAAAAGGCTTTTGAAGAAGATTATGTGTTGATTACTGCAGACAAAGATTTTGGTGACTTAATATATGTCTTAGGTATGCCTCATCCAGCAGTTATACGGTTGGTCAATGTTCCAGTAAAAGAACAGGGGAAAATTCTATTACAAATAATTGAGAAACATAAGGTTGATATTGAAAACAAAGCCATAATAAGCGCGGATCGGTTCAGAATAAGAATACGACCATCAATATAATGAAATCCAAAGGACCAACAGCAACCTCTATCCTTCAAGACAAACCAGACAGACCAACCTCAGGTCCCGAAGCAATGCGAGGGAAAAGACCAAAAAGATGCAGTATCGCTTTGCTTGCAGTATCGTCCCGACAAAAAACTCGGGACTTGCTGCGATTATGAATAAACTAAAAAGACTAAAATGAAAATCACGCGCTTTGAAGACCTGAAAGTCTGGAAACTATCGCACAAACTTTCACTTGATGTAGCAAAACTTGTAAAATCATTTCCCCTGCATGAAAAATACGACTTGAGTGGTCAGATGCGTAGATCTGCCAGGAGTATTCCATCAGATATTGCCGAAGGTTTTGGGCGATTTCATTTTAATGACAAATTAACTTTCTATGAACGTTCTCGTGCTTCACTTTGTGAGTTGCGGAACCATTTTGTTGAGGCACTGAAAAACAATTATATTAGTGTTGAGACCTTCAATACTTATACCAAACAGATGAATGAAATAGGGTATTTGTTAAATCGGATGATTAAGAATATTCAAAAAGCGCGTTCTAATTATGAGGCCAATCGCAAAGCGAGAAGGTAGAATGCCAGTGCTTTGCACTAACTTCCATTCGCCTCTGGCGAATCCCTTCCAGTGCTCTGCACTAACTTCCAGACGAAGTCTCCTATTCAGATGCGGTCTCCCTTCCAGTTCCGTAGGAACTCCCTTCCAATCGCCTCTGGCGAATCCCTTCCAGTGCTCCGCACTAACTTCCAGACGAAGTCTCCTATTCAGATGCGGTCTCCCTTCCAGTTCCGTAGGAACTCCCTTCCAATCGCCTCTGGCGAATCCCTTCCAGTGCTCCGCACTAACTTCCAGACGAAGTCTCCTAACATGATTCTTCTCACTGGCTGTGCCGGCTTTATCGGCTACAAAACCTGCGAATTTTTATTAAAAGAAGGGCATACAGTCATTGGCATTGATAATCTCAATGATTATTATGATGTCCGACTAAAGCAATGGCGACTTGCTCAACTTAAAAAACTTTCCTGTCATCCTGAACTTGATTCAGGAACTCATCACAATCTATTCATCTTCCACGAACTTGACATAGAAAACTACTCTGCTCTTAAGCATTTATTCAAAAAATACTCCGATGCCGCGACGCTCCGTCCCTCCTTCAACGCCGTTATCAATCTTGCTGCCCGTGCTGGTGTGCGATACAGTATGGTCAATCCATATATCTACTACACCACCAATGTCATTGGTAATCTGAATCTGCTTGAACTCTGCCGTGAATTTCACATCCCAAAATATGTCTTTGCCTCAACATCCTCGCTATATGCAGGACAAAGAATGCCATTTAGAGAGACCCTACCGGTCAATGAACCCATCTCACCCTATGCTGCTTCAAAAAAATCTGCTGAGGTCACCTGTTATACATATCACAAACTTTATGGCTTGGATATCACAATTGTCCGCTATTTTACTGTTTATGGACCTGCGGGCAGGCCAGATATGAGTGTGTTCCGTTTTATAAAATGGATTGATGAGGGAAAGAATTTAATCTTATATGGTGATGGA
>JBBILZ010000010.1:0-48895 GCA_037444665.1 Caldifarciminota bacterium
CCATGTCTTGAAACTCTGCAGTCCCCAAGGCTAAAGGTTTGCCCTACGGAATTTTTTTGGTCTTTGAAAACTACTCTGTATAATTGAAGAATCTGGTTACCGGGTTAGATTCTTACTTCTTCACCAATTCCATGAATTCTTGGTAGGATAACTCAGCATCGTGAATTATTTTTCGCAATAGTCCACGGTCAATATCTTTTCCTTTATGCACAGGCACGACCGTTTTTCTACCATCAGGGTGTCGCAAATATACATGACTCCCCTTTTGCCGAATTACTTCAAAACCTATTGCTTGGAGTAATTTAACAATCTCTGTGCCTTTTAGAATCGGTAGTTTTGTCACACTTCAATTCGCTGGATGCCCACTAATTCCGATGTCTGCTCTGGCTCTCCTTCAACCTCAAGACAGAGTTGGATTGCTTCTTTAATGTTCTCAATCAATTCATCAAGGGATTTACCCTGAGTATGACAGCCCTTCAGTTCAGGCACAGTGCCAATATAGTATCCATCCTCTCCTCGTTCAATAATGATATTAAAAATGCGACTCATCAAAATCTCCTGACAATATTATATCCACAATCTGCAAATTGTCAATGTAAATATGATAACCATAAAAACCAAACAGTCATCTGCCACTTCGTAAGTGAAGAAAATTCTTCCCTTGAGCGCAGCGAAGGGGCAGAATCTCTTCCTTTGTTCAGGGCTGGGTTCAATCGAGATTCTTCGCTACGCTCAGAATGACAAAGAAAAAAGGCTCAGATTCGTCCTTGAGCGAAGCGAAGGAATGACACTCCGTGTCATTTGTTTAGCCTTACTGTCTTGAAAAAGTCAGGTAAACTTGACCACTACAAAAAGATAGTTATTGGGTTTGGATGCTGGTTTGGATAAAGGGCATGGTCTTTCTGGTCTATTTAGTTTTTGGTGCTTGATAAATCAAGTAACTTCAATATCAGGGTGCTAAACTATTACATCGCACCGCTACGATGGCTGTATTCAATTTTTAGATTTGCTGACAGAATTCAAAAAGGGTGCGGACACCAAATCCAGTTGCTCCTTTGGGTTGATAGAACCTATCCTTTTCCGCAAATTCTTTACTGGCAATATCAATGTGTAGCCACTTTGCATCCTGAACAAATTCTTTTAAGAAGATTCCTGCAGTGATCGGTGAAGCCAGCCTACCAGCGGAATTTTTTATATCTGCTACATCACTCTTAATTTTTTCTTCGTATTCTTCAAAAAGTGGTAACTGCCACATCCGCTCGCCAGTTTGATTTGCTGCTGCGAGTAGTTTATTAATCGTTTCCTGGTCATTGCCCATTACTGCCGCAGTAACATCACCAAATGCAACTGCACAGCCACCAGTCAGGGTGGCAATATCCACGATTATTTTTGCTCCTTCTTTTTCCGCATAACAGATTGCATCTGCCAGGGTCATTCTGCCTTCAGCATCAGTAGAGATTATTTCAATCGTCTTTCCATTCATTGTCCGAACAATGTCACCCGGCCTTGATGCTTTTCCTGAAGGCATATTTTCTACTGCAGGGATGATGGTAAGGAGATTTACTTTCGCATCTGTCCGTGCCAGTGCCAGGGTAGTCGCAAAGACAATACCACCGCCTGACATATCTCCTTTCATTGCACCCATTCCTTCAGAAGGTTTTAATGAAATCCCTCCTGAATCAAAGGTTACTGTTTTTCCGATAAGGCTTAATAATGGTTTGTTATTTGTTTGATATCTTAGGGCAATAAATTGTGGTTCGTTATCGCTGCCCTGCGCAACTGAGAGCAGGGCGCCCATTTTTAATTTTTCCATATCCTTTTTATTTAAGATTTTGAATTCAATTACTTTTTCCAGACCAAATTCAGAAGTTATCTGCATTGCTTTTTGCACAAATTTTTCCGGTGTCAAATTGTTAGCAGGTTCATTTGTAAAGTCCCGAGCGATATTTTGGCATTCAGCGATTATTTTACCAAGTTCTGCACCGTTTTCAATCTTTTTTATTTTCTGCCTGTCCATTTCAATGATAGAGAAGTTTTCAATTCCATTATTTTTTTTCTTTTTATATGCATTGAATTCATATAAGCCAAGGATTGTTCCTTCTACGAGCGCACGCGCACATAACTCCGGGTCAATACCACCAATACCAGCACCATGAACAATTGTGCCCACGGTCTTTGCCTTTGTCTTTTTCAGCGCCTGTGCTACAGAGCCACTCGCCTTTCTTATTTGTTCTAAATCAAATTTTTCTTGTTTTCCTAATCCGACCACCAGAATTTTATTGACCTTTAATTTCCCAAGGGTCGGGAATACTACGATCTCACCTAATTTACCAGTCAGTTCACCATTTTTTATCATTGCAGTAATTGCACCATCTAATGCTTTGTCTATTGCTCCGGTCGCACCGCCCGGCATTTTGACACCTTCAAAAAGATTAATAATCAAAAAATCTCCAGAAAAATCAAGGATTGATTGATTTAAAATTTTTATGTCCATTTTTCTCCTTTTTAGACCTAAACCTATTTATTATACACAATCTTATTAAAAAATCAAGTAATTTTTACTCAACTCAGAGTTTAATAAATGGTTCAATTCTTTTGAATAAATTGTCACCTATTCCCTTTACCTTTTTTAAATCTGAAATTGTCTTAAAACCACCATTCTTTTCACGGTATTCAATAATTCTCTTCGCCAAAGCTGGCCCAACACCAGGTAACGACTCGAAATCATTTACATCTGCAGTATTAATTGATATCTGGTTTATACTTTCTTCAATTATCAATTCAAAAGTTTTTTTATTTTTTTGCCACTTCAAATATTGAACAATATTAATTGCAATTAAAATAGAAATTAGAACAATAAGGGCAATTATTTCTTTACGATTCACTGCTCAGTTTTTAATACTCAGGATAAACAATCCTTAAAAGGAATTTATACATTATATCCAGACTTTCCTTACTACATTTATCAATTGTATCATAGTGTGTATCCCAGTATGGATAGTCAAAATCAATGATATCAATTGCTGGTATTCCGTATTTGATCAGCGGCATATGGTCATCAATAATATAATATTTTACCACAGGTATAAAAGTGAATGGTGAAACTTCCATACCTATTTGCCAGATAGAGTCCACTAATCCAGGAAAGAATTTTGCAGAATTTCCCTCTTTATATATCTGCAGGTCTTTATCTCCAACCATATCAATGATAATAATAAACGTATAATGTTCAAGACATGCTGCTGCGTAATGAGTGGAGCCATAAAGTTCAGCCTTTTCCACATCCTCGCCATCAAAAAATAGAAGATTGACACTGATACCTGGCGGGTTCTTTGTAAGTGTATCTGCAAGTTTTAATAGTAATGCAACACCTGAACCACCATCATTTGCTCCAGGGCACCCTTTATCTGAGTCCCAGTGCGCACCAATACCAATGAGTGGCTGTCCAGAAGGAAATTTTTTGTATACATTGTAAAGCCATACGCCATCAACAATAAATGAATCAATCTCCGGATTCTTTAGATTTTTGATAATGTATTGCAAGGCATTGGTATGACCTGGAGTTCCGATGGAACGGCTACCAAATTTGCAGAATTCAACGAGATAATCATATGGTTCACTTGCAAAGAGTGTGTTTGATATTAGCAATATTAATAAAATAAGCGGAAATTTTAAAAATTTATATTTGTCCATAGATTCAAGCCAACCCTTTGATAATTATTATTGAAAACACGGTCGCGGTTTCTTGAATAGTTTAAAGTTGCGCCGCCAGTAACACTTGCTGAGAAACTATAGGTTAGTGAAACATCAACACTATTGTTTTCTGTATCAGTAATGGGATTGTTATAATCAAGATTATTGGGGTCTTCCTGGGATGCAGCATAACTGACATTTCGATTATAACCATAGGTAAGACTGGTGGTAAGGTTGGAAGCAAATTTTATTCCTTGCAAGAACGGCAGATTAATTCCCTTGGGTGCGCTGAATGTATAGGCAAGAGAGAATGAACCGCCCCAACCTATAGATTTGGAGGGGTTTACAATCATACCAAGATACTGACGCCCCTTGGTTTCATTGTAGTTGATTGTAGCATTAGTGGTTATACCCTTTTTCCAGTTTGCCTGCCAGCCTAATAATGGATTAAAAGAAATTGTTTTGTTGTCTGATGTCAGTTCAGGAGCAGTATCAGGGTTCACAGTATAGACTGTTTGATAATTTTGGTTAAAACCAATATTTACCGATGAAGAGTGTGTATACTTTTTTAATAACGGAATCATTTCTACTTTTGCAATCCGCAGGTTAGCATTGGGATAAGATGTAGTAATGGTTCTGTTTTCTGTGCCGCTATAGCCAATGCTTCTTCCGACTGAATTTGTATAACTTCCACTGAGAGTGAAAATCTTGTAATTTGCACCTGAATTTATGCTGAAATTATCAGTGATATTGCGGCTTGAATAACTATTTGGTGCAATCTGGTCTGAGGGAATAGTATCAACAAGTCCCCATTGATATTTTAAATCAGGACGGACATTACTTAAATATCCTGATGATTTTGTGCGCGAAAAACTTATATTGGGATTCTGCAGGTAGTCAACAAAGATCTCTATCTGTTTTAATACCCACAATGGAGACCCTGGAATTTGCAGTGTATCCTTTGATTCATCTCGCAAATGCGTAAAGAATTTAATAAATTTTTTGACATCAGCCATACCTGAAATACTTATTACCGAATTATTATTAATCCCCCTCACATCAACTGGTTTACGCAGTTCAAAACGGTGGTCTTCATTATAACTTGAATTGAATTGAAGAGAAGGGTTGAGAATAATTAAATCCTTTGATATTCTACTATTGAAAGTTTGGGTGCGACCAACTTCTTCTCCAAATCTCCGTTTTTCAGATACTGAATCCCTAATTTCCGAAAAGGTGTATGATGTGGATAATATTTGATGTGGAGAATAATCAGCAGAATAACTCGGATTCAGGGTGCGCCTGCGCTGTGGATATCCAGGTGTGATTTGAAAATTTTGATTCAAACTATCGCGATAATAAGATTTTAGAATATTATCCGTGTATAATGCTCCGAAGGAAATATTTTGAGGCAGGAGGGCAATTGATTGTTTCAGAATTTTTAATGAGGCTTTGGGACCAATAGTGTATGTACCGCGGTAATTTCTGAAGTCCGTTGTATCATAATTTCTTGCACTATTGGAGAAATTTACGGTTCGGTCATGAGAGAGATTTAGATTATCCAGTGTCTGTTTCAAAAACCAATTTTTGGAATTGGATTTAGATAGACTAATATTATAACCCTGGGTTATGTTATTCGTTCTTTCCAGAACGCGTGCTGAATCGTTCAGTTCAATGTCTGTAGCGATGATTGAAGAAAATCGTGGGTCCTGGATTGACTTACTATAACTCAAACCGAGTGGAATATTAAAATTCCATTCCTGGGGAAGGAGTTTATTTAGTGAGATGCCAGTGTTGACCGCATAGTTTCTACCTGGGCCCTGCGTAGAGATATTTTTAGATTCGGACAAACGCTTGAATTTACCATTGGATTCAGAATAGGAAAAAGTAAAATTGGATAGGTCAGCGATGTTGAACGAGCCATTGGTTCTTAAAATTCTTCCGATTTCCGGCTTCGGAGAGACAAGTTTGATGTCATTAAACCACATTGTATCAGTAAGTGGTGTTGTAAAATTATTTGTGATACGGATTTCAAAGAATCTGTTAGCAGAAAATGATGGATTTCCTGATACTGTATAATTACCTTCGGTTAGTTTTCCAATTCCTCCAGTCTTTTTCTTTAATTCAATAAAATTTTGTAGAACTACCCGATATTTTCGCCAGTTGTTATATCCCGGTGAACCGGACTGCAGGTCTGATTTATATTCATAATAATTAGTATCAGAGCCAAAGCGCAGTGCAATTTGCGGATTTGAATATTTTGCCAGAAAATAGAACTCAAGTGTGTCATAGGCACGATAATCTTCATCCCTTTCCAGTCGGCGATAGGCAATACAGGTGTGATGTTCTTTGATACCAGAAAGATTAAATTCCAAGCCACCTTCATTGATTGTTTTACCGGTTATTGGGTCTATGGGTAGGGGATAGGGTGGTTTATAATAAGTATGGGTTTCAGTATTTACCGGAGTGATGACAAACTTCTCTGTAGAATCAACCGGGTTTAATGAATCACCAGCAATGCCATAGTTTTTCCAGCGACTGCCTGTTAAATTTAATTTGTGGATGTAGATTGTTTCTGCTTTTGTGAAGTTGTCAAACCAGATGCGCACAAATTTTATATTGTGCAGGTTTGGTGAACCGAAGATTGTATCCATTGCAAGAGAATCCTTTAATGGAATGCGGAACATTTTCCATCCGCTTTTTAATCCACTCTCAACAAGATATTTAGTTGAATCAAGATTAACCGAATAACTGTAATAAATGTTATTATCACGATTAAAATTACCATTACGGTCAATATCTTCAGTATCCCATATTCTGTTTCCTTCGGTTCCGTTGATACCGCCGGTATAGTCATTTTCTTGATAGTCATCATTGCCATCATCTCCAGAGGTATTGCCTGCGTCATCTCCAAATACACCATCCAGTCCACGGTCTTCATTATTGGCATCCCAGGAAAAATTTCGCGGAAAATTATCTTCATCTTCAAATGTTCCATAGCCAGACAAGGCACCCTGTTTGTTCCTTCTCAGCTGGTCTTCACTGAGTTCTTCGGCAATATCAATATGGATTTTACCGCCCTTGCCTTTAATTATTAATTCAATATTTTCACACTCGTCAAGGTCAGTGCTTGTAATATACTGGCTTAAACCCGCAAATGATTGTGTATTATCAGGAGTGAATTGAACCTGCAGAACTTCAGCGATTGCCTTTGGGTCAGTGGGATTGTTATAAATATCATCCATCTGAAAGGTCTGGCCACTTGGAGGATTATACCAGACAATTCTTCTTGTTGCAAAATTTGCCGTATCCTGGATTACGGGTCTTGAACAAAGATACCAGTAACCTTTTGTGAGCGCGACTGTATGTGTGATAGTTGTTGCTTCAAAGTCATCCAGATAAACAGCATTGCGGGAATTGTAATTTGAGAACGAATAGGCACCTTCAAAATTTATATTAAATTTAGATGGTGTTTCAGTCTGGAGCAGGGGCAGGCCATCTACTAATTCGGTAAGATAAGGAATCTTCCCCGGCACGGCAAAGTCCAATTCCCAAACCATCCGATTATATGGTTCTTCATCAAGCCTGATATGCTCATATGGTGCAATCTGATATGATTCTGTGCGATAAAAAAATGATGAACCAATACTACCCTCTCCAAATATTTTTGAGTTTGCCCTGAGCCCGATCAATGATTTCTGTGCGGCGGAAAACATTGGACTATATTCTGCTTGAATACGAATCTTATCTGTAGCTGCAATCGGCCTTAAAAATTCAAGTTTACCTTCTTCATAGTTGACAATATAATATTGAGTAGAATCAGTAATATCTTTTTCATTTAAATAGACCCTTACCCGCTTTGTGTTTAGTGGCAGGTCAAAGACTCTTTTTACCTTAACTGATTTTGTATAAATGTAGTATTTGCCACCACCGATCATATAATACGGATTCTGATATATTTCCAGATCAGATTCAGGCAAACTGGGATTGATAAAGGGCATTGTGTCTGGAAAAATAAGTAGTCCCCTTGCCCGGTCAAATCCACCCTGTCCCAGATAATCATCAACCATTGAATTATTATCATTATCTATACCTAAAATATTTATCAATGTTTTTCCCTGATACTTATCTTCATCAATGCCATTGGGAACACTATGATAGATTTTTAGTGTATCAACACTGCCGCCTGGGCTTGCAATCTGATAATAATTTTTGAGCTCGTAGTATTGCCAGGCAAGTGAAGTTTCACGAAAGGACCTGGGACAGACCAATTTCAAACGTATAGTATCTGAGCCAATAAATCCAACCGTATCTTCATTCCCTTGAGCATCAATTTTTCGGTAATATACACCGAGTGCCTCAATATTATTATACAATCCAGATTTCAACTCAATGATGTTGACCCTTCTTCCTAAAAATTGATAATCCTGCTCCATTCCTTCATATTTTAAAGTAAAGAAGCCATACTCTTTCTCTGTTGTATCATCAGGGATATTATCATCATTAAGGTCAAGATAAGCATAGGCATACCGCGTAATCCCATTATTATTATTGGCTGGATTCCCATCATCAATATATACCCGCAGTTCAATTATGGAATCATTGGTGCCGAGCCAGAAGAATTGCCTCTTTGCATAGTCCTTTGACCAGATTGTATCTGGCATGCTTTCTGTTCCGCCTTCTAAGACCTGCTCGCTCATTTGGGTCTGTTCTTGTGATGCGATTGCGACAATGTCAACTGGTCCTAATTTAGATGTGGATTTTAATCCAAAAAGTCCTTGATGTGATGGTATATCACCGGTATAACTCGTTCCTGGAATTGATAACTGGGTGTCGCCGCCTTCTATCTCCTGAATTACTTCATCTTCTTTACCTTTATAGGTTACGCGTATTTTATTTTGACTTTCATCAACCCTTGTTGAATTGTGGTCAATATATACCTGCATTCGGTCACCTACCTGGCCATCAAGGTTTATTGCCATTTCCTGTTCCATTATCAGTTCAGGGAATAGTGATTTTGACTGCTGTTCTTCAGGTAGATTTGAATAAAATGTTTCACTGCCACCAAGGGTTATTTTTACATAACCTCCAACATCAAGTTTTCCTGTTTCGCCCATAAAATCGCTGAAACCACCTTTGGGCAGGGGTATTTCAAAGGTTCCAAAAATACCTTTGCTTGCATAACCACTTTTTTTGATGAGGTCGCTCTGCAGTTCTTTTAATAAAAGTTTGTGATTTTTTTTCTGAAGCCCTGTGTTAAGATAATGTTCAAAAGGGACAATACTATCAATACTGATGAGGTTACCCTGGTAATATCGGGTATATATGATATAACGGGCATCAGAAGTAATAAAGGTTTTTGTTTCATATGGCAGAGTAAACTGACTGATTAGTATAATTATGAAAAGGTTCATAGTAACTCTATGATTTTATCCGCAATGGTTTTACTGTCAAGCCCGAGTGACTTTAGCAAAATATTACGAGCGCCATGTTCAACAAATCGGTCAGGCAGTGCAATGGTGTGCACTTTTAATCCTTCATAATTTGATAGATAATATGTAATCATACTGCCAAGGCCACCTATATAAGTATTTTCCTCAATCACAATGATTATCTTCACATTCGTTCTGATTTCATCAAGTAATTTATAGTCAAGGGGTTTAATAAAGCGCGCATTTATTAGAAATGGGTCAATATTATTTTTCCTGAGCAAATTTAAGGCATCATTACATATACTGACCATTGTGCCGCAGGCAATGATTGCTAAATCCTTGCCCCTATGAAGAATATCCCATTTTCCAATCTCCACGGGTGATACATCAAGGTTTATTTGGTTATCACAGGTATCACGGGGATAGCGGATGGCAAATGGTCCATGGCGATATGCTATCGCAGTTTTTAAAAGGGCGATCAGTTCTTCTCCATTGCTGGGAGCACTCACAACAATATTGGGAATACAATTAAGATAAGAGAGATCAAAAGGTCCATGATGGGTAGGCCCATCTTCACCAACCAGACCAGCACGGTCTACGGCAAAAATTACTGGTGCTTTTTGTAAACATACATCGTGAATAATCTGGTCATAGGCGCGTTGCAAAAAAGTAGAATATATGGCACAGACCGGGATATAACCTTCCAGTGCCAATGCTGATGCCAGCGTTACCGCATGTTGTTCACAAATACCCACATCAAAAAATCGGTCAGGAAATTCTAATGAAAATTGCTTCAACCCGGTGCCCAGACACATTCCCGCGGTGATGGCGATAATTTTTTTGTTTTCCCGGGCAAGTTTTACAAGTGCCTCGCCAAAAATCTTTGTGTATGAATTTGATTTCTGTTTTTCTTCACCAGTTTTTATGTCAAAGGGGCTGATACCATGGAATCGTTCAGGGTGTGTTTCGGCAATATTATATCCTTTGCCTTTTTTTGTTACTACATGGATAAGTCTTGGACCCTTCATCTCTTTAATGCGTGAAAAGGTATCTATCAATTCATTTAATTTATGGCCATTCAAAGGTCCAATATATCTAAAACCAAGTTCCTCAAATATTACTGATGGCGAGTATAGACCCTTTAAACCTTCCTGTATTCTCTTGGCAATGTTCCGGCCGCGGTCCCTGATATAAGGTGGAAATTTACCGAAAAAGACCCAGAGATCATCACGAAATCTATTGTATGTGCGGGTGGTGATTATTTTGGTTAGATACTGGGACAGGGCACCCACGGTTTCACCGATTGACCTTTCATTATCGTTCAGAATCACGATTATATCCTTTTTCAGTTGTCCAATATGATTTAATGCCTCAAAAGCCATGCCTGCACCAAGTGAACCATCACCGATTATACTTATGATATGATAATTCTCTTTTTTGAAATCGCGGGCAATGGCAAAGCCCGTTGCTGCAGAAAGTGAGGTAGATGAATGTCCGGTATTAAAATGGTCATACTTTGATTCTTCCCTTTTAGGGAAGCCACTGATACCTTTGTAGGTTCTGAGTGTATGAAAAACAGCATGTCTGCCAGTTATCAATTTCTGGGCATAGGTCTGATGTCCGACATCCCAGATGATTTTGTCTCTTTCTCCGTCAAAGACTCGGTAAAGCGCAATGGTCAACTCAACAACGCCAAGTGACGGTGCTAAATGTCCACCAGTATTAGCAGTTGTCTTTAAAATCTCTTCTCTTATTTCTTGAGCAAGAACCTGAAGTTGCTCAATTGAATACTTTTTTAAGTCATCAGGTTTTTTTATTTTTTCTAATAGTGCCATATTATTTTTTTTATTTTGAAAATTAGATTTTTATATTCTTGAATAGTTTCTCCATAAAAGTGGAACAGTTAAAAGGTGCGATGCAGAACAAAATCAGTAATCTGGTTAAAGATGGCAAAATTTTCACCCAACTGCGTGAATCTATTTTTTGCAAGCACTGCATATTTTTGGGCGCGATACCGCGCACCCTGGAGCCCGTAAACCCGTGGTGCAGTCATCTTTTCCTGTAAAATATCCTTTTTTGGCGTTTTACCCAGTTTTTCTTTTTTTCCGGTAACATCAAGAATATCATCTGTATATTGAAAAAGTATGCCCAGATATAAACCAGCTTGATGTAATATTTTGATATTTTTTTCAGGCGCATTTGCCATTATGGCTCCGACTTCTATTGCCAGGGCAATAAATTTTGCGGTTTTATTTAGATGTATCTGACGCAATATTTTTGGATTTGGTTCTTTGTGATTTTGAATATCAAGGAATTGTCCATAAACGATTCCTTTTGGTCCAACTGTTTCACTGATTGCCTTTATTATTCTAAATTTTTGTGCCATTGTCTCTTCGGTTTCTGTGAACAATTCAAAAGCATAGGCAAAGAGTCCGTCTCCAGAGAGAACCGCAAATGCTTCGCCAAATTTTTTGTGGGCTGACTCTTTACCGCGCCGGTAATCATCATTGTCCATTGCTGGAAGGTCATCATGGATAAGGGAATAAGTATGGATTAATTCCAATCCGCAGGCAATCCCCAATATTTTTTCAAAGTCTCTACCACCATTTGCTTCATAACTGGCGATGGCGAGTATTGGTCTAATCCTTTTGCCGCTATCCACTGAATAATACATAACCTCAAAAAATGGGTTATTGTTATTAAAATATTTTTTGAGTGCATTATCCACCAGCAGTTTTTTCTCGGTAAGGTAGGCATCAATATCCATAAAATATGATATAATTTTAAATAAAAATTGCCATTTGTCAAGCAGTAAGGTGCTGATTTTGTTTTACTGAACTATTGACATATCAAAAAAAATTAATAAAATTAAGATAAATAAAGGGGGTTGAGATGAGATTTTGTATATGGATGTTGTTGGTAATGAATATGTTAACAGGGCTCTCAATGTGGGAGACCCGTCATTATGAATTGACCGATAATGGGTTTATGGATGTTTCAGCACCAGATTCAATGCTGGGCATATTATGCGGTGTAAGAGATAATGTAGGCGGAATTATCTACAAGACCACAGATGGTGGCACAATCTGGCAGGAGATTCATCCCTGGACAATTAACCAGTGTATGTTTGTCTTTGGTATGAATTTCATCAATCCTAATACCGGTTATTTAACAGCAATGGGACTAATTGCGAGTTTATTTCCAGCAGCGGCTCTGTATAAGACGACTGACGGTGGTAATTCGTGGATAAATATTTATGGGCTGACCTTTGAATTTATTGGCAAAATGTGGGATGATGTATTTTTTTTAGATGCCAATAATGGCTGGCTTGCTGGTCCCAATAGTGATATTCGTAAGACCACAAATGGAGGAACAACCTGGACAACCCAGACCGCGCCGGTTTCTGGTTCACTCAAAAGTATATATTTTATCAATGCGAATGAAGGCTGGATTGTGGGTGGTGATTATGATTCAATCACTGGCCAGGGTGTTAATGGTTTGATTTTACATACTACAAATGGTGGTGCTGACTGGAATACTCAGGTGTCAAACGCAGCGTATCAGTTTTTTGGAGTTCATTTTATTGATAATTTGAATGGCTGGGTCTGTGGATATAAAGATACTGTATCACCAGGGGTATTTTATCACACAACGAATGGCGGCAATAACTGGATTGAAATCATGGCACCTGACATACCGCTTGGAAAGTATGGGTTATATGCCTTAAAGTTTACTGATACACAGAATGGATTTGCGGTTGGTGGAGGCAATAGGGCAGGATGGCAGGGTAGTTATTTTGGTGCGTTTTTAAAGACAACAAATGGTGGAAATGTTTGGACAGTTGACACAGTTATATTTGAAAATAGTCCCTGGGGTGTTTCACCACTGGCTATGGATATGTTTAATTCACGCTGGGGATATGCAGGTGGTGCAAGATTATCTGTATTCAGATACACGCCTTTGAATGTGGGTATTGAGAATGAGCAGATTACTTGTCAATGTCTGGATAAAATTTCTACAATCTATAGCTCAAGACAGAAAATTGTTTTTAGTCTGGCAGGGCAGTACAAAAAGATTGAAGTCTATGATGTGGTGGGTAGAAAAATCTTTGAAAGACAGATTTTAGGTGCATCTATTATTTACTTACCAGCATTTGCCCCGGGTTGTTATTTTTTGAAAATTTATAGAAAAGAACAAAATTTCATTACCAAAAAATTTGTAGTAATCTGATTAATATTGGATTCTGCAGAGATTATTTTTTCTTGAAAATACCGAGGATACCACCCTTTTTATCATCATCCTCGGGTTTGTTCGGTGTATCAACTTTTTCTTCTTTTTTTGTTTCTTGCATCAACTTAACAAGGCCTGAAGATATTAATCCGTATAAAATTCTGCCCGTTTCAAATTCAGATAGCCTAACCCGCTGGGAAATCTCCCTTATTGAAATGTGCCCATCTACAAATGCCAGGACTTTCCATTCTTCTGGTCTTAAATTAATCTTTTCAACGCCTGCATCCGGCACTTCAACAATATGTGGTATCAGATCAAATGAAGGAATCAATCTTTGAATTTTATTCAGTTCGTCAATTCGGCGTGCAGCATCAAGAATTACCTGCTGTATGGGAAGTTCAACTGTTTTTTCAAGAGTTTCTTCGCCGGGCCTGAATACAAATTTACCCTTGCGCCATTGGAGGATTGTGTCTATTGCCTGTTCTCCAAAAAGATTGTTGGTTTTAGAATGAACAACCATACCATTTTTAAAATAGACAACGCCAACATCATTTGCTGTCTGAATTCTCAAACTGCCATCCTTGGCACCCAATTGAATCAACTGGAAAACATCGGTTAATTCAAAATCTTCTAAATTTCCTTCTAATGCCATTATTCCCTATATACTCCCATTGCCCGATATTTTTCAATTCTTTTTTCTACCAATGTATCTGCGGGCAATGAAATTAATTCTTGCAGATGTTTTTTGACTGCTAATTTTATATTTTCCGCAGTAACCTTATAATCCATATGTGCACCACCAAGAGGTTCTGGAATAATGTCGTCAATGATCTTAAACTGTAGTAAGTCCTGGGCAGTAATCTTCAAGGCTTCTGCTGCATCTTTATTTTTAGAGGCATCACGCCAGAGAATGGATGCGCAGCCTTCGGGTGAAATCACTGAATATATTGCATTTTCCAGCATCAAAACTCGGTCACCCTGGGCAATGGCAAGGGCACCACCAGAGCCACCTTCGCCTATGATTACTACAACAATCGGAACTTTTAAAACAGCACATTCAAACAAGTTTGTGGCAATTGCTTCAAATTGTCCACGTTCTTCAGCACCAACACCGGGATATGCACCCGGTGTATCAACGAGACTCAATATTGGAAGTTTAAATTTTTCTGCCATTTTCATTATGCGCAATGCCTTGCGATAGCCCTCAGGATGGGGCATACCAAAGTTCCTTTTAATTTTTTCTTTTGTATCGCGGCCCTTTTGTTGAGCAACAATAGCAATTGAATGTTGGTCAAACTTAGCAATGCCTGCAACAATTGCCGGGTCATCGCTGAATCTTCGGTCACCATGCAGTTCAATAAAATCAGTGGTTATTAAATTGATAATATCAGCTGCATAGGGTCGTCTTGGATGTCGGGCAAGTTGAACCCTTTGCCAGCGTGTAAGATTGGAATATATCTTCTTTTTTAACCTCTCTGCCTGTAATTTTAACCGTTCAATTTCGTCATCAACACCTCTCAACTTTTTCAATTCTTCTATCTTCTTTTCAAGTTCTATAACTGGTTTTTCAAAATCAAGATATATACCGCCATTCATATTTATTTGTCCTTTAGATATATATTATGTATTTTCATATCATAGATTTGATTTAGAAATTAAAGCCAATTCCGATGTTATTGACCATACCCAGGTCATACGGATAAATTGCCGCACCATATTTGATAGAAAGGCTACGATGATAAAGACCGAGATAAAAACCAGGGTAGAATGAATCGCGGTAATTTATTGATATACCCAATTCAAAATTTTCTGTGAGCCTCATTTCGCCAGCAATCGCCGATTCAAATTCAGAGGTATTAATCAAATAGTGCAGGTCCATACTCACGGTTAATTTATTGATGCTACGATAATAGCCAAAACTCAATTTTGCCGGTAAGTTCACTGATTCATTGGCGAGTTTTATTGTTCCACCAATATTACTCGCTCCAGTACTGATTCCATAAACCTGATTCAGATACGCAATTGATAGGTCAAATCCCATTGTTGCACTGGAATAGATATAAACATTTTCATAAATATATTTGACTTTCAAACCTAATCTACCATTGGTCGCAATAGGTCTTGAGGCACATAATCCAATATAAAAATCTGTTGCGGTGTAAAAACCAGTTGAGTCTTCAGTAGGATATTCAGGTTTTGCTATTATTGAGCCGTAATCAAAATTCATTATATTTATACCCAGATCAAAATTATTCATCTTTTTGCTCACTGCCAGGTTTAAATTCTTCATAGAAGCATAGATATTACTGTAAAAAAGAGAGAGATGGAAATTTTCCCGGGTATGGAACAGTGCTGGATTATAAAATATTGCCTCATCTCCTGCTGAACTTGAATAATAGGTTAACACACCTTTTGCTGAAGCAGGCATTAGAAGTGTATTAACCCCTGCTGAGGATATTAATATAAATAGTGCAATCATTTATTCCTCAATGATTTCAACATTTGCGCGGGGTAATTTTACTCTTTTATTATTGTCCAATTCAACTTCCAGAACTCTGACCTTTGATTCAGTATCAATGTTTTCCAGCGCAACGGGAAGACTCACTACTCTACCAATCATCCCGAAATATGGTTCTCTTATGATCCTCACCGCCATATTGATTTCCAGACCAGAGCCGGTCGTAATATGGGTAACCTTTTTGTCTGGCGCCTTCTCAAGCGGAACAATGACTTCTGGTCGCATTACACCTGCGCGTATCTGTGTTGCACCATTTATTGATGTCTTCTTTCCTACCAGTGATTTAAGTAAACCAAATGTTCTATCTGCCATACGAAGTTTGCCAAACCCTTCGGTAGTAATAATTGTAAGTCCAACATTTTCAGAACCCGTAATTGCCACTCCGATATCATAGCCCATAAATTTTTTTAAATCCTGGTCCTCAATGCCGCCAGTGATCAGCCCTTTTGCTCCAACATTCCTTGCTTTTATCAAGGCATCATATGTTACCATCGCACCACCAATGATGATTTTATCTTTGAACGATTCGTTGATCTCCTGTTCCGTAATAACAGCACCTGGATTGTCCGTTGCAAGTGCCAGTTCACCAATTGTCTCACCACCTATACCAAAGATACCCTGAATAAAACTTCCATGGGTTTTAACCATCACACCCTCTTCAGGAAAAACCTTACTTATTTCACCATCAATGTAGGCAATTACCTGGACAGGAATTGGTGGTTCTCTTAATATTACCTGTCCGGTTATCTTGGATATGCTCTCAATTTTGCCTGTGATGGGGCTTTTAACTGTTGATTTAAAAAGTCCAAATAGTCCTTTGCTCTGGGCAATAATATCATTCTTTTGTACATCATCACCAACCTTTTTGAGCATTGCCTCATCAATCTCTTCAGGCAAAATTCCTAAAAGTCCGGCAATATTACAGGTTTGAACACTGCCGGGCAAAGATGTCTTTGCCACGATCTGCTCTGCCTTTACCTTCTCACCTTCTTTGACTAAAACTTCGCCCGGTAGTGGTAATCTTCTATGCTTTTCCACTACCGTATATGCCAGGACCTTTAAGCCCGGTGTATAAGCATGTGCCAATGATGCCTCCTTTAAACAAATATTATATCTATTTTAAGGGCAAGGTCAAGATTCTTTGTGAATCAATTTGCGGGCGACTTGCATATTCATCAAGTCTTCCCTGGTATCAGTTCTTGGTGTTTCCATGATAAAAGGAAGATGGCGTAAAGCATGGTGGTTTATAATGAATGCCATGCCTTTTCCTATTTCACCCTTTCCAATATGCCAGTGCCGGTCCATTCTTGAGCCAAGTTTGGTTTTTGAATCATTGAAATGGATAAGATGGAGATTGTTAATGCCGATGGTTTCATCAAATTTTTCAATGGTCGCATTTACCGCATTTTCGGTTCTTAAATCATAACCTGCAGCAAAAGCATGGGCAGTATCAAACGCGATTCCGAGCCGTTCTGATGCTACCCCATCTAAAATTTGTTTAAGTTGTTCAAAATTATAGCCGAAACTATTCCCACTTCCAGCAGTGTTTTCTAACAACAAAATTACCCCATTATCAACCAGAGAGAATGCTTGCAGGATAGCTTCAGTCATTTTTTTGATGCCCCTTTCTATAATTGGATTGGAGCCACAATGTGTTATTAAATATTGGGCACCGAGTTTTTCTGTCCTTATTAAATCAGTAATCAAAGAACCAACAGATTTATTAAAAAGTTCTTCCTGGTCAGAGCCGAGATTGATTAAATAGGGGAGATGAACAAATACTGGCGAAATCTTATTATTTATGGTCTGTTTTTTAAATATAGTGCAGTCCTCTTCATCAATTTTTTTATAATTCCAGCCTCTGGGATTACGAGAAAAAATCTGGATTGTTTCGCAATTCCTTTTTTGTGCGCGTTCTAAAATATATTTAAAGCCACCTGCAATAGAGATATGAAAACCGAGTTTCATAATTAAGACTTTAAAATGTTGGCAATCTATTTTTTACAGTTCAAACAAAATGGTCTATTCTTTTTTACAACCATCCCTTTTCCGCATATTGGGCATTTTTCATCTATTGGTGGATAGAAACTGCTAAATCCGCACTCTTTACATTTATAAATTTTGCCTCTTTTTCCAGAAAATATTAGAATTGTGCCTCCGCAAATTGGACAGGGTACATCATGGCTCAAATTTTCCGTGTATTTGCATTCAGGATATCCACTACAGGCAAGAAATTCACCAAATTTTCCTTTTTTTATGACGAGATTATTGCCACATTTAGGGCAGACCTTATTGGTTAATTTAACCTCAAAATTTTCAGAATATTTGCATTCAGGAAAACCTGAGCATGCAAGAAATTTACCATATTTGCCCCACCTTACGACCATTGGTCTGCCGCATTTTTGACATTTTTTTTCAACTGTTTGCTGGATATTCTTTCTGATATTCTCGGCATCTGCTTTTGCTGAATTTAAACTTGTTTCAAATGGTTCATAAAATTCTCTCACAGCTTCCTGCCATTTTTTCTTTCCTGCTTCAACCTGGTCCAGTTCTTCTTCCATACGGGCAGTAAATGGTATTTCAAAAATGTTGTTGAATCTTGGAATAATTATATTATACACTTCCCGTCCTAATTCTGCAGGAACAAGTTTGCCATTATTTTTTATGATGTATCTGCGGTCAAAAAGGGTTTGGATAATATGAGCATAGGTAGATGGCCTGCCTATGCCATTCTCTTCCAATTTTTTTATTAATGTTGCTTCAGTAAATCTGGGGAGTGGTTCAGTCTGTTTTTCTTCAGAAATTAACTTTATTAAGGTTACAGCATCACTCACTTTTAAATCAGGCACAAAGCCACGCTGTGTGGTTTCACCAGTTAATAATTGATAGCCCAAAAATAATGGTTTGGTTTCTTCACTTTTAAATTGAAATCCTAATGCCTCTAAAAATACCTCTTTTAGTTCATATCTTGCTGATGTCATTTGTGAAGCAACGAATCGGTTATATATCAATTTGTAAATTTTGTATTGTTCTGGTGTGAGGTAATCAATGATTGAATCTGGTTCAATATTGATTCTTGTGGGTCTTATTGCCTCGTGCCCGGATTGGGCATTTTTTCTTTCTTTAAATACCCTCGGTTCCCTGGGAATATATTCGCTACCATATTTCCCATCAATATACTCTCTTAGCGCCTCAATTGCCTGTTCATTGACCCTTGTAGAATCAGTGCGCATATAGGTTATCAAACCGATCGTTCCCTGAGGTAAACGCACACCTTCGTAAAGGTTCTGTGCAATCTGCATTGTTCTTTTGGGTGAGATGTTTAACTGGCGCGATGCTTCCTGCTGTAATGTTGAAGTAATAAAGGGCGGCGCTGGAATTTTTTCCGGTGTAGTAATGCGATAAGCAGTAACATTAAATTTTGTATTCGGTTTTAGGAGATTTTCAATGCGTGTAAGTTCATCTTTGCTGAGAATCTTTTTTACAACCCCATCAATCTTTAATAGCACTGCATTAAACTCTTCACTCTTATCGGTTTTGAATACACCTGAGATATTCCAGTACGGAGTAGGAACAAATGATTCAATCTCTTTTTCCCGCTCACAGATTATTCTTAAAGCAACACTCTGAACCCTGCCGGCAGAGAGCCCTGATTTTAATACCTTCCAGAGTAGTGGACTTGTAAAGTATCCAACAATACGGTCCAGCACCCTTCTTGCCTTATGTGCATCAACAAGATTGGCATTTATTGAAACAGGATTTTGTAGGGCTTTTTTGACATATTCGGGCGTAATTTCATGAAAAAGGGCTCTTTTTACGATTGGGGCGTTTGAATTGAGTTCTTCGGCAATATGCTGGGCAATAGCTTCTCCTTCTCGGTCCGGGTCTGAAGCAATATAAATTTTTGTAGAATCCTTACAGGTTTTTTTTATTTCGTTTATTATTTTTGCCTTACCTTTGATTTTTATATATCTCGGTTCAAAGTTATTTTTTATATTCACGCCGAGTTCAGACTTTGGTAGATCTTTTATATGCCCTTTTGATGAGACTATGACATAGTCTTTGCCTAAAAAATTCTTAATAGTTTTACCTTTTGTTGGTGATTCTACTATTATGACCTTTTTGCCTTTAGCCACAATTTATTATACGCAATTGCCAAATAATGTCAAGTGTTTGTTTAATTTCTTTTTTTCATCCTTGCAATTATCTAAAATTCTGATATAATTTTTTATGGGAATCAGATGGTTATTATCCTGGTTATTTACATTTCCTATTTTTCTTCTTCTTAGTGGGGTTGAAATTAAAGGTAAAATTCCCAAAAAGGGTGCAGTGATTCTTGCAAGTAATCATCTTTCATTTTTGGATCCACCGCTTGTGGGCTACACTGCATTCAGAGAAGTTTTTTTCCTTGCTAAATCAGGGCTATTTATCCTCTCAAAATTTTTTACCTGGTTGATAAAAACATATAATGCCATAAATCTTGAAGGTGGACAGGGTATAAGACCCGCAATAAAATTGCTAAAACAGGGCAAGGCAGTTGTTATATTTCCTGAAGGGACAAGGTCGCGCATAGGAACGCTATTGCCATTCAATGTCGGTGTAGGTTATCTCGCAATTACTTATAATGTTCCGGTAGTGCCGGTTCGTATCATAAATTCCAATAAAAAACTGGTCAGCTTAATATTTCGGTTTAACAAGTTAAAGATAATTTATGGCGAGTCAATTCTACCTGATGGATATAAAAAAACTAAAGAAGATTTTGAAGTTTTTGCGCAAAGAATTAGGAAGGAGGTTCAAAATCTAAAATGAAGATATATTGTGCAAGCCATTCAGGATTCTGCTTTGGAGTAAAAAGGGCAATAAAGATGGCAATGGATGCGGCAAAAAAGAGGAAGTCTGTTTATTCTATAGGTCCCTTAATTCATAATCAGAGTTTTGTTGAACATCTTGCACGACAGGGTATAAAAGTTATTGAAAAAATTGACGATATAAAAAATCCTGATGCAACAGTCATTATCCGCTCGCACGGTGTGAAACCATCACTTCTTAGGGGTTTGAAAAAGAATGGTCTGAATATTATTGATGCAACATGTCCTAAGGTGAGGCGCGCCCAGCGATATGTGGAAAAACTTGTCCGTGAAGGTTATTTTGTTGTCATTATTGGCGAAAAGGACCATCCCGAGGTTAAGGGTTTGGTCGGTTATGCAGGAAAGAATTCGGCTATTTTCTCGGATGATTTAGAAATCAAACATAAAAAAATTGGCGTTGTACCACAGACCACACTTGATTTTGAACATTTTTATGGCGCTATCAAAAATCTTCTTCCCAAAGTCATAGAAATGAAAATCTATAATACAATCTGTGATGAGACAATATTAAGAATCAATGAGGCACTTTCCATTGCCCGCAATGTTGATATGATGATTGTTATTGGTGGTAAGAATAGTGCCAATACTACAAGATTGTATCAGATATGCAAGAGTATTAGACCTTCGCATCACATAGAATCAGTAGCCGATATAAATTTAGAATGGTTTAAAGGCATCAATAGTGTTGGAGTTACTGCTGGTGCATCAACCCCTGATGAACAGATAAAGAAAGTTGTAGAATATTTAAAAAATATAAAAAACCGTAAGTTTTGACCGCTTAAAAGTCTCGTCGTTCCATTGCTCTTATTCCGAATTTTATTGGTAAAAAAATGGTTGCAAAGTTTAAGATTGCAAATAATACGAAACTCATCGTTATAAGGCGGATATTTGTTGGTTTTTTAAAATAAAAGCTGAGCAGGAAATTATGGACCGGAGCAGCAAAAATGATGATTACAATTCCAATGTAGGCAATACTTATTAAAGCAGCAATTATTCCGCCGCTACCTGAAGCAATCTTACTCGGATTATCCTCATTGAATTGCGGGAATATACAGCCAATACCAAGGTTGATTGAAATTAATGATATAGCAACAAAAAAACTGATAAGCAAGGAAAAGTTAAAGATTACAGGTGCAGTTTTGATAAACAGATTTGCCACAATAAGAAGGCATTCCATAAGTGCAATGCCGATAATCAAATAAAAGAGAAATTTTATCATTATCATTTTTGTCAGTGTGAATGGAGAAGATGCGATAAGCCATACCCCTTTCTTTTCAAGGCTCATTGCCGGAAATATAAATCTCACACCGAGCGTGGCAATGACAAAACTGACATAGGCGAAGTTGGCAAATGAAATAATAACATTCCACAGCGAAAAACTGAAGAAGAGTGGAGTTCTACGCAATGAGAAAATATAGATAACCAGAAGGATAATGAAGATGGCAAGTTGCACCCATTGGGTGGGTTCACGGACAAAGAGCAAAATATCTTTCCATAAAAAGGCAAATGTAGAATTAGTTTGATACTGGACAAGCAATGATTTTTTTGTGGAAGTTTTATCTGAGTGTTCTGCAACTTCAAGGAATGATTTATGATAGATAATCTGTGCAAGATTATAGGCAAGCAGAACAATACTCAAGGCAACTGAAAAAAGGAGTAATAGATAGAATATGCCATCATTATTTCTTAATGCAAAGTTTTGTAAAATATTGCTGACCCAGGTTGATGGCACATAACTTCCTCCTACAGTCGTCAATCTAACTACAAAATTTAATAGTTCCTTTTCATTTTCAGTTTCAAAGATTCTGAGTAATTCAGGGTTACCTATTTTTATATACAGAAATACCAATAGTAAAATAAAGATTAGGGCAATAAAGATAATGTTTTTAGGTTTCAGTTTAGGAAATAGTCGGACAATAATAAATATTATAATAGAGGATATTCCTGCGGGAATAATTAGAAAGATCAGAAAACTTAAAAATGAGACAGGATAAAATATTAAGCCAGCATTGTTACACACGCCGTAGGCAACAAACAGGGGTATTGCCATTGTCATTGTTGCCCATGAGGCATATAGTGCATTTTCAAAAAGTTTGGCGAGATATATTGTGGTTGGAAAAACAGGCAGTGAAAATAGAAAATTGAGTTCCTGATTATTATAGAATGTTGAAAATGAGCTGATAATGTTACTGAAAAGGAGCATTATGAAAAAGACAAAGAGAACCATCTCCAGGGTGCGTGCCATAACTGCAGGACCTATCATTTCCACAGTGGTCAGGTATTTAAAGATTCTAAAAAATGTATAATAGCCACCACTTATGAACAACAGTAATATAATAAAAAAAGTTATACGCGGAAGTTTATGTTCACCAGGTGTAAAATATTTAAAAATGAGACGTAAACGAATGCCAAGTAGTAAAAAAAAATTCTTCAATTTTCTTCGGTTATTTTCAGATAAGTTTCTTCAATATCTTTTCTGCCGGTGCTCTGTGCCAATTGTTCGGGTGTTCCAACAAATTTCAATTCGCCTTTGTTTATAATGCCTATGCGATGGGCAATCTGCTGGGCAAAGGAAAGCGTATGGGTGGATACGAGCAGGGTTTTACCCTGGTTTGCGAGTTCAGTGAAAGTCTCGCGCACATTTTTGCTTATTTTGGGGTCAAGTCCGACGAGCGGTTCATCAATAAGCACAAACATTGGGTTGTGAATCAATAGCTGGCACATAATGACCTTCTGTTTCATTCCGTGGGAATAAGTTTCTGATGGTGCATCAATCCAGTCACCAATCTCAAATCTTTTTAAGAGTTCAGGTAGTCTTTTTTCGTATTCTTCTCTTGTTACATTAAAGATGCCCGCAACAAAATTGATAAACTCACGGCCGGTTAATTTATTGTAGATGAAGGGTTCATCAGGTACATAACCGAGTAATGATTTATATTTTACTGGTTCTTTTTTTATATCAATACCATTTATTGAGATCTGACCGGTATCAGGATGGAGTAATCCAGCAATGAGTTTTAAAGTTGTAGTTTTACCTGCACCATTGGGTCCGAGAAGGACAAATATCTCACCCTGTTTTAATTCAAGACTTAAGTTTTTTACTGCCCAGATGCCATTAAAAGATTTTGATAGATTTGAAATGACGAGTGCATTCATAATTTAGTTGGAATTTTTTTTAAAAAATTAATCATTTATATTCCAACGCTTCAATCTTCAATTTGCCCACAACCTTCAAGACCGCGGTCCAGTCTGATATCTCACCTTCTTTTAATTTCAAATGATACACATCTGCAGGAAACTGGTTGAATGTTGGGTCAACTGCGACCCATTTACCAAGCCATACTGCACACCAGGCATGATAAAAATATGCATCTCCTCTTAAATTAACAAGGCCAACATAAATCTTTGCAGGGATACCTATTGACCGCGCAAGTGCAGTAAAGAGCACTGCATGTTCATTACAATCGCCTTCTTTTGTTTTGAGCACATCAATTGCTGAAGGCATTGATGGTGTAGCAACTTTTCTTATCATCTGATAGACTGCGCGGACAAGTTTTTTGGTGCGTAAAATTGCCGATTCTTCATTACCCACAATTTCTTTTGCTACTTTCATAATTTCTGGATTATCACACTGGATGTATGCAGAAGGCGTTAAAAACTCATGGTGCGCCTGTGCCGCGCCTTGAAAATCAGAGAGTTCGTTTATATCCGCTTGTATGATATCAATTGTTAAGGGCTCTTCTGAAACCACTCTTTGATAATCATCACTTAAATCCAGCCCTTCTGTTTGTAAATCTGTAAGTTTAAGTTTTACAAAGGTGATGTTTTTGTCTTCAGGTAAAGGTATGGGTAATTTTATAGAAAAGAATCCCAGTAATTCAAAAGCATCCTGAGGTTTGATTTCAGCGAGTGCTTCTTGTTTTGTTATCGGAATCATTTCCATATACAGATTGGGGATTTCACTTTTTATTATCTTGTAGTCATTATCAAGATAGAGGTATGTGACCACACCCATATAATTGACTTCTACTTTTTTGCCCATAAATTGTTTGTCAAAGACTTTTACCATCTCATCAGGATGGACCTTTAATTTTGCCTGACCTGATGATTGGCTTGTGGGATCAAAATATGGAATAGATATCTCATCTCCTGGTTTCAGATTCTTCTTTTTTACAAGCTGGTCAATCGCATCAGGGAAATAAGGTTTTTCTTTTATCTCTTTTACCTGGGTCTGCTCTACACCGTGCGAGTAATTTGTCAACACCAGCTGGTTATCTTTTATTAATCCCTTAATCTTTGCTTCATGGCCTGGGGTTTCTATTGAAATAGAAAAATTGTTCAAGGCGTAAGCAGTATCGGTCTGGGCAAATAGATGTGTAGCCAGGGTTGTAATCTGGTTCATCATATTGATGGTCATCTGACTTCTATTTTCAATTGTTAGTCCTGATTCAAATGTCGTTATCTTAGTAAATGAATAGCCGACCCTTTCTCCCTGGATAAAGATACCGAGCCATTCTTCCTGAATATCCTTTACTTCCTGGGTCTGGGTCTTTTCTACTTCCTCAGATTTTGCATTAACTGGAATATGGGAAATAAGATATATGGTTATTGCAATAATTCCAATTAAAATAAGAATGCCTATAATTCTTTTCATTTTGTAGCTCCTTTGAGTATTATATACATCAGCAAATACAAGTCAATAAGAATAGCAAGCGTTAACACATCCCTGCAGGTTTAAAATGGCTCAAGAAAGCTCAGAAAGGGTTATGTATCAAGGGTAAAAAAGGGTAAAGAAGGGTGAAGAGGGGTAAAAAGGGGTGAAGAGGGGTGAAGAGGGGTAAAAAGGGGTGAAGAGGGGTAAAGGATGATAAAGGGTTATCAATGGGAATTAGGGATGGGTAGGGAGTAAGTAGTAGGTAGTATGTAGTAGATAACTAAAAAGACTAAATAAACCAAACAGACCAGAAAGACCAAAAAAGCCATTCACTTAGTCGTTAATCGTTATACGGTTACGAAGCCCGTATCGTACTTCCAACTTCCATGCCCACTTCTTCAACCAACCTCCGTCATCTCAATAATATCACCTTCTCAACCTGTTTCAACCCTTCGCTTTCCAGTTTTACAAAATAGACCCCTGCAGGCAATGGGCGGCCAGAATCATCTGTGCCATCCCAGAGAACCGTTGAACGTTCAACGTTAAACGTTAAACGGGAAAAATCTCTAACCAGTCTGCCTGTCGCATCGTAGATCTTTAAAGTAGCGGGTAGCGAGTAGCAAGTAGAGAGATTAGAATCTATTTTGGAATTATTTGGGATTTGGTCCGCCACACTTCTTGGCGGATTGGAATTTGTTTCGAATTTCGAATTTCGTATTTCGAATTTAATCACGCAGTGATTCTGGAATGGATTTGGAACAATATTGAGTGTACTTTTCTTTGGTGTTTCGGTTTTGGTCTCATCAATACCCACAATCGGATTACGACCAACATACCAGCGGCTGTAGATCGGGTTGCCCCAATTGACATTCCACCATAGATCCAGTAATGGGTCAGAGATTGCACAACCAAATGCAAAGAACAACTGCCCATTGCCTGCTGGGTCAACCCTCTTGGCAATCTGCCAGAGGCAGTTGTTATGGTCGGATATTCCACTCGTAAGGCTTATCGGTGAATGCCAGGTCACACCATTGTCTGCTGAATAGTTGTAATAGACATCCCAGAATGTATACTGACCTGAACCACTACGCACCTTACCAAACAAGACCACTGCATAATTACCACCTGTGCCAATTGTCGGATAGAAGTTCTCTGCACCGCTCGTGGTCACGCCAACCTCAATACAGGGCTGGCCAGAAGCAATTGAAACATAGATTTTTCCCTCATACGGATAATCAGCATCATCACCATTGATCATATCAAATACTAAGATTGGATTACCCGCATCAGTCACTGCCATCTGGCACCAGTAAAGCACATTATTTGTAAAGGGATTGGGCCAGACCAGATTATAGGTCTGCTGCGCACTCCAGTTTATACCATCAGTTGAGGTTTTGTAATAGACATTCAGATTATAATCATAATAGAACACATAAGCAATCCCGGCATTGATGTCAAAACCCCAGTAATATGAAGTTGCAGGTGCGAGTGTGCCACCACCAATGAACGAATCTAAGGCAGGGGTCCAGACCCGATAAAGAATATCATATGTACCAGTCATTCCGATAAACAGTATATTTCCATTGGGCAGTTGTTTACCAATATTTTTATGGGTATTGACATTTCCCGTACCTACACCAACCGGGTCATCCCAGAATGAAGAGAACCAGCCACCACTCTCATACTGTGCACCCATACCACCCCAGGCACCACTGATGAGATAAGGAAATGAGATATGCGGACCATTACCTGAACCATCATCACTGGCAATTGAATTTGGATACCGTGCACCAACTGAGCAGACATTTTCATCAGTTACAAAAATGCTGAATAGATTATCACTCTGCCAGACATCAAGATTATTACCAACTGTAAAATTTCTGCAGACAAACTGAATATAACCGAGCAATGGGTTGTATGCCAGACACTCCTGTATCTGGGTCCACATTGTATACTCAGTTGAAGAATCTACAGGGATTATGTGCTGCTGCGCAACAGTTGGATAATGTGGACCAGAAATTACATTGTCCACATCATCTATCTTTGCTTTATCAATATTTGTGGGAATCGTAATCCCAGCAACGAGCCCAATAATAACCATCACACTATTTGTTAACATAAATACCCCTTTTATAAAATATTTTAACTATAATATTACAAAAGTCAAGGGTTGAAAACAAATGTATGCTCTTTTTAATTTAATTTTTGTTAGTGGGCCAGACTATAAATTTTAAATCACATCCTTGACTTTGCATGGTTTTGGCATAAAATAGACCCTATGAAGGAGGCTCTATGAAAAAGGTCTATATTTTTGGAAGACAAACCTGTCCGGTCTGTAAAGATGCTTTTGAAAAGTTAATATATTTTAAAGAAAAAAAGGGATTTAAGGCACCAGTTGAATATATTGATATGGATACGGTTGATGGATTGGCACAGGGTTCATTTTATGAAGTGGCTGATATTCCGACCGTTATCATAATGGAAGGCGATAAAGAACTGATACGTTGGACCAAAAAGCCACCTATCAGCGAAGAGTTTTTACCATACTTAAATGACTAGATATTTGAGACCAAAGATAAAGATAATATAATAGCCATACTGGGATATTAGAATTGTCAATATTTGAAAAAAAATTACAAAAACTGAAAAAGATACTTTATTCTTATCCCGGGGTTGTGGTTGCCTTTTCTGGCGGTGTTGATTCTTCGCTTTTGTTGAAATTGGCAAAGGATGTTCTTAAACAAAAAGTTATTGCCGTGACTGCCTCATCTCCATTGTATCCTGATGCAGAGACGAGAATAGCAGAGAAGATAGCGGGTATGCTAAAGGCAAAGCACCTGATAATACATTCTAATGAACTTGAAAATCCTGATTTTGTCAAAAACCCGCAGAACCGCTGTTATTACTGTAAGATTGAATTATTCAAAAAATTAAAAGAGATTGCAAAAAAGTATGGATATGTTGTACTGGAAGGTAGCAATTACTCGGACCTTAATGATTTCAGACCAGGTTCTGTTGCGGCAAAGAGATTGAATATCAAATCGCCGCTTATGGAAGCACAATTGACAAAAGCAGAGATCAGAAAACTTGCGAGAAAGTTTAAATTACCCAACTGGGATAAACCATCAATGGCATGCCTCGCATCAAGGATTCCTTATGGCATAAAGATTGATAAAGAAAATCTTGCGCGGATTGAAAGGGGAGAGGAGTTTTTAAGAAAACTGAATTTTTCTCAATGTCGGGTTCGGGACCATTTTCCTATTGCCCGCATTGAAATTGTAGAGAATGAGTTCAAAAAAATTTTTAAATATAAAAAAAAGATAGTCAAACAATTCAAAAAATTCGGTTATAAATATATCACCCTTGATTTAGAAGGATACCGTACTGGTAGTATGAATCTATAATGAAACTTCGTGAACTTGCAAAACCCTTTCTAAAAGTTGGACTGCTCGGCTTTGGTGGTGGTGTTGGTATGCTGGCAATTCTCCGCACTGAGTGCGTTAAGAACAGGAAGATGGTCACTGATGATGAACTTACCAATGCAGTAGCAATTGGACAGATGCTGCCCGGACCGTTTGTTCCTAATTATTGTGAATATATCGGTTATACACTTTGCGGAACAAAAGGGGCAATCGTTGCTGGCGTGTCATTACTATTTCCTTCTTTTATCTTAATGCTCATCCTTTCTTATCTATATCTTACTTTTCATACTTTACCCGCAATTGAACAGATTTTTAAGGGCATCGGTGCTGTGATGACGGCGATAATTTTATGGGCAGATTATGATATGGGTAAACTATTGATTAATAATCTCAACAGAATACTGGTCTTTGTATTCGCATTGATTCTGTTTATGATAAAATTTGACCCGGTCCTGACCGTGCTATTTGCTGGGTTATTAAATATTTTGCTTGAGCACATAAGATCACCAAAAATATTTTTTGCAGTACCAATATTTTTATTTGACTTTAAAAAACTGATTGAACTATTCTGGATATTTTTTAAAATTGGTGCAGTAATCTTTGGCGGTGGCTATGCGGCAATCCCTTTTATCCAGAATGAAGTTTGTGTGTATCGCAATTGGTTAACAACAAAAGAATTTCTTGATGGATTTGCACTTGGTCAGATTACTCCTGGACCAGTAGCCATTACCGCGACATTCGTTGGATTTAAGGTAATGGGTGTTATTGGAGCACTGGTTTCTACAATCGCAATATTTTTACCATCTTTTTTGATGCTCATAGTTTTTGTCAGGATTTTCAAAAGAATTGAACAGAATAGATATGTAGTATCGTTCTTAAATGGAATAAAAGCCGCAGTAGTTGCGATTCTATTATCCACTGGTATCTTTTTTATTTTCACTAACTGGTTAAATATTCATTATGGAATTTTTGGAATAGTCTGTCTTGCTCTGCTGATATTCTTAAAAAAACTTGACCCCTTATTATTAGTAATTGCTGGGATTTTATATGGTTTAATAGTTGGTTAAATAATTCAATAAAATTATTATGAAAAAATCTTGCACATCATTAATTACTAAATATGTACCCTGTTATTTGATAATATCTCTAATTGCCTGTGCACCTGCACCTGTTCCGTCAAGTGAGGATAATACACCAATTGATATTATCAATGACCCAGAAATGGAACTTTTATCACCGGCAGAGACACTTAAAATGACAATAAATAATATTGATTTTACAATAAAACTAAAGGCAATATATAAAATCGGTGCAATTGTTTTGAGTAAAAAAGGATATTCTAATGCATGGCAGGGTAAAATGGCACCTTTTGATTTAGCCCTTGTCTGGGGTGAATTATTGCAAGAAGAGTTATATAAAAAGATTAAGTGGTGGCAGGAGGCACGCTGGTACCACTGGCGATATGATAATAATTTTCCAAAGGATAATAGTTTTATTGCACGATATAGCTCAAACAATCATATTATTCCTGCAAATGAGAATATTTTAAATGTGCTAAAATGCATTAAAAAAGGTGATACATTGGAACTTTCAGGATTCCTCGTGGATATTACTGGCAAAAAGGATGGTAATTCTTACTGGTGGTATTCATCAATAAGTACAAATGATACTGGTGATGGCTCCTGTGAAGTTTTCTATGTAAAAGAGGTTCGTCTAAAAGGCAAAGTTTATCAGTAAGCTCAAAAAATATAATCTAACTGGAGATTGATATTTGTAGTATTTTCAAAATTGGTAAAGTCATTCACCCTTAGCCCTGGTAGGTCAGGATAATATATTTCAGGATTATTATAGAGACCATTATGTTCCAGCGAGGTCTGTTTTTTACGAAATTTTAATTTCATTAAAAGATTTCCAATCTTTTGTGATGTTACAATGTAGTATTTTATCCCCCTATTTGAAAGAAAATCAATGCCAGTGTCTTCAAATATCCACTGGCTCATACCATCGGTTTGCCATAATACAATCCCACCCTCTACTGAGAATCCAGTAAGGAAATTATGTTCAAATGAAAAACTTAGAAATCCACCATTGAGTTCAGTATCTTCTCCTTGTTCTGCAGTTAAAAATACATTGCCATTGCGATATTCAACACTGAGATTATCAAAATTAGAAAGATAAAATAGCACACGCACAGATGATTCAATGGTCTGTGAAAGAGTGGGGTGGAGCATTCTCGGTAGATATTTTTTAATGTATTTTTCTGAATATCTGATGCGCACAGGAAAAACAGGCTTTAATTCAAATTCAAAGAATCCCCTTAAATTATTTAGTCCATGGCAGAGATTTTCAAACAGGTCAAGATAAGCACGGTTCAGGGTAATGTTTCTTGTTAACTGATAGCGGGTTTCAAAGAAGATTCCTTTTTCTGGTTTTGGTGCAGGGTCATCATATAATGCAATATATTCAGGGTTTACGAGTGCATAGGGTCTTTCAAATGGAGTATCTTCAAACCTTCGGTATTCAGAAAAACCACGATGGAATGGATTATCATAGTTAGTATCATAATAGCGATAGAGAATATTGAGATAGAAGTATTCAAATTGAATACGGGATTTGATAAGATAGGCAAAAGACCTGTTTTCAAGGGCGTCCTTCTGGATTATATATTCACCTGAGAAAAATAAATTTTTATATGGAATTAAAAATTCAGTACCATAATATCGCCTTTTTGCACTCTGCGAAAGCCCGGTAATTTCTGGATAGAACCACGGGTCATACTTATCAAGTGGTATATCAATCCACTTTGGGTCAGGGTCAATTTGCTGTTCAGGATATTCAAGTATCATCCCTTGAATAGCAAGATATGTTCCCTGATTAATTTTTTCCAGTGGAGAAAGTCTACAGTTTATACCCATCATCTGTTCATTCAATTTATCCTTCAAAAAAGGAAAATTATAATTATTGAAGATATGCCTCCAGATTGTTCCGTCAGGATTGACAATTGCATCACGGTTATTTGTAGCATAGAATCCAGATGGTTTGATGTATCCGATATTATCAGGTAAGTTGAGATAAAAACTTCCTGCTACACCAGTGAGGCTAAAATTTGTATTTTCAGTAAGGTCACCAAAGATGCCGGTTGAACGGCTGAATATTCTTGCCCTGTACTCATCAGTATTATCAATCATCAATCCTTCGCCCCAGACTACACGATAATTTCCAAGATACAACCGATAAAGCGGTCCTACATTTGCGATGCCAACATAACCCTTGAGCAGATTATCAGGAGGATAATGTAGAATCCCCAGGCGTAATTTTTTTTCATAGTTTCCTTTTAATCTAAATGAATATGCTGGTTCTGGATTTTTATTGCTGAGAATTTTTAATGAAGTATCAATCTCTTCCCTTAATTTTTCACATTCTGAATCGTCCCAGTTATAATAATTTTTCAGGTTAATTATAGTATTATCTATTTCATTGACTGCCTGTTCAAGATATGAGATTCTTGTTGCAGTGTTTTCATCCTCTCCTGTATCAAGACGATTGATATTCTCAAGTTTTAAACGAAGACTACCGTGCAATTTTTTTTCAACTTCGTCCGTATACTGAACATATCTTCGCAATGAAGTATAACTGTAATTGCTCAAACCCCTTATACGGCGCAGGTCCCTTGATGATTTTATCTCTCTTTGTGATATTGCGTTCGCTACTGCCTGGGCATCAACTGGTGTCATACGGTCAATCAAAAGCAGGTCATCAAATCGTGCTCTATTAACATTGATTGGTGAAAATAATAAATCTTCCCATTCATCAATCGCACCTTTTGAAGGTGGCTCTTCACTTGCAAGTTTTTTCTGTTCAGCAATTATTGAACCCCATTCAGTCCTTTCTGGAAAAGGTAGTGCAATTTTGACCAGCGGTTTTATTATTTGGAATGTTTCCATATCAATCTCTGGAATCTTTAATAGTTCATAAACTGAAGCCAGAGGTCCATAAGTTTCTCGGTATTCGTATATTCTTCTTGAAACTGTAGAATCAATGGGAAGGGTATAGAATTCATTTAGTTTTGCCCTATTTATGTCCAGCTGATAAGAAAAAAGAATAATTATACAAAACATTTCATCTAAAATTGTGAGATGATTGAGATAATATGGTTTAAAGGCAGGTCTGCTAAATATGAACATCCATAATTTATTCTAATGCCTCTGTAAAAAACACCGAAACCAAAGGATATCGCATTGGGATTGGTCTGCATACCCGCACAGAGATTAAGAAAATCCATTATTGTCAATTCACCACCAGTATGGAGCCGAATATTGTTGTCAGTTATTGATAGGTCGATCTCTGAACTGATATCTTCAAATGGTTTGTATCCAATACCTGCTTGCATTGAGATGGGCAATATGCCTTCTTCGGTGCTACTGAATTGAGGACCATTAAGATTGTGCCCATAAACACCAAGATACCATTTTTTTGATACATTCCCCAATAATCCTAAGTTCAGCCCGTATGCAAAACCAGTGCCTGTCCTCTTATTTTGAATCAGGTAAATATCTGAGCCTGCCCCTGCACAGAAATCTTTTGATAACTTGATACTGTATGCGGTTGTCAGTGTCTGTTCTTTTTGTTCTTCAAAACCGAATTCACTGATACCGATGCCTAATCCGCCATAAAATATTGGTCGGGCAAAACCCACATAGATATTGTGCAAACCTTCAATATTTGAAAAAGTATATTCATAGCTTATCCCGGCAATATTTTTGTTGTTCAGTGCAAGTACGGATGGATTAATCCTTAAGGCATCAAAACCACTTGTCGTTGCCACACAGGCAAAACCGAGTGCCTGCCCATTTGCTGAAACTACATAACGTTCAAATGCCTGAAAAAGAAAAAAGCATAGAATCAAATTCAAACTTCCCCCTTAGAATTGCGTGCCAATGACCAGAAGTTTTCGCAAAATTTTTGTTTTACCATCGGTTGCCCTTGCCTTCAGATTCAAAAGATAAATGCCAATTTTTTGTGGATGTCTATTATCATCCCTGCCATCCCAGAATATTTCTTGTGGGCCACCTGCACCCTGATATAGTTCTTTTATGATTCTGCCAGTCATATCATAGACTCTGAGAGTCAGTGTATAGGCGACCGGTGCATTTATCTTTATATGTGCCTGTTCACCTAATGAAGGAATAAATGTTTTTGGACCGACAATTTCAAGTATTGGTTCACTGCTTGCTGAATCCATTTGTACCTGCTTTATATCATCAGGAAATCTGAGCAATAACTGGTATCCAGATGTATACGGCATTTCCGGGTCATACTGTCCAACAATTCCCGTGAATATGCGTGTTTCATTTTTAATTATTGTAGCAGGATTGATACCACTCTGGGTTGTAAATCGCACATCAATGCCACAATCACCATTCAGAATCTCAAAATCATATCCATCACCTGTCTTATAGGGTGTTGATTTTACTGTTCCTTTTAACTTAATGAGCATTCCTTCCATTTCTTCAGTTAGATACCTGTTCGGTTCAAGGAATAAAGGAGAGGGGATTGAATCCATCTTCAAAAACCAGGCATAGCCATTGCTAATTTCGGTAAGTCCGTTATATTCAGATACTTTACCCAGCACCTTAAACCTTGCGCCCAGTGAATCTATGTATCTTGTAAATAAAGAATCACCAGAGGCATTATACACATTTATCCCGCCAGTATTATCCTGTATGTAAAAACTTGTGTTGCCTGAAGAAAAGACATAATCTGGACCAGTGATAATGCCTTCCACAAGAACCATACTATCAAGATATTTTGAGGAAACACCATCATTCCCTGGTGTCTGGCAATCAGCCATTGTCTTTATTTGTGGCATAATAAAAAGATGCGAAAAATCTGCAGTATCCCTGGGCAGTATTTCATAGCCGTTGTCCGGTATTGAACTTGATGTATACTGACTTTTAATACCAGTAATAGTAAATGTGTCTATAGGTGCGATATGTCCAGGAATATTTGTTCCTGCATTTATATATATTTTAAAAGCGGTGTTAAACATATCCCAGGCAGTGTAGGAGGTGGCTTCAAGAAGAAAACCATCAAAATAATAGACACGGAGTTTGACCAGCATCCCTTCGTATGCTTCAGTATTTGCAATACTACCTGTTATTTCAATTGGTTGGGGTAGTGCACAACCCTGCTTCACTCTTTGATATGTAAAATTAGTTAGTTCATTTTTTCCACGGTACTGGTCAACAATTCCTGTAGCAATAATACTGTCTCCATAAGTTAATGAAATGGGATAATTACTTGAATAGAGGCAAACACCACCAGTATTGTCCTGGACATATACTTCACGACTGGAAAATAGTCCGAGCGGTGCTGTAACTACACCCGAGATTGTAACAGTAGAATCAAGCAGGTCTGGAATAAAATTTGAATCAAGGTCCCTGAATGCTACTGAGATAGGCCAGACATATTCAATGCCATTATTTCTGCCTGGACTTGGAAATGCATTATTTATCCAGGTATTTGAGCCATTGGGCAACCGGGCAATAGAAAAATCAGGAATGACCTGAGAGCTCTGATACCATTTTTTGTCAAGCAAACGGTCAAAATTATCATAGAGGCTGAGCGTATCACCTGCCTGGTCCAAATCAGTCCAGGAACCAGACCAGTTTGCAGTCTGTAATGTATCACCATCACCACTAATACATAATGCCTCTCCGCTCGCATATAAAAGAATATAACCAGAAGACGGCAGAGAAAAGATTTGCGGAATATTCATTGTGTGGTTGCCAATAAAATCTTTTAGTTTATAACCAGAGAGATTAATACTATGTGTTGATTTGTTAAATAATTCAATAAACTCTTCATCCAGGTCATTGTAATTGTTATTATTATTGTGGTCAAAGGTTTGCGGGTCTGGCAAAAATTCATTTATCACCAGCAATGTTTCCAGAGCAGTCTGTGTGGTGCAGGATGGAACATTAGAAATACCTGACCAGTTAGAATCTTCATCAGCAGTCTTCAAAGCAAAATAATAATGTGTATTAGGGAAGAGGTTAATAACCGTAAATGAATCGGTCTGTCCTGGGTTTGAAGGCATTGGTTCACCATAACATTCAATGGCAGAATAAAAATTAGACTCGTTTATTGGAAAATTTGCATACCTTATATCATAATAACTTGCCCTGCCTGTATTTCCATCATCACCAGTCGCGGTCCACTGTAATTTTACAAGATTAGAACCAATCTGGGTGATTGTTAGATTATTTACTGGTGACGGTGGAGTAGTATCAGGACTCATAGTCGTGTTAAAATAGAATGTATAATTTCCACCAGGTAAACCATTATTATCGCCGTCCAGCCGATTGCCCGCAATGTCACGAATTGTATCATAAACCGTCACATAAACAGTTTCGTTAAAGTGAAAGTTTATATCAGGATTAAATTGAACGATAAAGCTAATACTATCGTAGAGCAGTGCACCAGTGTGGCTTCCACTTGAACTTCCCTGGATATTGAATGCCTGGGGAATAATGGTCTGAGGGTCTATTGCTTCATTAAAATAGATTAAGATATTTGTGCTTATTCCAATCCCGGTATCGCTGTCTGCAGGAAATGTGCTGGTTATTATTGGTGGAATAGAATCAATATAAAAGGAGATAACCTTTACTGAGTCTAACCAGAAATTGCAATTTGTAGAACCTAATGACCCATTAGGTCGGTCTTCATACCGAAATCTAATCCTTGCACTGTTAAAATTATCATATAAGAACAAACTTATTCGAGCAGTATCCCAGACATTTGTTGCGCCTGATTGTCCAATTTTCATCAATGTATAATATGTGATTCCGTCATTGGTAATCTCAATATACATCGTATCATCTGACCCCATATTATTTGTCGGTTGTGAAAAACGGTACCAGAAAAATAGACTCTCTACACCAGTGCTATTAGCAAAGTCTAAACTAAGTGTGGTAAGGGTTGACCATCCAGTCCTCAGTGTATCTGCAGCATCATATACCCTCTGCCTTGCCTGAATAGAATCAGGGCTTGAACTCGCCTGCTCATAGCGGTACCAGGTTGTCATATTTGAACCCGAGCGCAGCGTATCCCAGCCTGCCGGAGGGAATTGGGGATTGGTAAAACTTTCAACTAATAGAGGCGTTTGAGTAATGAATAAAAATATTAAAATGTGCACCGAACATTATATTTTTATTATGCCAAAAGTCAAGACCATTAAACCGCAGAAGCAAGGAGGGGTATCAAGGAAAATCAGGGGGGATGGGAGGATAGGTGGATTTGAAGTTGAGTGGTTACGTGGATAAGAGAACGCCCCTCTTGATTTTTTTTATTGTTTGCATATAATATCAGTCTTATGCAAATTATTGATAAGATTATTAAACGATTTAAAGAGAAGGAGATTGACCTTATTCAACTCCTTCATGAGATTCAGAATGAATATAATTATCTACCCCAGGATGTGCTGGAATATGTTTCAAAGACATTACATATCCCGTTCAGCAAAATATATAGTATCGCCACTTTTTTTACTGCATTCAGTTTGACGCCAAGGGGAAAACATGTTTGCACGGTCTGTATGGGAACCGCCTGCCATGTGCGGGGTGCACCTGGTGTTTTGAGCCGACTTGAAGAAAGGCTTGGGATAAAAGCAGGTGAGACCACAAAAGATAAGCAATTTACCTTGGAGAGCGTGAACTGTCTTGGTGCTTGTGCACTTGCCCCAATCGTGGTCATTGATGGAGAATATCACGGACAGACCACAGTAAATAAAGTGGATAAACTCTTAGAAAAGTATGCCAAAGAAAAAAGAGAAGATTAAAGGCTATCGGTTAGACCTGCTCATCTGTGCTGGAACCGGTTGTGTTTCTAATCGTTCCTTTATTGTGAAAGAAGCACTGGAAAAGGAGATTTGCCGCAGGGGATTACAGGATGAGGTTCGGGTAATTGCTACAGGTTGCCAGGGATTTTGTGAACGCGGTCCCATTGTGATTGCCCAGCCCGATGCAATATTTTATCAGCATGTCACAGAAAAGGATGTTCCATATCTGGTTGAAGAACATCTGATTAAAGGACGTCCTGCAAAGAAATTGATGTATGTCCCGGAAAAAGAGGCATTACCCATTCCCAAAATGTCAGATATTGGATTTTTCAAACATCAGAGATTGATTGTCCTGCGCAATCGGGGCAGGCTTGATCCGGAAAATATTGAAGAGTATATTGCATTTGATGGTTACCAGGCACTCCAGAAGGTTCTTACATCAATGTCTCCAGAGCAGGTCATTACAGAGATAAAAAAATCAGGTTTGCGTGGCAGGGGAGGGGCAGGATTTCTTACGGGGTTAAAATGGGAGTTGTGCAGGTCTGCTGCTGAACATCCCAAATATATCATCTGTAATGGTGATGAAGGGGACCCTGGTGCATTTATGGACCGCAGTGTGCTTGAGGCAGACCCACATTCTGTTATTGAAGGCATGCTCATTGGCGCCTATGCAATTGGTGCACAAAAGGGCTTTATCTATGTGCGTAAGGAGTATCCTCTTGCAGTAAAACGTATACATATTGCCCTTAAACAGGCAATTGATTATGGCTTACTGGGTAATAATATTTTAGGAACTGAGTTCAATTTCTTTATTGATGTGGTGCAGGGTGCTGGTGCATTTGTCTGTGGTGAAGAGACTGCCATGATGGCAGCAATTGAAGGAAGGGTAGGTAGACCAAGGACAAGGCCACCATATCCAGTAGAGAAAGGGTTATGGGGTAAACCAACAAATATAAATAATGTAGAGACCTGGGCAAATGTTCCGGTTATCATTATGCGTGGAGCTGATTGGTTCTCATCCATTGGAACAGAAAAGAGTAAAGGAACAAAAATATTTTCACTGGTGGGAAAGATTAACAATACGGGTCTGGTTGAAGTGCCAATGGGTATAACCTTGAGAAAAATAATCTATGATATTGGTGGTGGTATTCCGAATAATAAAGAATTTAAGGCAGTTCAGACTGGTGGTCCTTCTGGCGGATGCATTCCCAAAGAGCACCTTGACCTGCCCATAGACTATGAGAGTTTGAGTGCAGTTGGCTCTATGATGGGCTCAGGTGGAATGATTGTGATGGATGAAGATACCTGTATGGTGGATGTGGCAAGGTATTTTTTGAACTTTACCCAGCAGGAATCCTGTGGTAAGTGTGTACCTTGTAGATTGGGAACAAAGCAGATGGTTGAAATTTTGAATCGGATTGTTGAAGGTAATGGTAAGGAAGAGGATATTGATTTGCTTGAGACTATTGGCAAGAATGTTAAACTTGCCTCATTGTGTGGTTTAGGTCAGACTGCACCCAATCCAGTTCTAACTACCATCAGATATTTTAAAGATGAATATATTGCACATATCAAAGAAAAGAGATGCCCGGCACTGGTATGCAAGGCTCTTATCTCTTATGTTATTGACCCAGAACTCTGTACTGGTTGTGTTGCCTGCGCCAAAAATTGTCCTACAAAAGCGATTATTGGTGAACCGAAAAAGGTTTATAAGATTGACCAGCAGAAGTGTATTAAGTGTGGAATATGTCTGACTGTATGTCCACCAAAATTTAATGCGATAAAAAAGGTGTCACCAGCTTTGATTTGATTATGATTAAATTGACAATAAATAATAAAGAGATTGAAGCAAAAAAGGGTGAGACGATTTTGGATGTCTGCCGTCGTGAAGGTATTTATATACCGACGCTCTGCCATCAAGAAAATCTTACACCTTATGGAGGTTGCCGTCTCTGTGTTGTTGAGGTCCAGGGAAATTCACGACCTATGACTGCCTGTACACTTCCAGTTGAAGATAAGATGGTGATAAAAACTGACACACCACAACTTAGTGAACTCAGAAAATTTACGCTCCAGTTGATACTATCTGAACATCCATACTCCTGCTTAATATGCGATAAAACAAAAGAATGTGGAAATTATATGGAGTGTATAGAAAAAGAACCAATCACATTCGGCTGTAAATACTGTTCTAAAAATGGTGATTGTGAACTACAAAAACTTGTAGAAGAGTTTGGTATAAAAGAGGTCCCCTATCCATTCCATTATCGCAATCTGCCAGTAGAAGATTATGACCCATTCTTTGAGCGAGATTATAATCTTTGTGTCCTTTGCGGTCGTTGTGTCCGTGCCTGCGCAGAATTGAGGCATGCCTTTATCATTGATTTTCACCACCGTGGGCCAAAGACACTGGTGGGCACGCCTTTTAATATGCCACACCTTGATGTGAATTGCCAGTTCTGTGGTGCTTGTGTTGATGCCTGCCCAACCGGAGCGATGCGTGAGCGTTATTCAAAGTATCTGGATAAAGGTGATAAAAAAACAAAGACCTATTGTATGCTCTGTAGTATGGGTTGTGCAATAAATGTGGAGACAAAAGAGAACAAGGTAATTAGAACTGTTCCAGAACAGGAACCGCTCTGTGTGCGTGGTAGATTTGGTATCGCACCTCTGGTCAATCATCCTAAAAGGGTTACTACACCATTATTAAAAAAGAATGGACAACATGTGGAGATCGGGTGGGATGAGGCACTTGATACTGCAGCAAAGATTTTGACTGATTATCAGAGTAAAACGGGTATTATATTTAATCCTGCATTGACGCTTGAAGCAATAAATAGTTTGAATACTGTTGCTGAGATAATGGGTGTTGAAGATTTTGGTGTAGAATTGAGTGTTATGGAAAATTTTGAGCAGGTTTGCTTTGAAAAGAAGGATAAAAAATCAGCGCTGATTGTTTTTAATACTGATTTGATTGAAGATTTTTCAGTATTTTTATTGAAACTCAGGAAATTTTTTAATGAGAAGCCAATTATTATTGTGGTTGACCTGATTAGAACAAAACTTGCCGAGATTGCCGATTTATGGATACAGATTGAACCCGGCAAAGAACTGGAAATTCTTAATCTAATATTATCAAATGAGAAACTGGATAATGTTGTTGGGTTCAAGAAACAGGATATTATTGAGGCACGCAGATTGCTTGTGCGTAGAGAGATATGCGTTATATACAATCCTAAAAATATGGGGGCAGTTCCATTAAATGATAAATTGAAATGTTATCCACTGGTGAGCACACTGAACTATAATTTTATAAATAATGCCAGAATGCCGCGTATCAATGATATACTCAAAAATGATAAGATTGAATGTTTTTATCTTATTGGTGCAAGTCTTCCTGTATCAAAAGTGCACAAAAAGGTTATAGTACAGGATTGTTTTCTTCCTGATTTTGAGTTTGATTTATTTTTGCCCGCAGCGACATTTGTGGAAACAGAGGGAAGTTTTATTGATTTGATGGGCAAAGAGAAGAAATTACAAAAGGTCATTGAACCCTATGGTGGTGCAAAATCTGATGAATGGATAATAAAAAATATTACTGAGCGCCTTGATTTTGAAATGGCAAAGAGCCCGGCACATCGTAAATCATCAGAATTGGAGAGAGAGATACAAGAATCAGTGACCAAAGAGTATCCATTCTTACTTGTAGTAAGGGAGAATGGATATAGATTCAGAAATAAGGCATTCTCAGAAATCCTGAAGGGATTCCAGAGAATCCACAGGGATGGTTATCTCTGGGTTCATCCTGAAGATGCAGAATCTTTGAATCTAAAACAGCACAGTCAGGTAAAATTAATAGCGAAAGATTTTGAGACGAGTATACCAATCTATATAACTGACAGGGTTTTAAAGGGTGTGGTTTTTTCCTATTATGACCCGGCAAAGGGTTTGATTGAGAACCGACCAGTGAGGATAGAATGCGTAAAATAAAGGTGATTTATGGTTAAAATTCTTAAAAAAGAACAACTTGTGCCCAATATACATTTTATGGTGCTTGCCTCAGATGTGATACATCTGAATGCAAAGGCAGGTGAGTTTGTGGTAGTAAGGGCTGATGAAGCTGGAGAGCGCATTCCATTAAATCTTGTTGATTGGGATGAGAAGAGTGCAAGTGTCGTATTTATGGAAGTGGGAACATCAACAAGGAAACTTGGTTCTGTTAAAGAAGGAGAATATATTGCTGACCTCGCAGGACCACTGGGAAGACCCACAGAAATGGTCAGTGAAAAGAAGATTATGTGTATTGGTGGTTGTTATGGTATTGGTGCAATATTGCCGGTAATCAAGGCATACCGGGCGAATAAAAATAAAGTAATCACTGTTATTGAAGCAAGGAGCAGTTTTTTATTATACTGGCAGGACCTTTTGAAAAAATATAGTGACGAATTTTACGAAATCACGCGCGATGGAACAAAAGGTTTTGCCGGTCACATTGACAAATTTTTAAATGAATATTTGACTAAGAATAGTGTTGACCTGGTCTATGCCCAGGGTTGCACATATTTGACCTATCTTGTATCGCAGACGACAAAATCTTTTGGGATAAAGACGATTGTGGGTTTGAACCCGATTATGATTGATGCAACTGGGATGTGTGGGGTCTGCCGGGTGATAATAAATGGTGAGACAAAATTTGCCTGCGTAGATGGGCCTGAATTTGATGGTCACCAGGTAGATTGGCAGAACCTCCTTACCAGAAGGCACATCTATATTGATGAAGAACGCAGGTCATTGAGTTTTTATGAATGTGAAAAGTATGGATAGAGGATAATTTATGCCTGAAAAAATAGTTCCTAAAAAGACTTCAATGCGTGAACAACCTGCAAAAGAGCGGGTAAAAAATTTTAATGAAGTTCCTTACGGTTATAGCCCAGAAGAGGCTGTTGCCGAAGCCAGGCGTTGTCTCCAGTGCAGGCGGGCACCTTGTGTTTCAGGTTGTCCTGTAGAAATTGATATACCAGGATTTATAAAATTCATTGCTGAAGGCGATTTTAAATCTGCAATCAAAAGATTAAAAGAGAAGAATGTTTTACCTGCAGTGTGTGGTAGGGTCTGCCCCCAGGAGACCCAGTGTGAGCAGGTCTGCACCCTATCAAAGAAATTTGAACCTGTGGCGATTGGCAGGCTTGAGAGGTTTGCTGCTGACTATGAAGCAAGCCAGGGTGAAGCACCATTAACTGAGAAACCTAAACCCACTGGCAAAAAAGTTGCAGTTATTGGTTCAGGACCAGGTGGTCTGACTGTGGCGGGTGACCTTATTCAACTTGGACATTCAGTTACAATATTTGAAGCACTGCACAAACCCGGTGGCGTGCTCGTCTATGGTATTCCTGAATTCCGTTTACCAAAGGCGATTGTCTACAGGGAAGTTGATTATCTTATCAGGTGTGGAGTAAAACTCGTTTTGAATTTCATTGTTGGTAAGACTGCAACAATTGACCAGTTATTAAAAGATTTTGATGCAGTATATATTGGTACAGGTGCAGGACTTCCCTGGTTTATGAATATTCCCGGTGAAAATTTGAATGGTGTCTATTCTGCAAATGAATACCTTACCCGCTCCAATTTGATGAAGGCGTATCTGTTTCCTGAATATGATACACCGATTGTGCGGGGAAAGAGGGTTGCAGTGGTTGGTGGTGGAAATGTAGCAATGGATTGTGCAAGGACTGCCTTGAGACTTGGCGCTGATGAAGTTCATATTGTTTATCGCCGGAGCAAACAGGAAATGCCTGCACGGGCAGAAGAGATCCATCATGCAGAAGAAGAAGGTGTGATATTTGATTGGTTGACATTGCCCATCAAATATATTGGTGATGATAACGGCTGGGTAAAAGAGATGGAGTGTATCAAGATGCAACTCGGTGAACCTGATGCATCAGGCAGAAGAAAACCTGTGCCCATTGAAGGTTCAAATTTTATCTCATCAGTTGATACAGTTATCTGCGCAATTGGTCAGAGTCCAAACCCATTGATACCACAGACCACACCAGATTTAAAAGTTGCAAAATGGGGAAACATTGAAGTTGATAAAGCAACGATGAAGACCTCCAAACCAAGATGCTGGGCAGGTGGTGATGTGGTCAGGGGAGGGGCTACTGTAATTCTGGCAATGGGTGATGCACGCATTGCTGCACGCTCAATGGATGAATTCTTAAGAACTGGTGTGTGGTAAAGAGACCTCAGTAAGTATTATGCCCTATCTCCATGCTGGCAACCGCGCCCAATAAAATAAAATGCCTAAAAGTCCAAAATACCTAAATATCAAAAAAAACAATCCCCTTAAATCCCCCTTTTTCAAAGGGGGAGATAGGGGGATTTGTCACGTCCAATAACCAAAAACCATCTTTCTGTAGTGTAAGCTTGCTTTACAGAAAATCCCCAAAATTTTGTTTATAATTTAAAAGGTTAAATAGCTGTACCTTTCTTGAAAAATTTGCTTGCTGAATAGAGCAATGGTTTGGATTGCAGATACTGGTTCATTGGATTGAGCAGTATGCCGCTAATTTTTTTTAATATACCAGGTGTACGATTCTTATAAGGCGATTTTAAGATTATCCCGGGAATATAATCATTGGCATAGATATTATCCCATATCAGCGGTGGTCTGTTGATTAAACCGGTGATTTTATCAACATCTTTTACAGTTATCTTTTTTGATACCACGTCTGGACCGGTCCAGAAGATTTTTATATCAGGGTTCAATTTCTTTGCTATGGTCAGAATATAATCATTTTTTTCAAATCCACAATACTGGGTTGGACAAAAAAATAGCATACCCTTAGCATTATTTTGTTTTACTATCTTGTAAACTTCATTTGCAGTCTGCCCCTGGATTGAGGCATTCTTTGTATTCAGGCCTATCTCTATGTCGTCATAAAGCAGACTAAAATGTTTTATGCCGATTTTTATCATTGTCTTTATTTTTTTGACAATCAATTTGAGTTCTGGATTTGCACCAGGGGAGAGTCCATAGTTAAAATTAATACGATATTTCTGTGCAAGGTTATTCAATGTTTCAAATTCTTTTATTATATTTAGTGGATATTCTTTATAATATTCTATTCTGTGGTATGGGTCTGATTTTGGAGCATATACATAAGTGTTTAATCCAAGTTCGGCAAGAAATTTTATTAAATCGCATCTTTCATAGAATGAATAGTATCTGCCATAGAATCCTTCAACAACACCAAAGATTTTTCTATTTTTCTTCATCAATTGCCTTTAGCAATTTTATCCACGCTTCCGGATTGTTCTGGATTTTTTTCAATTCTTTATTTACATCAATCTTGAACCGCTTCTGTAAGACAATCAGGGAATCATCAAGTCCCTGCTGTGGTAATATATTTTTTTTCAGCTCACGCTCTGCCTTTAAATATTCAACAAGTTTAGGATTGAAATCTGCTCTGGAACAGTATACAAAAAATAGCAGGGTGGGAATGAGAATTATTTTTTTTGTTATTGCCACAGATAGAGGATTTTAGGTATAAAAATCTTTTCCATTGGTTCGGTGAACATCTCAATAAGACTGAATCTTTTAGGCGGATAAATAAGATTTGGCCTTTGTATACCGAGCATATCTCCAAGAATCTTTACTGCATCCTCAAATGTGCCGAGTGTATCAACAAGACCAAGTTGTTTTGCCTGACTGCCCGTGATTATTCTGCCATCAGCAAAATTAACAACACTATCTCTGGGTAGACCACGGGCATCACAGGTTGCTTGAACAAATTGGTCATATACATCGGTTACTACATCCTGAAGAATTTTACGGTCTTTTTCATTCATTTTACGGAATGGTGAACCAATGTCTTTATGCTCTTTAGATTTTATTACTTCATAATCAATGCCAATCTTTCTCATCAATTCTTCAAAAACAGGGAATTGCATAATCACACCAATTGAGCCAGTAATCGTTCCCGGATTGGCAACTATTAAATCTGCAGGCAGTGATACATAATAACCACCTGAGGCAGCAAGCGCACCCATTGATACAACCACCTTTTTTTGCAATTTTGCCTTTTTGAGTTCTTCATAGATTTCCTGTGATGCTGCGACACCGCCACCAGGTGAATCTACACGCACAAGGATTCCACCAATGTTTGGGTTTTCAGCGAAATTTTTTATATCCTGGACTACCCTTTTAGAAGTAGTAATTATTCCTTCAATTTCAATCACACCAATACTACCGCTGGATACAAAGGTTGTGCTTCTTGAACCCAGGCCAATAATCAAACCCAGGATTACGGCAACCACAATAACGACAATAATTATGATATGTGTTTTTTTCATTTTTTCTCCGTAGGTTATTTTAATTAAATAACTGGTAGTGTCAAGATAACAATTTGAATAATCTTCTATTATGGTACAATGACCGGTATTGCCCGGGGAATGATTGATATTTCAACTTCCTCTGCCTTTTCTTCTTCACCATCAATATCTGCAAGAAAAATTTCTTTGCTCAATATTCTCAAATTTTTAGTTGGAAAGTGGAAAAGATTTTGGTATAACAGATGTCGTGCTTCATATACAGGTAATAATACTTTGTAAATAAATTTAAAGATATTGGTATTTTTGACATACAAAACTTCAAGGTAGCCATCATCCATCTTTGCCATCGGAGCAATCTTCATACCCCCACCAAAATATTTTCCATTGGTTGCACCGATGATAGAAATTAAGCCTTGAGTGATTAGTCTATCATCAGCATAAATTTCAAGGTCTAATGGTTTACTGACCATAAGTCCAGCAAAACTTGAAATTAGAAAGGTCAAAAATCCACCAAATCTTTTTGGAATATGGTTAGCAATCCTGACAACATTTCCACCAAGTCCAATATCAAATACATTCATAAAGTATCTCTGCCACTGATGGTTTTGATAACGAAATTTTACCATGCCCACATCTATCAAAAGAGTTTTTCCGTTCCTAATGATTTCAATGGCTTTTCTATAATTAAATGGAATATTAAGGGTACGGCAGAGGTCTGCACCTGTGCCCATTGAGATTATTCCAAGCGCGGGCAAGGCATTAGATTCTGCTCTACATTCCAGTATACCATTTATAATTTCATTTATTGTGCCATCGCCACCAATACTGATGATTAAATCTACGCTGTTTTTTATCGCCTCTTGCGCCAGTTCTTTTGCGTGAAGCCGATACCTGGTTAATTTCATAATTGGTTCAATTCCGACTGCGCGCAGTGAATTCTGAATATGTGTTAATTTTCTGTGTGCTGTATAATAACCCGCAGTTATATTGGCAATCACAAAAATTTTATTGAACATTTTTTATTGCAGTGTTTTTATTTTCAAAAAGAATAAAACCGATTGCTGATGCTACAGCAAGTCCGCTTACAAACACCCAGATGGCAGGGTTCCTTCCGGGAAAGGCATCAAGAAGAATACCACCGAGCAAATGTCCAAATGCCCAGCCAAATGTCTGGGCAAGATTGTAAAATGCCATATACCTGCCCCGGTTTTCAGGTCGGGCAAGTTTTGATGCATAGGTCTGGCTTGATGGTGTTATCACCATTTCGGCAATAGTGATGATAACCATACTGAAAATTAGCAATGCAAAATTACTGGCAAATCCTATGGAAAGGTAGCCGACCCCGTATATCAAAGCTCCAATCCACAATGCTTCAAGTTCTTTTTTATCAGGGATAAAGTGCGTTATAAAATACTGGAATAGGGCAACCATAAAGCCGTTAATTGAAAAGAGCAGCCCGAGCTGGCTCTTTGTGATGCCAACCCGATTTACAGTGTAAACAGAAATGGGTGATACAAGATGGCCCCAGACAATAAAGACCAGGAATGAGATGAGTGTGAAGGTAAGAAATTGCTGGTCATAAAGAATAGTAAACATATCTTTGAAGTTTGCTTTAAAGCCCAGGTTCTTTTGATTTTTCAATATGGTAGATTCGGTCGTTTTTCTAACTTTATAATTCAGAGATTCACCGCAGAATTTTATTAAAACTATTGTAGCAATTAGCATACAGAATGCAGTAACAAAAAAGAGATACGCATAATCTATGGTTGCAAGCAGACCACCGATTGCTGGTCCGAGTGCCCAGCCCAGGTTACCACCCATGCGCAGAATACCATAGGCTGAGATCCGCTCTTTTTCATTAGTTAAATCTGCAACATACGCCTGGGATGCAGGTATGTAGAATGAAAAGAGTATGGAATTGAGTATGAGAAAAACGAAGATAGCATAGATATTCTCCCACTTAGAAATGATAATGCCAATTATTATGAATAGGAAAAATCTGCCTGCAAGGGACCTAGTCATTACAAATTTTCTACCCAGTCTATCGCTGATTTCTCCACCGTATATACCCACACTCGCACCGATGACCTGGGCAATCATCAACAATGTGCCAACACTGGTCATAGATAGTTTAAGCACATTATTTAGATAAAGACTCATATAGGGCATAGTGATGGAGAAGCCAATAGCACTTATAACACTTGTTGCGAATAATGCCCAGAGATTTTTGGAGAGTCCCCGGGGCAGAATTGATTTCTTACCCATCCAGGATGCCTATTCTACTTTTGTAATAGTTTAGTTTTTCCCAAAACTCTAACTTTATTGGTCCTCATGGCAAAATTCATATGATGAATGATATTCAAAATTTGCTGTTTGTCAATCCCAAAAATCAATTTCTAAAACACATTTCAAGATATTCATGGGGGATCATCAGGGTTTACCCTGAAACCCAATAAGGGGTCTGGGGAAATCCCCAGTGGTGCCCCCTGAAAACCCCAAAATAACAAATACCTAAATACCAAAACACCTAAATGCCTAAATTTTAGGCATTTTGGACTTTTGGGTATTTTCTTCTTCATTACATCCTTTCCTGAATATCTTGTCGCCGTTTATTTTTTAAAAAATAATAGAAGATTTCATTATTCTCGTAATTGCCGAGCAATCTTTTTAATACCCACCCCCTTACTTTTAAGAGTCCTAATTGTGAACCATTCATTCATTTTGACCATACCTTTTTCCTATGTTGAGATTATTGTCCCTCAACATAGGATTATATTTATTTTCAGGGGGGGCAAATTTTGTAAAAATCTACATTAGCACAATGTTCTGCTCATTGCAGGGGCTGAACCAAAACATCATCATAATCTACCACCATCTCTTCATGTTCCACAACACCGATACCAATTCCACC
>JBBILZ010000011.1:0-47736 GCA_037444665.1 Caldifarciminota bacterium
CACTTATTAATTGCTAATTTCAAACTTGCAGTTACTGAGTATGTTGCCAAAATTCAAAATAATTTCGGCATATTAGAACAAAGAATAAAAACCGAGGAATTTAGAGACTTTGCCATAAGATTTTCCCGCTATCTCATTGAAAATTTAAATTTGAATGATGTTATAAAAAGTGTAAATTTAAGGGATTATCTTAAAAACAAAAGGGTTCCCGTAGATACAAAAAAACTCCACGGCGATTTTGCAAAATTAAAGATAATTAAAATTCTTGAAAATAATGGATTCATTCGTGTTGATGATAAATTAGGTAAGAAAACAACATTATTTCTTGACGGCACTGATATTCCGAGTGCAAAGGATGTAAATTATTTTTGCACAGAAAGATTTATTCAAGGGGTAAATAAGCCCAATGGGAAACCAAAGAAATTTGATATAATAATTTTTCATAAATTGATCCCAAAATATCTATTTGAGGTTAATTTTTATTCTACAGAGGGAACAAAAATTGGAATTAACGAGAGCGAATATATTGATTTATTAAGCACAATCAAAACAAATTTTAAATCATTAGAGTTTTATTGGATTACCGATGGTAATTATTGGTTGACTTCAAGCGGTCGCTCTCGCTATTTGCGTCTTATTGAGAAATTTGGTTTTATATATAACATCAACCTTTTTGCAAAAGACATAGATAGATTCAAAATTTAAAAAGAGTAAATATAAGGGGTAATAAATAGTTATCAAGCGGCATTTTTAACTTGACATATTAAATATTCAGGATATAATTAGACGATGAATAGAACAAGACTTTTTGACCGGACCCTTGCGCGCACCATTTTTAAGGCAATGAAAACATTAAAACACGCCACACATTTATTAAAACTTCAGAATGAATTAAAGGAGGATGTTGCAACTGTCAATATCATTTCAGCAACCGAAGAGAATATGGTTGTTAAAGGAAGTGTTAACAATTATGCTTGGCACAAACTCCTCACCTTCTAACCCATTAGAATCCAGACACATTATCGCCCGTAGTAAAAAAGGATATTTAATGGTTATCAAAGGAAATCAGGGGATGGGAGGGAGTAGGTAGTATGTAGTATGTGGAGGATTTTGATACCAGAGAAAACAAAAAGACCAAACAGACCAGAAAGAATCCAAATTTTTTTGAAACTCTACAACACTCCATTGACAATCGCTTAATTTTAATTATGATATGCTATAAAAATAAAAAAGTTCCTGGATGGCTAAATTGGAACAAATAAAATGCAGTAATCCGAATACTATCCAGATATGAATGAGTTAGCCAAAACAGTAATAAAAATGATAAAAGGGGGTAAGTCGTGAAAAGAAAAATCTCAATAACATTGAAAGTAATGGCAGTAGCTATAATTGCATTGTCAGCCAGTTATACAGAAGCAACAACAGCGGAAAAAATTTCCAAAAGTTCTACTGGAGGAATCGCAGTGAATATTGGTATGGGAAGTTTGTCAGGTTGCGGACCAGGTGCTTCAGTTGAATATCAATTTTTATTGCGTTCCAATTTCCGATTAACACCGCTCGTTTCTGCAGGAATAAATTTCTCACAGGGTAGCGAAACACCAATGTATGGTTTTGGATATTGTTTTGGGCTCATTTCAGAATTCGGTAAATCACACAGGATCTTAGCGGGAATAAGTTTTGGGACACATGAAATTGACTATGAAACAGATAGCCTTGGTCATGAAAAGAGATAACGATTTTCCAACTTCATTAATCTATGGTCCAGTATTCGGTTTCGGTCTTGGATATAAATTGTAGGTGTTAATGATGATGTTATTTTTTACAACTATGAGTATTTCAAGTATAGCACATGGAACACTTTTCAACCTGGCGGAAAATATGTTTTAAAGGGCAAAGACCATACCCAATAACCATACAGGCAGCCACGCCTTATAACCATAGACCATTCACTTACTCGTTCCTCGTTATACAGTTACGCCGCCCCTCTGCGATATCAATGGCAATAAAGGAATGGAAGTGCACTTTCCCTCTTGACAAAAGGTAAATATTGGATAAAATAATAAGATTATAAAGGAGGTATGATGAAAAAGATTCTTGCTTTAATGCTGGGTGCGATTTTATTTATCGCTTGCGATTTTACGAAGGAATCTGTGGCACTGAAACCGGATATAGAGGTTACTTTTATTACACCGGTTGCGGCACCAGTTGATGAAGGCGGTACTGCTGATATTGATGAAATACATTTTATTGCCAAAAATTCTGTGGATTGTACTGTTGACCGTATGATATGGGAATATTATAGTATAGATGGAACAAGGTTTTTGGGTCCATTCCAGGTTCCTATATATATGAAAGTAAAAGGCATTGTTGACCCGGCAGAAGTAGATACTTCTATTCTTGAGAATGTGCCATTACCAGTAGATACAGTGCTTACTTATTTAATAAGCACGAATACCTATGAAGCAGAGGCAAAACTCTATTTTGTCGCTTATGATGACTATGGTATGGGTCGCGCTGATACAGCTGAATTTTGGTTTGGACTCTACAGAAATCCATAGATAAAAATAAACTTGACAATTAAAAAAAGGGGACATTAAATGTCCCCCTTTTTTTAGATATTTAACTAAACCCTGAATACCTTTTTAATTACTTGTTCAATTATATCCAGTCCAGTCTGGAGTTCTTGCTCATTGATAACAAGGGGCGGAATAATTCTGATAACAGATTCACCAGCACCGAGAATCAATAGCCCCTGTTTAAATGCCTCATAAACAACAGCATCCCTTTTGTCTTTGACTGGTGTCTTTGTTTTTTTATCAGTGACAAATTCAACACCTATCATCAATCCTTTTCCTCTTACATCGCCAATAAAATCATAGTGTTCTTTGAGTTCATTCATTATATTGAGCGCAAGTTCACCGAGCCTTGCTGCATTGTCAATGAGGCCATTTTCCAATAACTCTATTGTTTTCAATGCAGCAGCACAGGAGACAGGGTTGCCGCCAAATGTTGAGGCATGGGCCCCTGGTGGCCAATCCATCAAACTACTATTAGAAACACAAACACCCAGCGGCAATCCTGAGGCAATACCTTTGGCAATGCAATACATATCTGCCTTGGTATTAAAATGCTCAATAGCAAACATCTTGCCGGTTCTACCCATCCCTGCTTGAACTTCATCGTCTACCAGAATAATGTCATAGTCATTACACAGTTTTCTTAATGCAGGGATAAAACTCTCTGGTGGGACAACATATCCACCTTCACCCTGAATCGGTTCTACAAAGACTGCGGCAACTTCTTCAGGTGGAGCAATCTTTTTGAATACTACTTCCTCAATATATTTTATACATTCAAGATTACACCCGGGATAATTAAGATTAAAAGGACAACGATAGCAATACGCATAGGGAACATGGGTCACATCAGGTAAGAGTGGTCCAAAAAACCTTCGCTGTCCTGCTTTTGAAGAGGTTAATGATAATGCACCGTATGTTCTTCCATGGAACGCACCAGTGAATGCGATATATCTTGGCCTGCGTGTATGATACCTTGCGAGTTTCATTGCACATTCTATGGATTCTGCACCAGAGTTGCCAAAGAAAACCTTTTTGTTTTTTGCACCGGGTACGATTTCAGCAAGTTTTTCAGCAAGGTCAATTTGATATGGGTAATAAAAATCGGTTCCTGACATATGGAGTAATTTTTCAGATTGTTCTTTTATTGCTTTTGTTATTTCAGGATGACAATGGCCCGTTGCAAGGACTGCAATGCCTGCTGAAAAATCTAAAAATTCATTTCCATCTACATCAGTAACCCAGACCCCGCTGCCCTTCTCAATCACTGCTGGATATGACCTGGTATAAGATGGTGAAATATACTTGGAATCCATCTTTAAGAATGTCCTTGCCTTTGGACCAGGTAATTCTGTTACAATCTTCGGTCTTTTCATATAGTTCCTTTCTCTTGCAGGTATTAAGGCATTCTAAATTTCAGGCATTTTACTCCTGCCATGTGTCTATCTGTGCCTTTTGTAACACACCCGAGTAATCAATATAGACTGTCTTCACTTCAGTAAATATCTCATAAGCGGTCCAGCCACCTTCTCTGTGCCCATTTCCAGTGTTCTTCATTCCGCCAAAAGGTAGATGGCATTCAGCGCCAATTGTTGGTGCGTTTATGTATACGATTCCTGTCTCGGCAATCTCAGCTGCCTTTTGGGCTTTATTTAGGTCATTGGTGTAGATACTTGAAGAAAGGCCATAGGTTGTGCCATTCAAGATTTCAATTGCCTGTTCAAAACTCTTCGCTTTAATAACCGAGAGGACAGGGCCAAAGATCTCTTCCTGGGCAATTCTCATCATTGGTAAGACATCAATAAAGACAGTTGGTTTATAAAACCAGCCTTTAGCACATTCTCCTTCTGTATATGGCTCTCCGCCAGTCAGTAGTTTTGCTCCTTCTTTTTTTCCGATATCTACATAGCTTGCGACTGTATCACGCTGTGCCTTATTCACAAGAGGTCCAACATCAACAGATTCATCAAGCCCATTGCCAAGTTTTAATTTTGCAACCCGTGCCTTGAGCATCTCAATAAATTTATTGTAGACTGGTTCCTCAATAATCAGGCGTGAAGTAGCAGTGCAACGCTGTCCTGTAGTTCCAAAAGCACCCCATACTACACCTTCTAATGCCAGTTCCAGATTTGCATCAGCCAGGACCACCTGACCATTCTTGCCACCGAGTTCTAAGGAACAACGTTTAAGTGTTTTTCCGCAGACCTCACCAATACGTCTACCAATATCTGATGAGCCCGTAAATGATACACCAACAATATCAGGATGATTTAATATTGCTTCACCAATTTCTCCACCACCCCCATACACAATGTTTAATACACCTTCAGGTAGACCCGCTTCATATAAGATCTGAACCAATTCTCCGGCTGAAGCAGGGGTATCAGTTGCTGGTTTGATAACTGCAGTATTTCCGCTCAAAATGCAGGGGAATATTTTCCAGGACGGAATTGCAACTGGAAAGTTCCAGGGTGTAATGAGCCCCCAGACACCGAGCGGGTCTCTACGGGTAAAGCATATTTTATTAGATAACTCAGAAGGAACAGTATAGCCAAAATATCTTCTACCCTGTCCTGCTGCATAAAGGGCAGTATCAATCCCTTCCTGATAATCACCGCGTGTTTCTTTTATTACTTTACCCATTTCTCGGGTCATCAGCCTTGCTGCTTCCTCTTTTTTTGAAATCATTATCTCAGCAGCACGGCGCATTATCTCAGCCCTTTTTGGTAATGGAATTGCGCGCCACTTCGGATATGCCTTTTTTGCTGCCTCAATCGCAGCATTCAAATCTTCAACATTTGATTTGGGAAATATTCCAATCAATTCATCCCAGTTTGCCGGGTTTCTATTTTCAAATGTTCTGCCGGATTTAGAAGTCACAAATTTGCCATTAATAAAATTTTTATATTCTTTCATTATAGCACTCCTTTCTGTGGAAAAATATTATAACCAAATTAATGACTAAGTCAAGGATTCTGGGTGCTTGCCCTTCCCTCTGTAGAACCTGCCTTGAATCCTGGCTTGGCGCCAGGACAGGATTATTTCAGGGAGGGTATCATTGTAAATATAAAACGCAAACCCCGATGGTTTTTGTCCTACAAGGCTGAACTCTTCAAAATTGTAGTGTAGGGCTTTATGCCCGTGAAATGCGGATATCAGAGTATTAGGATATATGAGGGAAGGGTATCAGGATATCAGATTATTTACTTGTATTGTAATTTCAATACAATCCGCCACGCAACATGGCGGACTAAATTCAAAACACTAAATTTTAAACAGATCAGAAATTCTAAATCCCAATTGGGATCCCTCGTTGCACTCGGGACAATGCTACGCATTGGATTGCTTCGTCGCTTCGCTCCTCGCAATGACAAAAAAGAAAAAAACAGAGTGTTAAAATTTTTTTACTGAAAAATGCTGTAAATCTGCTCGGAGATTCCATTTGAACGAAATTAACCAAAAATAGTATGAATAATTCGGGCTAAGCGGAAAAGCTTTCATAAATCAAAAAAATAGTTGTAGGAGGCACTTTTGGTACTGAGAGATGTAAAGATTTTTTCGCGCAATTAAAAGCGTTGTCCCTACAAAAAACAGGAAGCCTCATAAATGAGGCAACTACAAAAGAGAAAGTAAAGGTATATAAATCACTTCCACAATATTTCACCGAATAATGTCCTGCGGGGCATTGGATAATCCTTATCATCTATGCTGTTACCGAATTGAATTGCATAGGCAGAATCAAAGAGATTTTTTATGCCAAAATTCAAGCCAAGGTGTTCAAAAAAGGTTTTATGCAGATTTAGATTGACAAGTAAATATGGACTTAATCTTTTTGTATCCATAAAAATAGTGGGTAACTCAGTCCAGTTTTCATAGTAATTACATCGCGCACCAGTGTAATCGGTTTTTATATTTAAGACAAGGTCTGGATTAATCTGATATTCAAATTTTGTCGAGAACATAAACGAGGGAATAAAAGCAGCAGACCGTTCAATTTCCTGAAATTCCATATCTGAATTTATAAAATCATAATAGACCAATTCTCTATTTCTCTGCCTTGCAAATAAGTATGTTCCATCAATGGAAATCTTTATACGATCTTTTAATTTTGTGTGGAATTCGATTTCTAATCCAGTAATCCTTATGTGATTTATATTTTGTGGCTTCCAGAAACCGTCTACTGTGGGAAGCCAGGTGATCCGATCATTGATTTCACGCAAGAAAAATGACATTGCCGTGAATATTTTGTAAAACGGAGACGATTCTATCCTTATCTCATAGGCATTGCCATATTCTGGTTTTAAATCCTGATTTCCGTAAATTGGCCAGTAAAGGTCATTAAAGCCTGGTGCCCGAAATGCCCTTGCAATTGATAATTTCAGCCACACCTTTTGGCTGAGTTCTGAAACCAGACCCAGCGATGGGGAGAAGAAATTACCATAAGAAGAATTATAATCATACCGGATACCAGGATTGAGTGTCAAAAAATTTGAAATTCTTTTTACCAGTGTTGTCCATAAGCCATAATTGTTCGCCTTTGCGTTCCAGGTCGTATCACCAGTTTGAAGGGATTTTTTTATTGCCTTCAGGGTATCGTAGCGAAAATCAAATCCCAGCACCAATTTATCTGCACCTGATTCATAAAGCAGAGAAGTATTGGCACCGATTGTCATCAATGAATAATAATAGTCTTCATTTGTAATGTCCCAGAATAGAAATTTTGTAGCATAATGATTGTCCTGAACATTGCAAAAGAGATTGGTTGATAGAGATAGGTTGTGAACTGGTTTATAAACAATAGCACAGTCATTGAGCCATATTCTATCTATTTGTTTATCAAATCTTGATGTTGCGGTACTGTCTCCGAGATACGGAACTGGATGGATACTATCAACAAGTGGTTGGGGCCCGGGCAAACCGTAATCCCTAACAATAAAATTGGTTGTGAAACGCAGGGAAAGCAAAGTGGCAACATAACCGAACTGGTTTTTTAAAGAAAATCCTTGATTGTCACTATTGGTTCTTGCACCAGTAAAAGAATTTTTTCTGCTGGTTATTTTGTAATAGAAATTATTTACAGGAATTGTGTAATTCAAAAAATATTCAGTATTGCTAAACTTCTGCAGAACATCTCCAATTTCATATCTCACTTTTGCACTACCTTCTGACAAATCCTTGCCTTTTTTTGTAATGATATTTATAATACCACCGATACCATTTGCACCATAAAGACTGGAAACAGGTCCTTTAATAATCTCAATCTGTTCAATATCACTTACTTCAATATAACTTATGTCTGCAATTCCAGTCTGCATGGAGTTGAGCGGGATACCATCCAGTAAAACTATTACACCTGAACTTGGCGTTCCCCTGATGCTGATGCTTGTCACTGAACCTGGGTTTCCATAATCCTTTACATCTATACCTGTAAGATTATGGAGGATTTCGCCAAGGCTTGATGGACTTTGTGCCTCAATGGTTTTCCGGTCAATTACAATGGTACCCGCACTTATATCTTGTAGCATTGCTGGATAGCGGGTTGCCGTAACTACGACACCTCCTACTTCATAGACCTGGTTGATAATAAATGGTAATATGATTAAGGGAATCATTTTTTACCTCCTTTCGTCCGAAGGACTCCCTTTACCCGTTATAAAAAATTTTTTAACGGGAGCAATCTGCTGGGGATAGGTCTCCTGGCTCATCCGTTTCTGACCGTCTTCCCACCCTTTTATTTTTAAGGGCAGTGACTTTTATTGGTCAGAAGACTTTCTCTACTTTTCGTAGAGACGGAATTACAGTAGCGGCGACTACGGCCGATTTTCACAGCACTTCCCTTGAATCCCTCAGCAAACAATTATATCAAAAAAAAATTCTATGTCAATAATTTTAATCTATTATTATTTAATCCTTCTGGCTGGCTTGATTGTGGATTTGATTTCATTGTTGCTGAAATGTCCAATGCCGATGGGTAAGTTATTAAATTTAACAATGACAAATTCGCCAGATCCATTTGCATATTTTTTTATATTCTCTCCTTTTAGGAATTTTTTCAATTGCCACTCATTTATTTCTAAGATATTCTTTTTTGCATCTTTGCCAAATATCTGAATAAAATCATTATCCGGCTTGAGATTGTTTCCGTATATTCTGCCAATCTCAATACCCTTTCTTATACCGGTAATTTCAAAGAAGGTATATGCTTCTGGTGTGCTAATATAAAAAGTATCATTTTTACGGTAAACCGCATAGTCTTCAAAACCATTTTTTTGAATTCCAAATTGCTGGAGGCACAAGTCAATTACTCTATTCTGAAATTCAATTTTTCCGTGATAACCAGGACGGAACTGGGGCAAACCTCTTTTCGTAATCTTTACTACAAAAAAAGGAGCAGTATCATTGTCCTGCGGTAAAATTCTTGCACAATGCTTCATCCTTGTATCATAATTTTCATTCTGCCATTTTACAATTCCTTCGCGTAATTTGAAATATGGGATATTAATGGGTAATATTTCTGCTTCAGGAAATTTTCTTAATAAATAATCAATTACCCCTTCATTTTCTTCTGGTGCCACAGTGCAGGTAGAATAGACCATTATTCCACCGGGTTTTAGCGCCCTGAATGCAGAAATGATTAATCCTTTTTGAATGTGTGACATCTTCTGAATATTCTTAATCCCCCAATGGTATAAAACTTTTTTTGATTTTCTAATTGTGCCTTCTGCAGAACACGGGGCATCAAGTAAGATTTTGTCAAAATAATTGGGTAACATATCACCGATTCGTTCACCCGGAATAGAGATAATAACTTCATTCAATAGTCCACACTTTTTTACATTATGGATAAGTCCTGATATCCTTTTGGGATTGAGCTCATTGGCAACAATAATGCCTTTGTTATCCACCAATTGTGCGAGCTGGGTCGTTTTTGAACCGGGTGAGGCACAAAGGTCAAGTATAACTTCGTTCTGACGGGGTTCAAGCACAATGGCAGGTATCATAGAGGCGATTTCTTGAATATAGATTAGCCCTAATTGATGGGTAAAATGGTTGCCAATGCCATAGCCACTATCTAAAATATATCCATCTTTAAAAAATTTTATTTGACTCAGATGGAAATCTTTAAGGCTGTTCAATATAGTTTCAGGTTTAGACTTCAGGGTGTTTAACCTTAATGATATTTTCTGCGGTTTATTCAAAAAGTCTATAAAATCCTTATAATCCGGAACAATACTCTGATATCGGGAAAAGAGTTTTTCAATATTCATCATTGGATTATATTAAATAATCTTCCGGAGTCAAGAAATTGTTTTATACATTCGGTTTGAGAAATATGAATTCTATATTTTTCAGTTGACATATTATTAATAGCGTGTATAATATTTTATGTTATCAATTTTGATTGTTGATGATGATGAATCTATCCGTGCATTCCTTTCTGCGCTTTTTGAAGAGGATGGGCACAATGTGTATACTGCGACTAATGCAGAGATGGGATGGAAACTCTTTCTCCAGGAAAATCCTTCAGTGGTAATACTTGACCAGCGATTACCTGACGGTAAAGGTATTGATTTATTAAAAAAGATGAAAGAATGCGACAACGAAGTAAATATAATCATAATCACTGGCTATGGGGAGATTAAAGAAGCAGTAAAGGCAATGGAAATTGGAGCCCTTAACTATCTTTTAAAACCACTTGATGTTCAGGAGTTGCGTATTATCATAAATCGGATACAGGAAACCCTTGCAATAAAAATGGAGCGTGACCATTATCGCAATAGACTCAAGGTTTTGTGTCGTGGTAAATATACGCCAATTTTGTATAAATCAAAAAAGATGGAGCAGGTGCTTGATAAGTGTGTTAAGGTAGCAAAGACAAACTCTACTGTCTTATTGACAGGTGAGAGTGGTACTGGTAAAGGGCTCCTGGCACTTTATATCCATCAGATAAGTGACCGTGCAGAAGGTTCGTTTGTTGATATTGATTGCACCACCATACCAGAAAATCTACTGGAATCAGAACTTTTTGGTTATGAGCCCGGGGCATTTACCGATGCGAGAAAAAGAAAAGAAGGGCTTATTGAATTGGCACACAAAGGCACGCTATTTCTTGACGAAATCAGCAGTTTACCCTTACTTCTGCAAGGCAAACTGTTAAAGGTGATAGAGACAAAGTCTTTTAGAAAACTTGGTGGGAAAAAAGAGATTGCAGTGGATGTAAGAATCATTGTTGCAACCAATACAAACCTTGAGGATATGGTTAATAATAACACCTTTAGAAAGGACCTGTATTTTAGAATAAATACATTTCCCATCACTTTGCCACCTTTAAGGGAAAGGAAAGAAGATATTATTCCCCTTGCCGAGCACTTTGCCAATGAAATTATTAAAGAATGCCATAAGAATATTCAGGGGATAGAACCCGGAGTCTTTGAGATTCTGCAGAACTATGATTGGCCAGGTAATGTCCGTGAATTAAGAAATACAATAGAGAAGGCAATAATTGTTGCGAGGGGTAATTTGATAACACCAGATGATATAAGTTTAGGAATGGTTCAGCCAGTAAGATCTGAAGAGGCCAGCCCTCTCAATTATGAATCAGCAATAAGACAGACTGAATTTGAACTTCTGAAAAAAGCCCTTATATTAAGTAAAGGTAATCAAACAAAAGCCGCAGAAATTATTGGAATATCAAGAAATTTTCTGATTCGCCTTATGAAAAAACACAACATAAATCCTTTTGAATTTAAGAAGAGTTGATTCATCTGTTTTTGTTCGGATTATAAACAGATGTCCTTGAAATAAACAGGATATCAGAAAATTTCTCCGAAATTTCAAGGTTTTTTCTGGCACAAATATTGCAATGTTATATTATGATGGCGAAAACACAAAGCAGAATGTATAATAGCATAGGATTGACAAGGAAAGGAGATTGATTATACTATGATGAGGGCATATATGGAGAAAAATAAATTAACTTTCTTAAGGTTTATTGTAATTCTTGCCACGATTTTGCTAATGACATATTCAAAAAAGGGGCTACACTTTGGTGAACCAGGATATATTATTGCACTGGTATATTTTCTCATAGGTCTTGCCCTTACCCGTGTTCCAGATAAAATTCTATCAAGACCATGGTTTTCCTTTACTACATTTTTCCTGGACATAGTTATTATTTCTATTGCAATATATTTTGCTGAAGGGATTGCAACAGATTTTTATTTAATCTATTTCCTCGCAATATTTATCTCATCGGTTAGTCAGACAGTAAATGTGAGTTTACCCGTTGCGATAGTGGCAAGTATCATCTATGCCTGGCTTACCCATCAGCAATACCCTGATATATCTTTTCTGGATTCAAAGTTTCTAATTCGTATTCCATTCTTCTTTCTTATATCGCTGGTGAGTAGCTACTGGGCAGAGTCTACACGCCGGGAGCTCAGAAAAAAAGAGGAACTTGAAAGGTTCAATATTGAATTGAAAAAAGAAGTAGAGAGGGTGACAGCACGTGAAATTGAACTTCGTCTTTATAATGAAAGAATTATTAATAGCGTTGCGACTGGCATAATGGTAGTAAAGAGTGACGGACTTATAACCACAGTTAATCCTGAGGCAGAGAGGGCATTTGGATATAAAAAAGACGAGCTGATTGGTTATAGTATAAAGAGCCTTGAAGGTATTGAAAAACTCTGGAATAAGATGGAGCAGGCAATGGCGACTGGTAAACCAATAATCCGTGAAGAGGTAGAGATTCAGAACAAAACTGGAGATAGCATCCCCATTGGTTTTAATATCACTCTACTGAACACACCAGAAAAAGATATAAACGGTTGTGTATTGATATTTAAAGACCTTTCAGAAATAAGAAAACTTGAAGAGAAAGTAAAACAGAATGAGAGATTGTCCTATCTTGGTAAAATGGCGAGCTGGGTCGCCCATGAAATTCGCAATCCGTTGACCTCAATTGATGGTTTTACTCAGCTTTTGAAAAATATTCAGGATAAACAAAAAATAGATTCTTATATTGAAGAGATCCGTAAAGGCACACAGCGCATAAATCATATTGTTGATGATATTTTGACCTTTGCCCGTTCCAGAAAGATGGAATTGAAAAAGATAGATGTGAAAGATTTGATAAAAGATATATTGCAAACAGTAAAAATACAGACAATGATTGAAGGAATTGAAGAACCCCTGATTCGCGGAGAAGAAGAGTCTGTACGCCGACTATTTGTGAATCTTATTACAAATGCTATTGAGGCGATGAATGAAAATGGTCTATTGAGAATAGATTTCAAAAAAATTGATAATTTTATACTCACAGAAGTTATTGATAATGGAAAGGGGATTGATGAAAAAGACCTGAAAAATCTTTTTATTCCGTTTTATACAACGAAAACAAGGGGCACAGGATTGGGACTGGCGATCGTCAAAAAGATTGTTGATGACCATCATGGAAAGATTGAGGTAGAAAGTAAGCCTGGGCAGGGAACAAAAATAATGGTATACTTACCTGCCTGGTAAACATAGATTTAGGAGGATACAATGAAAAAGAGGATTCTTGTCTGTGATGATGAAGCACCAATAAGGTTATTGCTTAGTGAGGCATTAAATGATGATTATGATGTTGTTGTCTGTGATGATGGTAGAGAGGCAGTAAAGTATATAACCAAAGAAAAATTTGACCTTTTGATAACCGATATCAAGATGCCTGGTGTTCATGGTTTTGAAGTAATTGAAAGGATAAGGGAGCGAAATAAGAATATTCCCATAATCATCTGTTCGGCATATAAGTTACTTGAAGATGATGTCATTGTAAAGACTTCAGAAGTTGCTGCATTTTTAACAAAACCGATTGAAATAAGACAATTGAAAGCAAAGGTATTTGAATTGATTGGGATATAATAAATTATGCGCATTGGTGAATTGCTGGTAAAGAGCGGGATTATTACAGAAGACCAGTTAAAAAAGGCTTTAGAAATTCAAAAGACACATAAAAAGAAACTGGGTGAAATTTTGATTGAACTTGGTTATATCAATGCTCGTGACCTGGTCTGGATATTGAGTGAACAAGTGGCAATACCATTCATTGAATTGAAACCAGAAGTTCTGGATAGTCAGCTTATCAAATCATTTCCTGAAAAATTATTGTATGATTATTGTGCAATTCCGCTCTATGAAATAGAGGGTAAACTTTATATCGCAATGGGCGACCCGACCGATAAACAGGGGCTTGAAAAGATAAAGGAATTTGTGAAAAAAGAAGTTATACTTTCTGCTGCAGAACCAGAAAAAATTTTAGAACTCCTTGATAAATTTTTTCTTACGGAGCAAACAGAACAGATATTCATTAATGAATCTTTTAAGGGAACAATTAAAATAGATATTGATAAAGAACACGCAACAATGGAGGTCATTGATGAGAATGGTACAACTATGAAATTTAAAGGTAGGGTTCAGATAATGATAAAGTTTCAGGAACAGAAAGATAATGGTTGATTATGTCCGAGATTAAAAAATTATTAAAGCATATTGTAGATTCAAAGGCAAGTGATTTACATCTGAGTGCCGGCTCTCCGATTATGATGAGAGTGTATGGCACAATGAAAAAATTGAGTGAGGATGGAGCCGGACCTGAAATTATTCGTAAATTAATCTATGATATACTCACTGACGAGCAGAAAACATTGTTGGAAAGAGAAAGAGAACTTGATTTTTCCCTGCATATATCTGATATTGGAAGGTTCAGGGTGAATATCTTTCATCAGCGTCAGGGGTTTGGTGCTGTTTTCCGTGTGATTTCAGAAAAGATTCCATCAATGGAAGAATTGGGTTTGCCAAAGGTCATTAAAGAACTTATAGACCTTGACTATGGATTGATTCTGGTGACCGGTCCAACTGGCAGCGGAAAATCAACGACCCTTGCGGCAATGATTGATTATATCAATACTAATAAAAATGGCCATATCATTACCATTGAAGACCCGATAGAGTTCATTCATAATACAAAGAATTGTATTGTTAATCAGCGTGAAGTGGGCTCTAATACCCATTCATTCAATCATGCATTGAGGAGTGCATTGCGCGAAGACCCGGATTATATTCTGGTTGGTGAAATGCGTGATGTAGAAACAATCAGTCTTGCCCTGACTGCTGCTGAAACCGGGCACCTGGTCTTTGCCACACTCCATACCTCAAGCGCTTCAAAGACCATTACCAGAATCATTGATGTTTTTCCTACAGACCAGCAGGATAGGATAAGGGTCCAATTATCAGAATCACTTCAGGGTGTTATTGCCCAGCGTTTATATCCGAGAAAGGATATTCCAGGCAGGGTTGCTGCATTTGAAATTCTCATTGCAAGCCAGGCCGTGCGCAATTTAATTCGTGAACAAAAGGTCTACCAGATTGATTCAGTAATTCAGACTGGCAGGCAATTTGGTATGCAGGATATGGAACAATCAAAAAGAAAGCTTGTCGCAGATGGCGTACTTGCCCCGGATTATTTAAAAGAGCGTTTTACACTCTATTAAACTAAAAATAGAAAAATTTTCTTGATTTTTATTGAAAATTCCATATAATATAAATCATTTTTTTGTTTAAAATATTTCGTGGAATAGGTTAGCCATTCTAAAAATGGAATTAAATCAATGTAGTTGCCCAATTTCCCGAAGGGATTCTCGTCCCATCGGGACGGAGCATTGGATTCTTTTTGGTGCTTGATAAATCAAGCAACTACAAATTCAGGGTGGCTAAACTATTGCTATTTGGTTGATTTGGGCATTAATATTTTTATAAAGGAGGTTAGATGCATCCATTATTCTGGTTGACGCCGATTGGTTCCGTGCTTGCCCTGGTCTTTGCCTGGTATTTATCATTGTCAACAAAAAAGTTTGATGAAGGCACTGATAGGATGCAGGAGATCGCCCAGGCTGTAAGGACAGGTGCCAGGGCATATATCAAAAGACAGTATGGTGTAGTAACAATATTCTTTGCAGTAGTATTTGTCATTCTGTTAATCATTGCTTTGAACAGAATGCTACCGATCTATGTCCCATTCGCTTTTATTACTGGTGGTTTTTTCTCGGGGTTCTCCGGTTTTGTCGGACTTACCCAGGCAACTAATTCTTCTGCACGCACTGCCAATGCGGCACGGCAGAGTTTGAACAGTGGATTGCGTGTTGCATTTGCAGCCGGTGGCGTTATGGGCTTTGTGGTGGTGGGTTTGAGCCTTTTAGATTTGAGTATCTGGTTTTTGTTATTAAACTGGATTTATCGTAGTCTTCCTGAGGCACAGAAAATACAGAACATAACTTCAACAATGATCTGTTTTGGTATGGGTGCATCATTTCAGGCACTCTTTGCCAGGGTCGGTGGAGGAATCTTTACCAAAGCCGCAGATGTGGGTGCAGACCTCGTGGGTAAAGTAGAAGCAGGTATCCCTGAAGATGACCCGCGCAATCCTGCAGTGATTGCGGATAATGTGGGTGACAATGTTGGTGATGTGGCAGGAATGGGAGCAGACCTTTATGAATCTTATGTCGGTTCAATCATTGCCACAATGGCACTCGCAGTTGCTGCCGGGCTTGGAATACAGGGTGTGGTTGTGCCCCAGGTGATGGCAACAGTGGGTGTGCTCTGTTCTATCATTGGTACATTTCTCGTAAGCACAAAAGAGGATGCGACCCAATCCGCACTCCTCACTGCCTTGCGTCGTGGCATATATGCTTCAAGCATTATCATTGCAATCATTTCTGCATTTGTTATTAAATACATCCTGCCTGACCATTTTGGTTTTTACTGGGCAATCCTTGCCGGACTCGGTGCGGGTGTATTTATCGGATTTAACACGGAATTTTTTACTTCTGATAATTATCGTCCTACGCGCAGTATCTCTGATAGTGCCAAGACTGGTCCGGCAACCGTAATCTTAGAAGGGTTGAGCGTGGGAATGCTTTCAACTGCGCCGGCAGTTCTGGCAGTTGTAGTCGCAGTGCTGGCTGCCTATTTTTTGAGTGGTGGTGCTACAGATGCAAATATTGGGCTTTATGGTGTTTCCCTTGCTGCAGTAGGAATGCTTTCAACCCTGGGTATCACTTTAGCGACTGATGCTTATGGTCCGGTTGCAGACAATGCCGGTGGTAATGCCCAGATGTCGGGTCTGCCTGAAGAGGTCAGGCAGCGAACCGATGCCCTTGATGCACTCGGTAATACTACTGCTGCAACGGGTAAAGGATTTGCAATTGGCTCTGCAGCATTGACCGCCCTTGCCTTGATTGCCGCATATCGTGACCAGATTTTACTTTTTGGTAAGGAACTTAATCTATCCATCACCAATCCTGCAGTCATTACTGGACTATTTATTGGTGCAATGATGCCTTATGCATTCTGTTCCTTAACCATAAAGGCAGTGGGCCGTGCTGCTGGCCTGATTGTCATTGAGGTACGTCGTCAATTTAAAGAGATTGCCGGATTAATGGAAAATAAAGCAAAACCAGATTATGCCCGTGCAGTTAATATCTGTACCAGAGCAGCGCAGAAGGAAATGATTCTGCCTTCGTTATTAGCGATATTGACTCCGCTCATTGTGGGAATATTTTTAGGACCCAATGGTGTGGTCGGTATTCTTGCCGGAGCATTGATTTCAGGTTTTGTGGTGGCATTGATGATGGCGAACAGCGGTGGCGCCTGGGATAATGCAAAGAAATATATTGAAAAAGGAAATCTCGGTGGAAAGGGCTCTCAAGAACATAAGGCAGCAGTTGTTGGTGATACAGTAGGCGACCCATTCAAGGATACATCAGGACCATCGCTCAATATTCTGATTAAGTTGATGGCGACATCATCAATCACCCTTGCCGGTTTTGTATTAAGGGCAACCCTGATGAAGTAACTCAATCATAATGAACTGTTGAACAGGTAGGGTAATGAAGATTAAAGATTGGCCTGAATCAGAGCGTCCCAGGGAAAGATTTTATGAGCAGGGAAGTTATGTATTGAGTGATATTGAATTGCTGGCGATCATTATTGGTAAAGGTGTGAAGAATCGTTCAGCATTGGACCTGGCTCAGGAGATTTTGAGTCGGGTGGGCAGTTTGAAAAAACTTGCGGAAAAATCTGCAAAAGAGATTGAAAATTTAAAGATTCCCGGATTGGGTCGGGCAAAGATAATTACTATTCTTTCCGCACTGGAATTAGGCAGGCGTTCATACTCAAAAAAACAGGAGAGGATAATCAAATTTACAAGACCCCGTGACCTTTATGATTATTACGCACCGCTGATTGGTAATCTAAAACAGGAACTATTCAAAGTTGCGGCAGTTGATGCCAAGAATGCATTGATTAAGGATACTACAATCTCAAAGGGTCTCCTTGATGCAAGTTTGACCCATCCACGAGAGGTCTTCAAGTTTGCGATTATTGAGAATGCGGGTGGATTATTTTTGATACACAATCATCCAAGTGGAATCTTGAAGCCTTCAGAAGATGATTTAAAGATTACTGAACGATTAAAGAGTGCTGGAGACTTAATGGGGATAAGGATTATTGACCACATCATCATTGCCGAAGAAGGGTTCTATTCTTTTTCCGAGCATAATTTATTATAATTGTATAAAAAGAGCCCCGGCATAAAACCGGGGCTCTTTGTGGTTATTGTAATCAGCGCATCAGGATGAACTTCTGCGTAATCACTCCATCATCCTTTTCCAGACCCACAAAATAAACACCATCAGCAAGTGCGCCATCTTTTCTTGGATTCCACTGGATTATTTTATCTCCCTTATTAAATTGAACCTTTGCCACTAATCTACCAGTGATATCGTATACACTCAAGTAATCGTGCTTCAGATTATCAGGATTGATATGGAATGACACAAGACTCTTTGCCGGATTGGGCACAACCTTTAACAGTTTATACTGCGCAACATTCTCTTTTTCTGATTCTTCTACAGGCGTGAGCGGTGTATAGAAACCTTTGACTTTTACAATCTGGTTTACATAAGTGCCACTGATCTGCACAATCGTTATCCAGTAATTACCATCCCTTGGGTCAGCCTCAATACCACGGATATTCCAGCCTGGATTCAACAAGAATCTCTTACCTGTGACAACTGGTGGTTGACCCTGCATCTCTACTACACCAACACTATCAAGGGCTGTCCCACCAGAATTGAACCAGGTCTGCACATTCACAAATGAATTACCTAAACTATCATAGGCAAGACAACGGGTATTATAATATCCCTGGATTGGACTATTGTATTGAGTTGCCGTGCCGAGCGTATCACCAATATATATTAACTGAGCAGCACCGAGTGCTGACCTTCTATCAGCAAACCACATTGTATTCGGAGCACGATATGCCAGACCTACTGGATAGTCATTTGCCGGATTATTGAACTGGCGTAATATTCCACCAGTTGATTTGTTTATTTTCCAGACGGTCTTGGGATTGAGGGCACAGACATATAGGGCATCACCAATCCGACTATAGGTGATATCAGTGACACTATCTGCTGGACCAGTGATTGCACCATAATATGTTACAAAACTGTCTGAAGAGTAGTAGCGAATTGAATTGGAGAGAAAATCAAGGACATAGATTCTATCACCAATGCCATCATAGGCAACTCCATAGATGAACTGGCTCGTTGGAAAGTTGGGCAGTGATTTTGGACCCCAGATGATTTCTCCAGGTGCGACACCGACCTGGTATGAGAAAGTTCTTGTCCAGGTTGTCTCTGCGGCAACGAGCACAAGCTGGAAATTTGCCATATGGCCAGGTGGTGTTGAGGCATGGACACTTATATCATAGGGGTCTGAGGCATTATTCGCACTATCATTGGGAGCAAGTGTGCCATAGGTATAAGTAGAGTCAGAGATAGTGATGTAAGGTGATGTTGTCCTCAATGTACCCTGAACATTGGTTGCCTGGACTCCACCTGTGTTCTTCACATAGGTTACAATACCTGCATTCTCGCCTGGGTCAAGTTTGCCATTGCCATTATTATCGTTCACAATATTTGTTCTGCTCAATACGACATTGGGTCTGTTAGCAGTTGGCACTGCCTGTAAAGAATGCCACAGATTTATCCTACCCCAGCCATAATTGTTATTCGGATATGGTGCACCCTGTGAAGGCTGGTCACAGTAAAGCCTGAAAAGGTCATAGAGTTCAGTCACAGTAAGACTCTGATTCTTCTGCAACAGAACCGCAGTACCTCCAGTAACATGGGGCGATGCCATTGAGGTCCCACTCATTGTGCCATAGCTACCTCCAGGCACAGATGAACGCACATTCACCCCAGGCGCTGAGACATCAGGCTTTAATAGATTCCAGGTAGAATAATACCAGTATTGAGGGTCATTCCAGGGGCTCTGGTTCGGTGCAGGACCACGAGAAGAAAAACTCGCAATATTATCACCATTATCAGTGGCACCAACACCACAGGACAATGGATAACTCGCTGGCGCACCGACCGTACCTGAACCAGGACCACTATTACCATTTGAGAAAACAGGAAAGATACCAAGATTCTTCCAGTTCAAAACCGCAGCCCAGAAATGCTGGTCTGTGCCACTACCACCCCAGGAATTACCAATCACCCTTATATCAACGCCACCCTGCTTCAAATTCGCTAAATATTGCATACAGGTATCAATCCAGGCATATTGACCACTTCCACTCGCATTAAATGCCTTGGTCGGAATATACTGGGCACCATAAGCAACACCCACATCATCTGTAAATGGACCAGGACCATCACCACCACAGATTGTGCCCATCGTATGTGTTCCATGGCTGTGGTCATCGTAAGGCGAGGATTGATTATTCACACCATCGCGCCAATAAGGTGATAGCCATTTACCACTCAATGCAGGATGTGTAACTTCAACACCTGTATCAATATGACCAATGATTATACCTGAACCATTAAAACCTGCTGCCCAGCAAGACTCTGCCATTATCTTTGTAATGTTCCATTCCGGGACTAATGGCTCAGCCTCTTCACCAGGACGGGCATCCAGCTGAATAATACCGTTATGACAGATAAACCAGATGTCATCACGTCTTGCCAGGTCTTCAATTACATCCTTGGTTGCCTTAAGATGAAATCCATTGAAGATCCAGAATTGACCACCTAACTCAGCCTTTTCCTCTGGCAGTGTTCGTAAATATTCCACTACTGGAGCTTGAGAATTCTTCGCTACCATTTCAAAAACATCACACTTCTGTTGTGGTGTCATATTCGCAATCTGGTCATAAGGATATTCAGTATTCATATGGACAATCACAAGTATCTTTTCATTGGGTGGAGTGTTATTGAGTATCTCCACCAGCTCTGGCGTCATCTTACCCGGAACAGGTGGCAAAATCGCCAGCATCAATATTGAGACCAAACCTATCATTTTTTACCTCCTTTCTGTTTATATATTTTTACTGTACCATTTTTTTTGTTTTTAAGACCACCCCCTTTCGCTTAGCTTGGATTAATAAATCTATATATTATTATAATTTAATTTTACAAATTGTCAAGGGGTGAAAGGAAGGACTGCGGTTAATCTATTTTAATATTTATTCCCAGACCAAATTGGTTCACCATATATTCTGTATCTTTGTTATTTCCCCAGAGCCAGTTTATTTCTGGTAGAAAAATAAATTTCCTGCCCAGACTAAGACCAAAACAATGTCCCAGATGTGAGATATATCTGGGTGGCCGGGTTGAGTGTTCCTGTCTATCGCGATAATGCATTGAGAAGATAAATTTTGGTGCATACAAAAATCTCAATTCAGGAAAAAATTCTTTTTCTAAAAATAGTGTTCCATAAAAATCATAGACATAATCTGTAATATAACTGACTCGTGTCCCCTTCATATAGCCAAATCCGAATTTGAATGCACTACTAATAAATTTTTTAAACAGCTGCCTTTTTATTGAAATTACTCCCGCAGTGGGATATGAATATTTAAGTTCAAATTCCAAATTTTTTAAAATCGCTGTCCTTGCCCAGATATCAAATCTTCTTTCATCATATGCAATTGTATCATTTGTGCCACTGTAGATACAATAATTATCCACTCCAAAACCAATACTATATTCACCTGAATTTAAAACCGATGCCTCATCATATGTGCAATAACTCTGTGACCAGGTAATGGGTAGATTCTGCCCAATAATTAATAATAAAAATATCATTTCACCACTGCGTTTCTTATTTCATTTTGAAATGCATCATAAATTTAATGGGCTCCTTGACGTTTAAGCACGGTTAGTGCAGTTTTAAAGAAGATCTTTAAATCGAGCCGTAATGAGATATTATTAATATATTCAAGGTCATAGCTTAACTTCTTTTTTACATCTTCAATTGTCTGGTCATATGAATATTTCACCTGGGCGAGTCCGGTAATTCCCGGATGCACAGTATGTCTTAATGAATAGAGCGGAATATTTGAGACAAATTTGTATACAAAGTGTGGTCTTTCAGGCCTTGGACCAACAAAACTCATATCGCCCATAAGAACATTAAAAAGCTGAGGTAATTCATCAAGGCGGAAAGGTCTCATAATTTTGCCCATACGTGTAATCCTTGTATCATTCTTTTTTGCCCAGACCGGACCCGTATATTTTTCTGCATCTTGCACCATAGAACGGAATTTAATTAAAGAGAATTTTTTATTGCGGAAACCAATCCTTTTTTGCGTATAAAAAATCGGACCTGGTGTATCAATTTTTATTAATAAAGCAATCGCCGCCATAAGTGGAAAAAAGATTATTAAAGCAATTAGCGCAAGCACAATATCGGTCAACCTTTTAAGAAAACGGTCCCAGGCTGAGAGTGGGTGGAAGATAACCTGCAAAAGGTTTGAATCTGGAATTTTTTTAATAAGAAAATGATCATATACCAGTGAATACAATTTTGGTGAGACATAGATCTCATATTTTGTTTCAGTAAACCGGGAGATCAGATTAAGAATATCTTGATGTGAATGTCCATTGCTATCAATGATTATACCACTGATTTTATTTTCTTTAAAGATCCGTTTGGAAAGGTTGGGTGTCATTTCAGAAAATTTTATTTCTTTCACCGCAGAAAAACCTTCATAAACAGGAACATTCTCGCCATTTTTGAATACGATGACATTGCGCAAAGGTTTTTTTGCATATTCACCAACCAGACCCCGGAACAGAAATCGCCAGAGCAACAGAGTTGAAAACAGAATAACATACGAAGGTAAGAATCCTTTTGCCTTAAAGAAATCAATATTCATTATATAGGCGAATGATAGAAGTATTGCCATCCCCAATAATATTGCTTTGAACATAGTAAAGAGTTCATTCATAATCTGGATCTGGGAGCGTGTTTTATACAGGTCAAAAGAGCGAAAGATGAAAAACCAGAATAACAGCAAACCTAAATTGGCAATAATGGCGTGTTGGCTTAATACTGATAGATTTAACCCTGCGGCTCGCCAGCTGAGAGAAAATATGGAGAAAATAATTATTAAATCACCAAATATGTTTATAATTAATTCGGTTTTTCTGGTCATCCAACATCTTAATGGGCGTTATCCGACCTCCTCATCATATTATCCATTATAATCAAAAAATGAGCTTTGTCAATAGGCAAATGCATATTTCAAATAACACTTGATTTTTTTTGTAAGTGCATTATAATCTTTATGATGCCGAAAAAAAATATCTGGGAACGATTGACCCATTACGGACCAGGCATAATTGCCCTGTTTGACCCTGACCGTATTCCCAAAGATAAAATTTTAAAAACTACCAGATTTATATCTGATTGTGGGGTAAATGCAATTCTCATTGGCTCATCGCTCCTGAAGACCGAAGATTTTGATGGTTTTGTTGCTAAAGTCAGAGAGAATGCTACCTGCCCGGTAATTCTTTTCCCCGGAGCCTGGCACCAGGTCTCAAGGTTTGCTGATGGGATTTTTTTCCTATCACTTTTAAGTGGCCGTAATCCTGAATTTTTGATTGGCGAGCATGTCAAATCAGTTTTTTTAATAAAATCCTATGGTCTGGAAGTTATCCCTGTAGGGTATCTTCTTATTTCGTCAAATAATTTTACCGCCGTAGAGTATATCTCAAATACACGGCCGATTCCCCGAAATAAACCTGAGATTGTGGTTGCCCATGCCATTGCTGGTGAATATCTGGGAATGAAGGCGATCTATCTTGAAGCAGGAAGTGGTGCAAAAGAGCCTGTACCGGCAATGCTGGTTAGAGAAGTAAAAAAACAGATTTCTATTCCGGTGATTGTAGGCGGTGGTATTAGAACAAAAGATGATGCTATGAAGATAATTAATGCAGGAGCTGATTTTATTGTGCTGGGCAGTATTATTGAAGAATCTCCAGCAAAATTCAAACAGATTGTTCAATTTGTCAGCCGTAAGATTTGAAATTTATTATAAATATTTATTTTTAAGATAAAGGAGAACATATATGAATATTTTATTAGTTGGTGGTGGTGGCAGGGAACATGCCCTTGCCTGGAAAATCCATAAATCAAAAAAAGTGAAAAATCTCTATGTTGCCCCTGGCAATCCCGGAATTTCAAAGATAGGCTCCTGTGTAAACATACTTCCTACAGATATAAACGGTCTTGTAAGATTTGCCCGGGATAAGAATATTGACCTTACTGTGGTTGGACCTGAATTGCCCCTTGCCCTGGGTATTGTTGATGAATTTAGTAAAAATGGGTTAAAGATATTTGGACCGACAAAAGGTGCAAGCAGAATTGAATCGGATAAAGCATTTGCCCGGGAGTTTATGGCACAATTTGGCATTCCAGCACCGAAATTTCAGATTTATGACAGCGCTTCCTCGGCCCTTAAATATTTGAAAACAATTAATACTTTTCCGATTGTTGTAAAAGCAGCCGGTCTTGCCAGTGGCAAAGGTGTTTTTATTGTGAATAATAAAAATGAATATGAGAGAATTATTGATGAGATGCTTGTTCAGCACAAACTCGGAGAAGCAGGCAAAAAGATTGTAGTAGAAGAATTTCTGAGCGGTCAGGAATGTTCAATATTTGCAATAACAGATGGTCTAAGAGTGAGCTTTTTACCATCGGCGCAGGACCACAAAAGATTATATGACCGGAATCGCGGTCCCAATACTGGCGGTATGGGTGCCTATGCACCTTATCCCACGAATAAACGCGTAGCAAATATTATTCAACAGGTAATTATACAACCTACAGTTCTCTGCCTCCACGATATGGGCATACCATATAAAGGGATTCTTTATGGAGGTTTAATAATAACCGCATCGGGCCCCAAGGTGCTTGAATTTAACTGTCGCTTTGGTGACCCTGAGACCCAGGCCATCATACCATTAATTGAAAATGACATCGTTGATCTTTTCCTCGGTGTTGTAGAAAATAATTTTCAGGATTTGCAGGTGAAGATTAAAAATCTCTGGTCAATCTGTGTGGTTTTAGTGTCAGCGGGTTATCCTTATGATTATAAGATTGGCGAAGAGATTCAGATAAAATCGGCGCTGGATACGGGTACTCTGCTTTTCCATGCCGGGACAAAGATGGAAGATGGTAAACTTGTTACTGCTGGTGGTCGGGTGCTCAATGTAGTTTGCACTGCTGATAATTTACGCATTGCAAAACAGAAGGCTTACGAAGAGATTAAAAAGATACATTTCAATGGTATGGTTTATCGCAAGGACATTGGTAGTGGTGGTATGAAAAAGATGAAGCGGAAGAGGAAGGTGAGATAGAAGTAGTAGCAATGATTGTAAAGATTTCAGAGAATACAGAAATTTATGAAAAAATTGCCGTTGTTCTTCAAAAGGGCGAAATCGTTTGCCTACCTACAGATACTATATATGGATTCGCAGTTGATGGCACTAATTCTTCTGCGCTTGAAAAATTAGCACAATTAAAAAAAAGGGATGGTAAACCCTTTACCTTTTTTATCGCCAAAAGTTTACTTCCGGAATATGCCATAGTTACAAAGCAGAAAATCATAGATTATTTTATGCCCGGTCCAATCACCCTAATTTTAAAAAAAAATCCTGAGGCGCATCTGCCTGTAAATGAACAGAATATTGGTATAAGAATACCTGATTTAAATTTTATTATAAATTTCTTAGATTATTATAAAAAGCCCATTGCAGTAACGAGTGCCAATCTATCTGGTGAACCAGTGCTTGAAAGTGCCCAGGAGATTAGCGAAAAGTTTCCTGGGGTTGAGTTAATAATTGATGCAGGGCGATTAATTGACAAACCATCCACAGTACTGGATTTGACATCTACAATTCCGATCGTGCGAAGAAAAGGAAAAGTGGCGATATTAGAAATTGAAAAAGTTTATGGAAGACGAATAAAACTTGCTCCATCATTAAAATTCAATCTTCTGTTTGTTTGTTCAGGCAATTCCTGTCGTAGCCCAATGGCAGAAGCCATTATAAAAACTATGCTTGATGAAAAACTTGTTACTATAAAATCAGCGGGCACAGCAGCAATGGATGGTCTGCCTGCAAGTGAAAACGCCCAGATTGTAGCAAAGGAGTTTGGCGGTGAATTATCCAACCATAAGACAAAATATCTTACAAAAGAACTGGTAGATGAGGCAGACCTGGTTCTGGTAATGGAATTTAAACACTATGAAACTGTGCTGGAACTTGCACCGGAGGCGACAATAAAGACATTTTTATTAAAAGAATATAAAAGGCGAACCAAATACAATGAGGTCTCTGACCCGGTAGGGAAAGACTTAGAAGCATATCGTAATACTGCCCTTGAAATGTATCCTTCTTTAAAATTTGTAGCCCAGGATATAAAGAGAAGATTTTTATAAAATGAAGGTATGCCTTGCCGGTTATAATCTTGATATTGATATAATAAAAGAATTTTCTAAAATAAATGAAAATCTTATTTTGACCCCGGAAACAATATCTGCTGCCTATGCCCGCATCAGCCGCAGCCCCAAAGAGGTTGGTATTTTAAGAAAAGAAGCCCGACAAGAAGTAGAAAAGGCACGAGCATCAAATAGAAGAATAATTTTTGAAATGAGCCACCATTCTATTGCTGAACACGCCGTCTTCAATTTTGATATCACAGGTATTTCCCGAAGGGCAGTGGAAGAGTTTGAACATTTTCGGCTCTGTTCATATACTGAAAAGTCACAACGTTATGTTACATTAAAAGGGGATTTTTTAATTCCTGAAGAAATCAAGAAAACGGCTTTAGTGAACGAGTTCTGCGATATCGTCCATTTGCAAAATAATCTTTATCAGAAATTATTTAATGAATTAAAATTATTCCAGTTTAAAAAACATCCGGGAATAAAAGACCAACATACATTAAGGCTATTAGAAAATGCTGCCAAAGAAGACGCACGGTATATCCTCTCCCTGACAACCCAGACCCAGCTCGGTGCGACCATCAATGCCCGAAATCTTGAATTAATGATTCGTAGATTTGCCAGCCATCATCTTGCTGAAATTCGGGAACTCGGAGAGAAATTGTATAAAGCAGTCAAAGCCATTGCTCCATCCATTATTCTTTTTTACAAAGCCAATGATTATGACCAGAAGACCTATTCTGAACTACAACAATACTGTGGATCTATAAAAACAATAAAAAGCAATAAGCAAGATAGAGATGTCGTGCTTGAAGATTATACTCCTGATGGTGATGATAGATTGCTTGCCGCATTACTCTTCAGGGCAACAAAACAAAGTTATGAGAATTGTTTAAGCGTGGTTAAAAATATGAGCCGAGCCAGAAAGATTGAACTTTTTAAACAATCATGTAAATACCTTGAATTGTATGATGGAGTCTTAAGGGAGTTTGAGGTGGTCAATTATACATATTCTCTAATTGTTTCCGCGGGCTGTTTTGGTCAGTTCAAACGCCATCGTTTGATGACATTGATAAATCAGGACTATGACCCGGATTTAGGCATAACAATTCCCCCATCAATAAAAGAGATAAAACAGGAGGAAGTATTTAAAAAAGTAATAAATAAAACTGAAAAATTATACAAAAAAATAATAAAGATTGCACCGTATGCGGGCACTTATATTTTGACCAATGCCCACAGGAAGAGGGTTCTCGTAAATGTAAACCTAAGAGAACTCTATCATATTTCACGGCTGCGCGAAGACCCAACTGCCCAATGGGATATCAGAAATATTTCGCAGGCAATGAGTAATCTGGCAAAAAAGGTAACGCCGATAAGCACTGCACTATTATGTGGTAAAACTGATTATCCGAAGATTTATTACAAACTTTTTGGCAAACATCCGAAAGTTACATCTGTGCCACCACCTGGATAATTCTTTAAGATAACGCATCATTGACTATGTCCAGATGGATCAGTAAGCATAAAGGCGAAATCGGCGAAGATTTAATTGTTCGCGGTAAGAAGATTCCTGCAATCATTGTGCAAATTTTGAAAGATCGTAGTTATCAATCAAAAGAAGCGATTGAATCTTTTTTTGCCCCAACAATAAGCAATCTTTATGACCCATTTTTGATTCCGAATATGGAAAAAGCCGTGAAGCGCCTTGCCCTTGCAATTGAAAAAAAAGAGCGGATTCTCATTCATGGTGACTATGATACAGATGGTATAACAGGTATTGCCCTGTTGTATCGGAATCTGAAACAATTTGGTTTGCAGGTTGACTACTACATTCCCAATCGGATGATTGAAGGATATGGTGTATCAAGTGCAGGCATTGATTATGCCGTAGAAAAGGGGTGTTCTTTGATGATTACAGTGGATTGCGGGATTACATCGTTTGAAGAATTGCAGTATGCCCAATCAAAAAATATTGATGTGATTGTCTGTGACCATCATGCACCAAAATCTGAGATTCCTTTTGCCTGTGCACTGCTCAATCCTAAATTACCAGAGAGTAATTATCCATTCAAAGAGCTTGCGGGAGTAGGAGTGGCATTCAAATTTTTACAGGCACTTTACCGTTTTCAAAAATTTGATGAGAATAGATTATTTTCTGACCTTGACCTTGTTGCCCTGGGCAGTGTGGTGGATGTGGTGCCACTGATTGATGAAAATCGTTATCTTGTGAAATTGGGTTTAAAAAAGATAAATGAGACTAAAAAAATTGGCATTCGTGCATTAAAAAAGGCAGCAGATTTGAAAGGAGAAATAACTGCATATCATCTGGGTTTTATAATTGGTCCCAGAATCAATGCCTGTGGCAGATTACGGGATGCAAAGATTGCGGTAGAGATGTTGCTTACTGATGATTTTGATCAGGCATTCAATTATGCCCAGGAACTTTCTAATGATAATCAGCTGAGGCAGGAGATAGAAGACAAAATTTTAGAAGAGGCGATTGAGAAGATAGAGAATGAGGGGATAAAAGATGACCGGGTGATTATTGTGGGAAAGCAAGATTGGCATGAAGGCGTTATCGGCATTGTTGCCTCAAGGATTGTAGAAGAGTATGCACGGCCAGCAATCGTGCTTTCCCTGAAACAAGAGCATGCCCGGGGTTCAGCCCGTTCAGTCACTGGATTTGACATTACTGCAGCATTGAATTTTTGTGCTGATGATTTGATAAAATTTGGTGGGCATAGACAGGCAGCAGGTCTGGAGATAGCAAATACCAATATCAAAAAGTTTCGGGAAAAGATAAATCAATACGCCCGGGAATTTGATGAGGATATCTTTACCAGAAGATTCTATTATGATATGAAGCTTGATTTAAAAGAGATTACCGAAGAGGTTGTTTATTTTCTAAAATATTTTGAACCAACAGGTATGGAGAATCCTCAGCCGGTATTTTTAGGAGAAGGTTTTGAGGTGGTGGGTGTGCCAATTGTAGTGGGTAAAGAGCATCTCAAATTTGCGGTTCGCAAAGATAGAGTTGCATTCCCGGCCATTGCTTTTTATCAGGCAAATAAAATATTACAACTTGAGCCGGGAAAGACAAAAATTGATTGTCTGTATACAATTTACGAAGATTCGCTGGTTGGTAAAAAGAAGGTTGTTCTGCGTATCAAGGAATTAAAAAATGTGGAAGTTAATTGAAGAACCTGATGTAAAATACTTTCAATTTATTTTTGAAAATAAAATGTTTCTATATTCAACAAAAGTTGGAACAGAAAAATTTCTTGAGAGATTTGCTCCGGTAATGCTCAAACAGATTCATTCTGATATTATCATTGATATTGATAAAGAGCAGGGCAGGGTTGGTGATGGATTGATTAGTTCGGGTAGTTCTATCGGTGTTAAGGTTGCAGATTGTTTACCTGTTTATCTGTTTAATGGCCAGAACATCGCAATTCTCCATTGCGGCTGGCGTTCTATTATCAACGGAATTGTAACCAATGCAAAGCATATCTTAAAAAATTATCAATATTGCCTGGGTGCAGCAATTGGACCCTGTTGTTATGAAGTTAAGTCTGATGTGGCATCGCTATTTTCCCGGAAATATTCCGGCGCAATTAGTGAACGAGGGCAGAGAATCTATCTTGATTTAAAAAAGGCAGTTGTCCAGGAACTCGGCATAGAGAGATGCCTTGCAAATTTAGATTATTGTACCCTATGCAATGAAGAGTATTTTTATTCGCACCGGCGCGGAGATAAAAAAAGGAATTATGCAGTTTTAAGATTTCTTCGTTGATTTATCTTGACTTAAATAGACTATTCAATATAATAGGTTATGGATTATATAAGATATGCGTATATTGCCCTATTGGGCTGGGGACTATGGGCAATTGGGAGTAAAATTTTGAGTAGACATTTAAATACCATCAGTATAACCTTTTGGATATCACTTTGGTCTTTAATCTTTTTGGTTTTGTTTATTATAATTTTTAAACACAATCTTCAGTATAATCATCACTCTCTATATGCGTTACCAGTCGGTTTTGTTTCACTTATTGCAGTCCTTGCATTCTATCGGGCACTGACCACTGGACCCGCATCTGTGGTCATTCCCCTGACAAACCTATATGTGCTCTTCCCGGTAATCTATGGGTTTGCCATTCTTAAAGAACCGATTACATTGAATCATCTGTTAGGGATTCTATTCGCCCTGGTCGCCAGTATTCTCCTTTCAAAATGAGAATTGTAATCTACGAAGATAAGCCCGAACAGTTCTTTCCTCTTATCAATTTTTTCCCCCAATTCAATTTGCGTATCGGTATGAAGACAATTGCTGAACATACTGCTTTTTACTTTTCTAAGTTCAAATTTGATTTTATTGGTCGCGAAATATTCAATTTTAATCTTTCATTAAAAAATGAACCCACAATGTATCTTTCCGCACGATTGCTTTTGAAAGAACGTATCCATTTACCCTATGAGGAAACAAAATTTATGGTTGATGATTATGAGGCAGGATTTTTAAAGGTGAATCCACCATTTCCCCGAAATATGCATGACATTGCTTCAGCACTGAAGGGTATAAAAAAAATAAAGAAAATTTCCGGGAAGATTATATACTATCCCTGGGATATAATCAAATATAATGGCGAGATGATTTTAGAGCATTTCCAGGAACACAGAAAACCTGCACGGATTCCCCGCACCATAGAATTTTCAGGTCCCAGAAGATCGCTATTTATTGCCCGCGATGCAACGATTCATAAATTTGTTTTTTTTGACTGCCAGAGCGCACCAATTTTCATTGACAAAAAGGTTGAGATAAAGCCATTTACAACAATCGTTGGTCCTTCTTATATCGGTGAAGGAACAATATTAGATAGGGCAAAGGTAATAAGATCAACAATTGGCCCTTATTGTCGTATTGGTGGTGAAGTTGAAGAGTGTGTATTCCAGGGATTTTCCAATAAATACCATGAAGGATTTATGGGCCATTCATTTATTGGAGAATGGGTTAATATAGGTTCCCTGACCACCAATTCAGATTTAAAGAATAATTATTCTAATGTGCGCATAAAGATTGATAATACAGAATATGATTCAGGGATGATAAAACTTGGTTGCTTTATTGGCGACCACACAAAATTGGGTATTGGAACATTAATTCCAACGGGTGCGGTTATTGGTAGTTTTGTCAATTTTTTTGGTGGTGGGATGATGCCCAAGTTTGTGCCTTCATTCAAATGGATTGGTCCAGATATGGAAAAGGATTATGAGCTGGAAAAGGCGATAAAAATGGCACGCGCAGTGCTGGCACGCCGGGGTATTATCCTTTCGTTAGAATACGAAAAACTCATTAGGTTAAATTACAAGAATAGATGAAATATACGATTGGTGTTGATATAGGTGGCACCAATATTAAGGCAGGATTGGTTTGTGATGGAAAGGTTGTCAAAAAGATAACCATTCGGACAAGGGCAGAGCATGGTCCTCAAGCCTGTATTAACCAGATAAAATCTGCAGTGCAATACTTTATTGACCGGGCATCAGGCATTGGTATTGGTATTGCTGGCATCATTGATTCAAAGAATGGTGTGGTGAGGTATTCACCGAATCTGATTGGATGGAAGGACATAAAACTCGCCAGGATATTGCGTCAAGCATTTAAAAAACCAGTAAAAATTATCAATGATGTTAATGCAATTCTGCTGGGCGAATGGCTCTATGGTGCAGGTAAGGGTTATAGAAATATCTTTCTCTTTACATTAGGAACAGGCATTGGTGGTGCAGCAGTTTGTGAAGGAAGATTGCTTTTTGGTGCAAATGGTTTTGCTGGCGAATTCGGACATACGGTTATAAATTTTAATGGACCAGAATGTCTGTGTGGAAATTTTGGTTGCCTGGAGCGTTATGGAGGAGCACGATATATTGTTGAACTTGCACGAAAAAAAATCAAAAGTTCAACGAGCCGGTTAAAAAAATATCGCGTGCTTAATCCTAAATTGATTGCTGATGAGGCTAAGAAAGGGGACCGGGTTGCCCAGGAGATCTTTAAAGAGGTTGGTTACTACATTGGTATTGGTATCAGTAATATCATTAATCTTTTTGACCCGGAGATTGTGATTGTGTCGGGAGGGATTGCCCGTGCAGGAAAGATTCTCTTTGCACCAATGAGAAAGACCGTGGCACAGCGAATCCTTGGTCCGGAATATCGTAGAATAAAGATCATCCCTGCAAAACTCGGTGACAATGGAGGAATACTGGGTTCTGCACATTTTGTCAGAGCCCGAAATTTTTCTTGACAGATGGGAAATTTTATATATAATGGCAGTATAAAAATGATAATGCCGAAATCCAATAGACTTAAATCTTTAATCTTTTTGTTGCATTTATCCCAACATAGGAGGAGCTCTTGATATATTTTTTGAGTTTATTAATGATAGGTCAACTTGACCATTTTGGTTTTGATGTCATCACTTCACCTAAAACCGCAGGTGTAGGATTTCAGATTACGGTCTATGCGCTAAATAGTTCAGGCCAACCAATTCCTTATAATGGTTCTGCACACATATATGTTCCCAATATTTCCTATCCTGTGAGCCCGGATACGATTGTCTATTTTAATGGTAATAGTTCCTGGCAGGGTAGTATAATGGTATCCATTGCCAGTGATAATATTGTATTGAGGTGTGAAGGTAGTGGTGCATCAGGAACATCAAATCAATTCCAGGTCGTGCCGAATTCTCCTTATCGCGTTATCTCAATATTGCCGGGTCAGACATATGCACCGGGAAACCAGAGTGGAAGAATTGGCAATCCCACGAGCCAGGAGGCAGGTTATTTTTTCAATGCATCTATCTATCTTACAGACCAATGGTGCAATAGAATAAACTCGGCAAATGATTCTATACGCATTAGCACTTCAGATGGATTCAGCCCGACAATGGATATACGCTTAAGCAATGGAAATGCCAGTATTAGTTATGCATTCAGGACTGCGGAAAACCAACGTTTTTATATAAGTGATATAACAAATTCAGGCATTAAACCTGATACTTCAAGTAGTATCTATATTTATCCAGGCGCATACTCTAAATTGCTCGTGTTACTTCCTGGTGAAACACACCTTGCTGGTGATACCATGACCAATACCACGAACACACCAGGAAAGTCTGGTGCACCAATAGACCAGTATGTGCTTGAAGATTTTCAAATCACGGTCTATGCCACAGATTCAATGTGGAATAAGACCAATGTCTCAGGTTATTCAATACAGGTATCAGGTTCTTCAGGATTTTCCAATCCACCAGCACAGAATCTTTCTAATGGTGTTGCCACATTCAATGCAAATTTTTCAACGAGTGGTGAAAAATTTTTGTATGCCCGTGATTTAAATAATAATTATAATAGTTATGACAATTTTTTAAGGGTTGTTGCCCGGGCAAATAATTTTGATATTACCGTTGACCCGGATACAATCTCTCCGGGTGAGATTGCCTATATCACAATTACGGCCTATGACCGTAATAATGAACCAATTGCAGGTAAATGGGTCTATTTTTCAGTCATTGGTGGAAATGGATATATTATTCCTCAATATGATACAGTTCAAACAAACTTCCAGGGTGTGTGCCAGTCTCAATTTACTGCCACGAGCGGTTATTTCAATGAACTTGATTCAATTATGGTAAGTGCTGATAACTATGCAGAAACAACAACGGTCTATGTGATTATCCCGGATTCTTCAGTTATGGAGGGCAATATTATTGCCTATCCAAATCCCTTTGGCAGGGTCAATCAAGCATACACACGTTTTGTTTATTATCTGCAACAGAATTGTAATGTTATTTTTGCTATTTATGATGCCTTTGGCAATTGTGTCCGGCATGAAGAGATAAGTGCCGGGCAAAATGGCGCAAGAATTGGAATAAATAATCTGACCTGGGATGGAACCAATGACAAGGGTCATAGAGTTGCAAGCGGTGTCTATTATGTATTATTAAAAGGTTATATCCATACCAATGTGTTCTTAGAAAAACATATCAGGGTAGGTGTAATATGGTAAAACAAATCCCAAATCCCAAAACCCAAAACCCCAAATTACGCACAATTTTTTCCTTTTTACTACTTATTACTTACTACCTACTACCTACTGTTTTATACAGCCAGGATGGTGGTCTTCCTGGTGCGGTTTTCAATTATGGAATGAGTCCGAGAACTACTGCCTTAGGCAAGGCATTTACCGGACTTGCAGACGACGCTGAGGCAATCTATTACAATCCTGCTGGTCTTGCTCAGTTGTATTCTCATAATATAAAATCGTCTTATCTTGACCTTTATGGGCATCAGCTCGGTTATCTTGGATATGCCCTGCCCACAAGGCGGTTTGGAACATTTGGCGCAAATGTTATACATTTCCGCTCCAAGGGCATTGATTCAAGGGATGAGAATATGAATCCCTATGGCACATACTATTTTGCCCAGAGTTGTTTACTTTTATCTTATGCCTATCTTACTGGCGATGTTCTGAGTATGGGAACAAATCTGAAATTTATCACGAGTAAGATTGCTCAGTATGGCAGTGTGGGTATTGGTGGTGACCTGGGAATTTTCCTTTTTCCAAGACATAATTATACATTGGGTGTATCAGTCCAAAACATTTTGGGACCAAAACTGCAATATCTGGATGGTGGAGCGACCGATGAATTTCCTGTTACATTCAGATTTGGTGGAGCAATAAAATTGTATCAGGGAAGGGCAATCATTGTTGCTGACCTGGTGAAAAACATTCTTGATTATTCAGGGGTCAAACCGCATCTCGGTTTTGAATTTGTACCAATCTATCCAATATTGATTCTCCGTGCAGGGTTTGATGAGAACACATTAAATGCGGGGCTCGGTGTGAGGAGATTTTTTGGTAATATGTCATTGGGCGTAGATTATGCCATAGAACTACACCATAAATCAAATTATCTATTGCCGTATCGTCATAAGGTCGGTATATTTATTGAATTTGGTGGATTCCGAACCTGGGTCACTTCAACGCCTAAGGAATTTTCACCGGCACCCGGCAGAAAAGAGAATGTTGCATGGCTTGACCTGCATTATACAACAAAACGGGAAGTGGAACGCTGGCAATTACTGATAAAAAATAGTTATGGCGAGGTCGTGAGAACATACTCAGGCTGGGATGACCCACCACTACGGCTCTCCTGGGATGGACTTGATGATGTGGGCAGGCTCGTTGCTGATGGTCGGTATTACTATGAAATTATTATTATTGATAAAGGTAAAGAGAGAATATCATTCAGCGATTTTCTGGTAAGGATTGTTACGCTCGGTCCACAGGGTGAAATTCAATTTGTGCCCCAGGAGTAATTATGCTGCTTTTGATTACACTCATTTCCCTTACTGATTATAATCAACTGGTCACTGATTATGAGATTGCCCATAGACTATTTCTGCAGGAGAATTATGCTGATGCCCTAAAATATTTTAATGTTATTCTGAAAAAATACGGTGGTACTGAATTTGAGGACGAGATTAGGTTCCGTGTGGCAGAATGTTATTTTAATATAAAGGACTATGACCATGCAAAAGAGCATTTTGAGACGATTTTGAGAAGAAAAAATCTTGCCTATCTTGAACCAGAATGTCTTTATGCGATTGGAATGATTGATATCTTACAGGGCAATTTTAAAGAAGCAGAGCAGGTTTTACAGAGATTGCTAAAAAATCCCGCTTATCAGGAAGAAGACCGTGCAAATTTTGCCCTGGGTGTGCTTTATTATTTTCGTGGTAGTTATGTTGAGGCAAAGGAAAAACTTGAGGGATTAACACTGCTTGAGGCAAAATTTTATTATGGTAAGGCGCTATCCCGTTTAGGCAATCCCCTTGAATCAATAAAGGCATTCAAAGAAATTCTTGACCAATCACCCAATACGCCGATTGCGGTGCTTGCTGAATTTTCAAGGGCTGAGGCATTGTTCTTTAATAATGATTTTGATGGCGCAAAGGTCAAATTCCGCGATTTTATTGCCAATTATCCCAAATCACCTCTGATTGATTATGCCCATTTCTTTTATGCGGCATCCTTGATCCATTACGGAGATTTTGCCGGTGCAGCAGAGCATCTTCTGCCGTTGACGCGCCATTCTGATAATCTTCTTGCTGCCCATGCCGGATACTTTCTCGGTATCTGCCGGATGAATCTCAATGATGGGCTTGGTGCAGTGAGTGCATTCCAGAGGGTGCGCGCAAATTATCCAAACACAATGATATCTTCTTATGCGAACCTGCAACTGACCAAGGCACTACTCGCTTATGGTGATACGCTCCAGGCATTGACATCATCATCCCAGCTGTCAACGATGTTTGCCAGTGGTGAACTTGCCAGTGTGGGCGAATATCTTACGGGAATGATCTATTTTCAAAAGAAAGATTATCTCAATGCCATCAAGTTTTTTGAATCACTATTATCAAGGTATCCTAACTCTGCTTTGCGCGAACCAGGTGCTACAATGCTTTTGTATGCATTATACAATTTAAAAAATTTTGATTATGCAGTGACCTTTGGGAGTAAATATATAAAAGACTTTCCTGAAGAAAAGAGTGAATGGCGAGGACGTACACTCTATTTCCTGGCTGAGGCATATTATTACCAGAATAACTTTAGTGAAGCAGAAAAAACATTTTTAAAGGTCACCAAGGATTATTTTGGTCTTGAAGTATCGCCTTATGCACGGCTCGGTCTGGCTTATGCTTTATATAATCAGGACCGACCAAAGGAAGCAGAGGATATTTTTGCGGGTATGAGCAGGGTGCCTTATGAAGATTCAACATTGCTAATGGCAATTTACCTTGGCCTTGGATATGCCCAGTTTAATCAGCAAAATTATATGAAGGCGCGGGAAACATTTGAGGTATTGTATAATACCTTTCCCAAAGATGAGCGGTGTGCTGTTCCTACCCTTTTTTATGCCGGAATGTCATACTACAATTTAGAATATTATGCAAATGCGATTGAATCCTGGGAAAAATTAATCAGTAATTTTCCGATGGCAAGGAAGTCGGCAGAGGCTGGATTCCGTGCGGGCGATACATATTTCAAGGCACTGGAATATGAAAAGGCAAGGAGTCTATTCCGCTGGGTCGTGGAAAACCATCCCAATGACGATTATGCACGTTCATCACAACTGGCAATTGCCCAGAGTTATTACAACCAGAAAAACTATGATGAGGCAATAAGAGAATTTCAGAAATTCCTTGACCTGTTTCCTACTGCAACTGAGGCAGTTGCCGCAAGAAAAGGAATGGAGATGTGCTATTACCAGAAAGGGCTTGAATCCACTGAGGCAATGCAATATTTTGTAGAGCGGTTTCCCCAGAGCGAGCTTGCCGCAGATGGTCAATATCAGATTGCCCAAAAATATTTTGATGACAAAAAATACAGTCAGGCAATGGATGAATTTATCAAGGTGGTGGTTAATTTTCCCGGGTCTTCCTATTCGCCGGATGCCCTGCTCCTTGCTGCGGAATGTGGAGTAAATATAGAAGACTGGCAAAAGGCAGTAGAACTTTATGAAAGGTATCTCAGCTATTTTCCCAAGGGGAAGGAAAAAGATGCAGTCTATTTTAATTTAGGTTCTTCGTATTTTAATTTAAAAGAATATGGTAAGGCATTAAAAAACTTTCAGGCAGTTGTGGATTCTTTCCCTTCGTCTCAATATCTTGCCAATGCCCGACATAATGTTGATGTTTGTAAAAAGTATCTTGGAGAGCCAGGTTCTACAGAAGTAGAGGTTGAAAGACCGAATGCCGAAGTGGTTCAGGATACTTTGAAAGGGAAGAAATGAACCAAAAATTTTGTATTATTATTTGTAGGCATCAAATGATTTTAGGGAACAATCTAAAGGAGGTTAAAAAATGATACTTGGACAACCATTGGTTGATATATTTAAGAACAGTATTGTGATGCTTATTCTGTTAGTATGTTCTATTATTGCACTGGCATTAATAATAGAGCGGTTCTTATATTTTGTAAGGCATAGTTTTGATACGCGCACTGGATTTTTGCGTTTTAGCCAGGTGCTGAGAAGCCAGGGCGTAAATGGAGCCCTTGCCTATGCCAGTCAAAAAAAGAATCCATTGTTCGGGCTATTCACTGTTGCCCTACAGAATCAGCATCTTGACGTAGAGAATCTGTATGATGTGCTATCAAGCTATATTATTGAAGAAAAACTCAAGTTTGACCGTTATCTTGGCGGTATGGGAACACTGGCAAATGCAGCAACCTTATTAGGACTTTTAGGCACGGTTACTGGATTGATAAGGGCATTCCACAATATTTCCATTACCGGGTCTGGCGGTCCTGCTGTAATTTCAGCAGGTATTGCTGAAGCACTATTGACAACTGCATTTGGACTATTTATCGGTATTCCTACACTATTTTTCTATAATTATTATACAAAAAAGAGTAATGAACTGGCAATGGCACTTGATGGTGCCGCTGATAAACTTATTGTGCTCTTAGATACATTAAAGAAAAAATCTGGAAGCGTGAATCCTGAACCAGCACCAGCACCAAAGCCTGCGCCACAACCACCTGCTGAAGATACAACCTGGAAGTTTTAAGATATAAAATGGACTTGATATTATGAGGAAAAGAAAGCGATTAAATTTCGGTGCAGAACCCCAGGGTTTGATTCTCAACTCTCTGGTGGATATTGCGCTTTCTTTGGTAATTGGATTTATTGTTGCGATACCACTGTTTTTTGAATCCGGTATTTTTGTGAATGCGCCAGGTGTGGCTTCAGGTGCTGCTACTGAGGTAAGTGATATTAAAGTGAATATTCATTTATTGAGTGATGGTGGGATACTTTTAAATGAAGAACTGGTCAGTTATGAAAGGTTAGAAGAATTGCTTCCGCAACTTCTTGCGCGAAGTCTGGAAAAAAGGGTGATTATCTCTACTGATTCTGAGGTTACATACGAAAGGGTAATTCAGATTCTTGACCTGGCAAAACAGAAAGGTGCTGGAGAATTAGCCTTGTTAAGGAGTATAAGATGAAGAGAATGGATAATATTGATATTCTACCAATGGCAGCAGTGGCTTTGATGGTTGTTTTAATGATGATGATTCTTGCACCGATGACAATGACCCATACCAATACGCCAGTTGAGGTGCCCAGGGCGCACACGGCTGAGGCAAAGACCGAAGAGAATTTTACTGTTACTTATACTGCGGACCAGAGATTATTTATAAATGACCAGCCTGTAGCACCTGAAAATTTTGAGATTATTGTAAGGCAAGCTGTAGAACAGGACCCTTATCAATTGATTGTTATTCGGGCAGATAAAACTGTTTTGCACAAGGATGTGCTTGAAATCCTTGCCAAGATAAAGGCGGCAGGTGCAAAGCGCATTGCCTGTGCCACTAAAAAACCAAAGGGTGAATAATGTTAAAAGATAAAAGATTGGATATTGGTATTGTTATTTCAATTATTATTCACATTGTATTGTTTTTGCTCTTTTCCCGTCCGAGCTCAGCATCTACAGGTAATTATGAAGATATAAAAGAAGTGACATTCCTTGACCAATCTTATCGTCCTGAAGTGGCAAAGGTGGTATCAAAAGGTTCAATCTGGGCAGAGGTGAGTGAGACTCCAGCACCTGCTTCTGGTACTTATGGCGGAAGTGATATTGTAACACCAGCAATAGATTTGAATGTAAAACTTGACCGCAGCCAGGCAAAGATTGACCTTGAACGGTATGCACCACAAGAAGGAACAGGCGAAGTCATAAAGATTGGTAGTTCAAAAAATGGCACAATGAAATCCACTGAAGAGATTCTTGCAGAGAAACCAATTTCACTGGCAAAGAATTTACCCAGAGGTGCAGGTACAGAGGGAGGAACTGGAATTGGTGTTTATGGTGGAATTGGTAAACAGGCAACCGCACCAACAATAAAGATTGATAAAAAACCACCGCCCACTACCCCCACATCTCAGATTGGGAAACAGGTAGAGACAAAGATTGAAGAAAAATTGAAGGTTGAAACTAAAGGAACAGCCATCTCACTTGCTGGTCCAATTGCTGACCGTGAGATATTACGAAAATTATTACCCCAGTATCCTGCCTGGTGCTTGCAGAGAGGCATATCTGGTGTAGTGAAGATAAGGGTTGAGGTCAATCCTGAAGGAAGTGTGCGTGAAAATATCAGGATTGAGATCTCTTCAGGCTATCCAGACCTTGACCAAAGTGTGGTGAATGCAGTAAAGGCGTGGTTATTTGCACCCCTGCCGTCAAGTGTCAAACAGGAAATCCAATGGGGTATTATTACATTTAAATTTGTATGTGGATAATTCTAAATTATAATCTTTTGTGGTATCAGGGAGGATAGAGTGGAATTCCTTTTACTGATTTTTTTATTATCACAGGAAGCAAAAAAATCTGAACACGAAATTGGTGAAGAAGTTATTAAAGGTGAATTAAAGTTTAAGATTACTGACCCAAAGATATATTTACAGGTTGAGCTTAATCCATTTGCGCCGCTTGATTCAATAATCTCAAAAGAACGGTATATTTTTGATGAAAAATTATATGGCACAATTGATGCTTTAAATACACCCATTCTCTATCTCCATAGTGAATATTTAAGGGTTCCGCTTGTGGCAAGATTTATGTATGGAAGTATTGCCCTTTTCATACCTAAGTTTGAAAAAACAGTCTCATCCTGGGAACTTGTCATAATTGATGCAAACGGTGATGTGGTAAGACGTTATGCCCAGCGGGGAATGCCACCTCCTGCATTATACTGGGATGGCAGGACCGATAATGGTGAGATGTGTAATATGGGCGAGGTCTATAACTATGTTTTTACTGCATTTGATGCCATTGGTAATCCAACGCGTATTACAGGACGGGCTTATAAATTTAATGGTATTGTGTATGATGAAAAGGGAACAACAATTATTGCGGTTGCATCAAAGGTTCTGTTCAATGAAAACTCATATAGTTTCCATAGTGAATCTGGACCCTATATTGAAGAGATTGCCAATCTTGTCAAAGAAAAGTTCAAAAAAGAGGTTGTGGTCTATTCTTATTCAGAATCTGAAGCACTGGCTCGTTCCCGGGGCGAGGCAATACTCAATGAGATTACAAAACGGACAGTATTGCCTGATAAAGGGGTAAGCACAGCGCCAAGATTTATTCCTGGATTATTACCCAAATATTCAAAGATTGAGATTGTAATCCAATAATTAGATATAATTTTACTCTTTTCTCTTAACCAATTTTAATATTGTAAAATAATAAGGGGGCGTGTTTGCGCCCCCTTATATCTTTATAATCTATGCATTTTATGGCACTCGCACATTTCCGCTCGGGCAATCATAAAAAGTATTGTTGTTAAGCAGGTCATTGGGATTGGGATAGACTGTGCCATTTAAATATATTCCCCAATTACCACTATGACCAAGTGAATCACCCGTGATTGTTGGAAGTGCGTCTTCAATATAGATGAGTCCGGGCCAGATTGATGAACCACCACCATATTCAATGGTGCAATTTATCAATTGGCAGGATGCATCTATTGACAGATTATAAAAACCGATATTATACCAATCTCCTGGACTCGGTGAGGCAACATTGCTTGTAAATCTTATTCTTCCACTGGTTCCGTCAGCAATCAGACCACCTGAACCATTATAACCTGCATAGAGCTCAACATCAGGTTGGAATTTTATAATATTGCCTGGTGCAATGGTGATGACCGGATTCGTGGCATTATCTTCAATTGCGACATCATAAACAATAACATAAGGAACACCAGGATTAACCCAGGTACCGCTGGTGTGAACAGTGCCACCCGTAACCTCAACGGCATCAATTGTATTACCAGTTAGTGTATTACCACTTCCAATTGTGCGCACATATTCGCAGTTGATATGCAATGGATACTGGGCACAACTGGTAATTGTATTATTGGTGAAGGTATTAAAACCAGCATCACTTGCAAGATACACACCATAATTACCGCTGTGTCTGAATGTGCAATTGGAAATCTTGACGAATGTGATTCCTTCGGCATGAAGTTCTCCGGCCCAGCTTGATGAACCACCACCATATTCAAATATACAATAACTGAAACTTGAAGTATTCATTGCATTGTCATATAATCCTACATTATACCAGTCTCCAGGAGATGGGCTTGCAACATTGGAAGTAAAGAGAATAGTAGAATCAGCAGTGCCATTGGCAATGATTGCACCAGCAGTGCTGGAATATCCAGCATGTAATTCAGTGCCTTGATTAAACTTGACAATACAACCTGGTTTTATGGTCAATGTTGCATTATTCTCTACCCACACATCACTTTCAATAATATGTGGATTGGCACTTGGATACCAGGTTTCATCTGCAGTTATTGCCCCACTGTGAGTGGTAGGACCGGTTGTGACAGTAAGTGTGGCAGTTCCGCTTACATCGCCGGTCGTTGCCGTGATTGTGCAGGTACCGCCACTGACACCGGTTGCCAGACCACTTGCATTCACTGTTGCAACAGTGGTATCTGATGAAGTCCAGGTAAAATCAACATCTGTAACTTCATTATTGTCCGCATCATAAGCAGTGGCAGTAAATTGCTGGGTTGAGCCAATAGAAATAGAAGCAGTACCTGGTGTGACCGTGACCGTTGCTACTTCGGTTGATTATATATATTTTTTCACAAAAGTCAAGGATTTTTTATTCGCCCTTTAGTCTTTTGTAGCCTTCTTGAGCCTTTTTAAATTGGTAAGGATCTGTGTTAACGTTTGCTAATATCCCTTGACTTCCTGAAAAAAATGCATATAATAGAAATATAACTATCTATTAAGAGAAATACACTAACGGCAAGATTAAATTTAAAATCACCCCATAATCTTAGGATAAAAAGGGGCAATATTTTATAAAAAAGGAGTGAATAATGGCATTACTTGAAATCAGATGGCACGGCAGAGGAGGCCAGGGTGCAAAGACTGCGGCGCTCCTGTTTGCTGATGCTGCTGTTGAAACAGGTAAGTATATTCAGGCATTTCCTGAGTATGGTCCAGAAAGGATGGGTGCACCAGTATTTGCTTTTAATAGATTATCAGATAAACCTATCCTACAACATTGTGGGATCAAGAGTCCGAATATTGTAGTGGTTCTTGACCCTACATTGATGGAGACCATAGATGTTACTGAAGGGCTTGCTGATGATGGGATTATTTTAGTAAATACCCAGAAGACAGCCCAGGAAATAAAAGAACAATTAAAAATAAAAAAACAGAAGGTCTATGTCGTGGATGCAAGCAAGATTGCAAAAGAGATTTTGAAACGCGATATTCCTAATACTCCAATGCTTGGTGCATTGATAAAGGTGTCCAAACTCTTAGAGTTTGAACCGATGTTAGAATCAGTAAAAAAGCGTCTTGCACATAAGTTTCCCAATCGGCCTGATGTAGTTGAAGGAAATATCAAAGCAATTATTCGTGCATATGAGGAGGTAAAAGAATGAAAAAAGAGAAAAAAGGCTGGAAAGAGATTCCAATAGGATTAGTTCTGGATTCTGGCACCAGCAAAGAATTTGAGACTGGTGATTGGCGTAGTGATAAACCAATCTGGGATGAAAAAAAGTGCACGCATTGTCTTATCTGCTGGATATACTGTCCTGATTCTGCAATCATTATTAAAGACGGTAAGGTTCAGGGAATAGACTATAAATACTGTAAAGGCTGTGGCATCTGCGCTGAGGAGTGTCCACCAAAGATAAAGGCAATCACAATGGTCAGGGAGGAAAAATGATAGTTGCCCGCACTGGTAATGAAGCAATGGCAGAAGCGATGAGGCAGATAAATCCTGATGTGGTTGCGGCATATCCAATTACTCCGGCAACCGAGGTTGTTCAATTATTCGCCTCATTTGTTGCAGATGGCCTTGTGACCACTGAATTTGTGCCAGCCGAGAGTGAGCATTCAGCACTCAGTGCCTGTGTTGGTGCATCAGCCGCAGGTGCAAGGGTGATGACCTCAACATCTTCCCAGGGGCTTGCCTTAATGCATGAAATCCTTTTTATTGCTGCCGGTATGCGTTTACCAATCGTTATCTGTTTGGTCAATCGTGCCCTATCAAGCCCCATCAATATCCATTGTGACCATTCAGATTCACTGGCTTCCCGTGATTCAGGCTGGCTACAGATATTTACTGAAAATACCCAGGAAGCATATGATACAACAATTATGGCAGTGAAGATGGCAGAGGAGATTATGTTGCCGGCAATGGTAACGACCGATGGATTTATTATCAGCCATGGTATGGAAAGGATTGAACTTATTGACGATGAGAAGGTGCCCAAATGGCTGGGCGAAAGAAAGGTGGTAAATAACCTGCTTGATATTGATAAACCCATAACACTGGGTTCACTTGATTTGCAGGACTATTATTTTGAGCATAAGCGTCAGGAGATTGAGGCGATGAACAATTGCCTGCCAATAATTGAAAAAGTGCAAAAAGATTTTGGTGATACATTTGGCAGGTATTATCCGATAGTTGATGAATATAAAGTGGATGATGCAGAAGTAGCAATCCTTGCCATGGGTTCTACTGGTGGAACTGCAAAGGTGGCAGTGGAAAGGATGCGTGAGCAGGGTAAAAAAGTTGGTTTGATTCGCTGCCGAATCTATCGTCCATTTCCCAAGCAAGCAATGCTCAGGGCAATAACAAAAGTAAAGGCACTCGGTATTATGGACCGCGCTGATACATTCTCTACAATGGGTGGCCATCTATATAATGACTGCCGTTCTATTCTTTATGATGCAGATAAAAAACCATTACTCAAAAACTATATCTATGGGCTTGGTGGACGGGATATCAGCATTGAAGAGATTGAAACAGTCTTTGAACAACTACTCAAGATTAAGAATACGGGTAAGGTTGATAAAGATATTGTATATTATGGAGTAAGGGGGGAATAATGGCATCACTAAAAGAACTTGCAAAACAAGGAGAGAAGTTTCTCGGTGGGCATCGCGCCTGTGCAGGTTGTGGAGCAACGATTATAGCGAGGCAGGTCTTACTTGCGGCACAGTATCAAGTAGTGGTTGGTGCTGCTACAGGCTGTCTTGAGGTCATTTCTACAATCTACCCATATTCAGCCTGGAATGTGCCTTATATCCACAATGCATTTGAGAATGTTGCAGCAACAATGTCCGGGGTTGAGGCGGCTTATAATGCATTAAAAAAGAAGGGCAAAATTACAAAAGACCTTCGTTTTATTGCCTTTGGCGGCGACGGTGGTACTTATGATATTGGTTTACAGTCATTATCTGGAATGATTGAGAGAAGGCATCGTGTTTTATATGTATGTTACAATAATGAAGCATATATGAATACTGGAATCCAGCGCTCATCAGCAACGCCATATGGTGCACATACAACAACATCTCCTGCTGGAACAAAAATTCCTGGTAAATTACAACCACGAAAGAACCTTACCGAGATTATCATTGCCCATGAACCAGCATATGCAGCACAGGCAACGATCGGTTACTGGAATGACCTGGTCACTAAAGTGCGCAAGGCACTGGATGCAAATGGTTCTTCTTTTATCAATGTCTTGTCACCATGCCGTCTGGGCTGGGCATATGCACCAGAAAAGACTGCAGAAATAACCCGTCTTGCTGTTGAAACCTGTGTCTGGCCCCTTTATGAGTATGAGAATGGAAAATATCGGATAACAGTAAAACCAAAAGAGAAGAAGCCAATTGTTGAATTTTTAAAGATGCAGGGTAGATTTGCCCATCTGTTAAAATTAAAGGACGATACACCAATAAAAGAATTTCAGGCAGAAGTTGATAGAATATGGGAGAGACTCTTAAAGAGGTCTGCTGAATAAATCTTTGGGGCAGGCTATTTATATGGACCACACTCAGGAAAATATGAATTGCCTGCCCCATTTATTTTGATATGCTGAAAATAGTCCTTTTTGACCTTGATGGCACGCTTTATAAAAGTGCAGAGATTTATCAAAAATTTGCTGAGGCAGCATACCATACCTATGCTCGGATAAAGCATACTACAATTGAGAAAGCAAAGGAAATTCTTGAAACAAAAAGGGATGAAATGAAAAGAGAGAGAGGTTATGCTGTGCCATATACTCTGGCACTACTCGCTTTTAACATTCCGATAGAAAAGTGGCATAAGGAGAATATAAAATTCTTTGATGCAGGGGTCTACCTCAGTGAAGATAAAAAATTGCAAAACTTTTTAAAAGAGTTAAAAAATAGATATAAACTTGGCGTATTAACGAACAATAATAAGATTCAGACCGAGCGGATTTTAAAGAAACTCAAGATAGAAAAATTTTTTGATTATAAATTTACCTATGAAAGTTTTAAATTAATTAAACCTGACCCTGAAATCTTTAAGAAGGTTATCAATAAAATCGGTGTGAAACCAGATGAATGTCTTATGGTAGGCGACCGTTATGATGTGGATTTGGTGCCGGCAAAAGAGGTTGGGATGCAGATATTTGAAGTCAAAGGTCCGGAAGATATAGAAAACTTGAAGAACTTCCTTGACTTTTAATGCACTGCCATTATAATATTTTATGCGACTGAAGTCGCTAAAAAGAGATCAGGAGGTATTATGAAAAAATTTTTTCTTTGCTTTTCCTTAGTTCTGTTGCAGCAGCTATTTGCACAAAATGATGGAGTGCTTAAAACAATGACTGCTGAACTGAATCGTTCATATAAAATTTTGAGCAAACAAAAACCATACCCTCTGTATTTTCTTCAGTATGAAATTATGGACGAGCATCAGGCAAATATTTCTGCTACACTTGGAGTTATTACCGGTGAAACTGACGAACATCATCGCTATCTGGATGTGGATGTGAGGATTGGTTCTTATAAGCTTGATAATACCCATGAAATTCGTGGTGCTGAAGATTATGACTGGCGGTCCTCTCCCATTGAAGTGCCGATTGATGATAACCCGGACGCCTTAGAAATCATACTCTGGTCAGCAACTGATAAAGAATTCAAATCTGCCCAGGAAAAGTATATTAAGATTCTCAATGAAAGACAGGTAAAGGTTTTAGAATCAGACACATCGCCTGATTTTAGTAAAGCACCAGCAATTGAATACACAGGTGAAATTGGTAAAATTGATTTTGATAGGGCATTATGGAAGAAGCACCTGCGTGAACTTTCAGCAATTTTCAAAGACTATCCCTGGATATATAATTCAAATATTACCCTGCGCGCCACTTCCTTAACCAAATACTTAGTAAATACT
>JBBILZ010000012.1:0-46518 GCA_037444665.1 Caldifarciminota bacterium
CAAAATTTATGCCTGCCTTTTGCCAAAAACCAATGAAAAATCATACATTTATATTAAAAAAATACTATGATTATTGCACTTTTATATAAACCATGCACAAAATCACAACATATTTGCATTTTTTTTCATCCATATCTCATTCTCTTATCTTACCTTTCATTGGCACAAATCTAACCGGGATTAAATCTTCTTTTTCTAATTTATCCTTTATTTTTTTATATAATACCAACATCTGCCATTCATCGCCTTCTGGCATTACGAGCCTGCCGTTTTCTGCGAGTTGCTCAATGAGTGGTTCAGGAACCCTTGGTGCAGCACAGGTAATTATTATGGCATCAAATAGTAAAAAAATAAAAAATCGCAGTAGTATTAAATTTTTCATTTGATTATAACCAGCTAAAAAACTTGTTCTAAAAATTAAATTTTTTCAAATTTTATTTTTATCAATCCTAAGTTTGCCTCTTTATCACTGATAATGAATAGAATACCATCGGGTTTTGCTTTAGCAAGAAATACTAAATTTTCTGTATACAAAATAATTGAAGCATTTTCTTTTCCAAAACTTGTTTTCAGCTGGTTTACAATTTTTGCGGACATAGCCCCGAATTTCTCAGCATCATAGCCATGAGCAAACTGGCTATCAATTATAAAACCATCATAGCTTGCCACACCCGCACCAAGGACATGTGGTATCTTTGTAAGGTCAAATAGATTCATAATTATCCCAGTATTTTTATTATTTCTTCAATAATTTTCCGAGCATAAACAAACACGAGCCCGGGTTTTGCCTCAGGTTTAGTAATAATACAAAGCAGAGATTCACCGGCAGTAATTGCACAAATTGTCTCATCTTTATTTTCAATGATAAATTTTTCCAAGCCACCTGCTTTAAGAAATTTGAATGCATTATCTGCCTCATTAAAAATTCCTGCAATAAGGGCACAAAGTTCTTCCAGGTCAGATTTTTCAGGATAATAACTCTGAATTAAAAGTCCATCACGGGAAAGGATAAAAGCACCTTTGACTGTTTTTATAGCAGTCAATTTTTGCATCGGCGCATTCAGGGCATCCAGCGGACTCGGCTTTTCTATTCTTTCTTGTTCAACAACTGGTTCAAGACCAATTTCGGGCAGAATTGGCACAGATTCAATAGGTTCAGTGACTGCCGGTTTTTCTGCTACAACCTTTTCCGGCTCTATAATTTTTTCAGGTTCTGGTTCTTTCTGAGTAATTGCTTCAGAAGTGGGTTCAATCTTTTCAATAATTTCTTCAACCTTCACCTCAGGTATAATCGGTTCTTCTTTTGGAACAGCGACCATCTCTGGTGTAACCGGCTCGGTCGGTTTTTGAATTTCAACAACTGGTTTTTCTGCAGGCTCAACTCTCGCTCCTTCTGGCTTTAATAAACTTAGTTCTTGTTTTGCTTCCTTATTTTCAGGATTAATCTTTAATGTTGCATCATAGAATTTAATCGCCTTTTCATAGTCTCCCAATTTCTTATGGATATGGCCCAGATAAAGGTTCTCATTCTCACTCTCCTTTGCCTGCTCATATATCTCTTCCAGTGTCTTCAGTGCCTGTTCTGTTTCGCCTTTAAGATAATATGCCCTGCCCAGAATTATTTTCGCAAGTGTATAATTGGGGTTTCTGTTTAACCCATCTTTTAATATAGAAATTGCTTCATCAACCATACCTGAGGAAAGATAAACATCAGCAAGTGTAGCAAAGATCAGAGCTTTTGAATCCATTGCAAGTTCATCAGGCATATTCTACACCTCTTTTAATCAAATTAAACATTATATTTCCTTTTTTAAAAATTCCATCATTTCCATTGTGATATTCAGACAATGTGTTATTTTATTTGTAAGTTCCTCATCAGGGCTCAAAAGCATAGCCTTTTTCCAAAAACCGCACGCTTCTTCAAATCTACCTTCCTGGACTAAAAGGATTCCAAGATTATAATATGGAAGCGGTTTGGAAGGCTCAATCTCAACCGCACGCTCCAGATAGGTTTTTGCTTTTAAGCGCTCACTTTTTTCTAACCAGTACTGCCCGGCAGAAATATAAAAATCATAAACTTCTGGTCGTTCATTTTCAAGAAAATCAATAAAAATCTTTGCCTGTTCTAAATCTTTTTTCTTGATATATATATTCAAAAGTCCAAGGTTTACCGCAATATCATTTTTATTCTTCTCATACAATTGAGTATAGATTTGGAGGGCTTCATCAACTTTATTTAATGCAAGATTGATATTGGCAAGTTCAGTGAGCCATTCTACATTATCACTCTGGATATTCAATAATTTTTTATACTGGTCCTTTGCCTGATTTAACCTGCCCAGAGATTTTAGCATACCAGCAAGTGTGAGCATTACATTTAAATCATCAGGATGCCTGCGGCTATAGTTATCCAGTTGATTGAGTGCATCATCAATATTATTGGATTGGAACAAAATCTTTGACTTCAATATGATTGCTTCACTCATCTCTGGCACAAGTTTCAGCGCTTCATCTATCATATTTAACGCCTTATCATAATCTTTGTTCTTCAAAAAAGACTCTGCTTCTTGGATATAATCTTGTGGTGTGGGCACTTCAAGTGTTGGAAAGAATTCTTCAACTTCTTCAACAATCTTTTCTTCAATCTTTGGTAGAATATAATAAGGTCCAAACTCATATAATTCCGACGCAATCGCAATACGATACTTATCTTTTTCATAATTTGGCTCTATCTCCATTCCGCGCCGGATATTTGAAAGTCCTTCTTCAAATTGTCCAATCTTCATCAAAAGAAATCCTAAATTATAATATGCTCCAGTATAGGTGGGAAGTAAACCAATTATTTTTCTGAACGCAGTGATTGCCTCTTCATCTCTGCCAATTTCTGCATAGACCAGCCCCCGGAAAAATATACTATCAACATTGTCGTCATTAAATATTTTTAAAGTATATTCATAATCACCTTTTTTAAAATAATACATTCCTAAATTATACTTCGCCTCTTCACTACCCTGGTCTTTTGCGGTATTAAAATTCTTTATGGCTTCTTCTATATCATTTAATAAATATTGAGATAAGGCAAGATTGGTTAATGCCTGGACATAATTCTTATCTACTCCCAGGGTCTTTTCAAAATAGTTTTTTGCCTGTTTATAATCATGTTTTTTCAGGTAAAAAACACCCATCCCATTGAGCCCGCGTGTAAAAAGTGCATCCAATTCAAGACAGCGGCTAAAATATTTTTTTGCCTCTTCAAGTTGATTTAAAAATATGCTCACTTCACCAAGCGCAGCAAAAAGTTCTGCGTCATTATCCTTTAATTTTAAAGCCTCTTCAAATTCCCGACGGGCCTCAGTAAAGAGCCCTTTATTACGATATGTCATACCGAGGTTAATATGTGCCTGATATTCGTTTATTGATGTCTTAGGAACACCAAGCTGCTCTTTCAAAAATTCCAGATGGCCCTTATGTTCTTTCAATTCAATCGGTAGATTCGGCTCAAACTGAGCCAAAGCAGGGTTTATCTGAATAGCCTTTTTTATCTCCTCCCTGCCCTCTTTATGCATCCCCTTTTCACCATAGGCAAAGCCTAAAAAGAAGTGTGCCTCCGCAGATGAAGAATCAAGGAGCAATGATTCCTGAAAATTTTTTATCGCAAGGTCAATTATCCCTTTGTTGAAATATATTTCACCGAGAAGACGATAACCCTCAGGCGATATCTTTATCTCTAAACTCTTTTTAATTTCTTCAAGGGCATCATCGTACTTACCGAGATTTTTGAGGGTAATACCCAACCCGAATCGGGCTTCATAAGAACCCGGATTAAAATCAAGAACTTTACGGTAATAAATTATTGCCTGCGAATATCTATTCAATTTGCGATATGTGTCAGCAAGTTCTAAGGTCTTTATTTCATCAAATGGTTCAACCTCAATGTGATGCGCAAGTTCTTTTACCCGATTGTCCAGTTTTCCAGATTTCTTAAGAATAATCTCTAAGTTGTTACGAGCAAGAATGAAATTGGGGTCAATACTCAATGCCTTTTCTAATTCCTGAATCGCCTCTTCGTAGAGCCCTTTATTGTAGTATACTACTGCAAGGTTATTATGTGCACCCGGGTCATTATCCGGAATCCTTTCCGCAAAACTCTTCAAAACTTTATATTCTTCAGGTGAAATCATATTATCAAATTAAATTCAATTTTTTAAGCATAATTTCCAAACTTGAATTATCCGGTAACAAGAGAAAGAATGCCGAAAGTGGTTTATTAAAATCGCCAAAATCAAACTGGGTCTCAATACAGAAAATGAAGTCCTTCTCATTCCCGAATTCCACAATAACACTTGAAAGAACTGCGCCCACCATATCAATGATCATCCCTGGCACTGAGGGAAGAATCAATAAGCCCAATAGGTCACCAAGGGCATTCATATAAGCACACGATAGGATATTTGATACTTCCTTCAATAGTGATTCCTGAAGTTCAATGGTATTCTCCTGGTCTTCAGGCATCAATAATTTTGTCAATTCCTGGGCATCATCATAAGGATAAATGAGCAGAGTTCTACCAGTGAGGTCACCAAGAAAATATAATAAAACTGAAGCCACCACATCATTCGGGTCAGCAATCTTTAGAATTACTTCCTCAAGCTGTCCAGTATATAGTTTAGGGACTCTAATCATCACCTTTTTCCCTAAAAGCTGGGATAAAGATGTTGCTGCATGGCCGCCACCAATATTTGCAATTTCAGTCAATGCATCAATTTGTTTTTCTGTAAGATTTTTTGCATCAATCATTCAAAACCCCTTGGTTCAAGAATTAAAATAGGTTTACCATCGGCATAGACAGAACATCCTGAATATAAAGAAGAAGGTAATAGTTTATCTGCCTTCTTTACCACAATCTCCTGTTCATCAATAATTTCATCAGTCACAAATCCCCTTTTTTTACCTTCATAATCAACCACAATGACTGATTTTTTTCTTGATTTATGTGAAAAATTCAATTTTTCTCCTATGTTAACCAAAGGCAGAATGTCATCTCTTAACTTCAAAAGGTCGCGCTTATAGACCCTTTGCACACTATTTTCATCAATATAGAATGACTCCCGAATATAACTTAATGGTAGTGCGAAGCGCTGGCCACCAAGACCAAAAATGATGGCTCTAATAATTGCGAGGCTGATGGGCAGCTCAATGGTAAATTTAGAACCCTTGCCTTTTTCAGATTCAATTTCTAAGTTCCCACCCAACTCACCCACTAACGAATGGACAATATCAAGCCCGATTCCCCGTCCTGAAACTGCTGAGACATCCTTTTTCGTAGAGAAATCTGGCCTCAGCAAAAATTTATACAAATCTTCTTTGCTCAATTTTTGCGCTGATGTCTGGTCAATCAATTTCCTCTCCACAACCAATCTACGAATTTCTTCTACATCAATACCCCGACCATTATCAATTACACTGATTCTTATGAATTCACGCTCTTTGGTTGCCTGTAATATGATCTTACCTTCTTTTTCAATACCATGGTCAAGCGCATTACGCAAAAGATGCATAATTGGTTCTTTGAGGACATCAATGATTGAACGGTCAACCTCAACTTCTCCACCAATCATCTGAAAATCAATTTCTTTGTTCTGTCTCTTTGCTTCATCTCTTAACCAGCGCGGGAAAAATTCAAAGACGGTCGTTAATGGCAGCATCCTCAATCGTGCCACTTCATCCTGTAATACTGCAATTAGTCTTGAAGCAGTCTCGCTGAGCGTCTGTAATTCAATACTGCCCATCTCTGAACTTATTTTATTTAATCTTGACCGGACAATAAGCAGTTCATTTGTAAGATTGAACAATGTATCAAGCTTTGCCATCTTAATTTTTATTTCACCCATCTCCTGTGTTGCGGTTATTGATTTTTCAATGGCAACCTCTTTACCTTCTTTAATATCCTCGCAGGTCTTCAACAGCATCTCAGTAGATGGCAACATACTTTTGTTCTTTAAAGCCTTTATAAAATTACTCAGAAAATCGGTAATCACAAAGATAAAATCAACGACCCGTTTATCAATTTCACCTTTTGTCTTGGGTTCAGAGAGTAAATCTTCTATTGAGTGAGTAAGATTACCTAAATCTTCAAAACCCATTGTTTGTGCCATCCCTTTAATTGTATGCAAAATTCTGAAAACTTCAAGAATTGCCTTACGATTTTTGGTATTCTTTTCAAGATCTAAAAGTTCACGGTCTAATTGTTTTATATAAGATTCAATTTCACTAATAAAAAGGTCTAAATATTCTTCCATCATTTTTTAATTCAATTATTTATTTTTTCATTATTCGTTCAATTGATTCCAGCACCCTTGAGGGTTGGAATGGTTTAACAACATAGTCTATTGCGCCCGCCTGAACTGCTTCAAGAACCAATGCCTGTTGACCCATTGCTGAAACCATTAATATCTTTGCCTTCGGGTCAATTTTTTTAATCTCTTTGACCGCCTCTATTCCGCTCATATCGGGCATAATAATATCCATTGTTACCAGTTCAGGTTTCAATTCTTTATAACGCTCAACTGCCTCTTTACCGGTTGACGCTTCTCCGCACACAGTATGTCCGCCTTTTTCTAAAATATCGGTTAGCATACGACGCATAAACATTGCGTCGTCAACGACCAGGATTCTCATTTAACCTCCTTTTTCCCATATTGAAAATCCCATAAAACCCTACATTCAAACCATAAAAAACCAACCACTGGCTTAAGAATAGTATTTTATCATAATTTTGAAAAAAGTCAAGATTTTTTTATGTTAATACCTTTTGAAGATTTAGAATAAGAATTGGCTTTTCATCTGTTTCATAGACACCGAGGAAAAAATCCTTCTCTTTCTTTGTAGAAAGCAGTTCAGAATTTTTGTTAATATTTTTTTCGTTGATCTTCTTTGTTCCTACAAGTTCATCAACACGCAAACCAGCAATCCGTTCATCCTCTTCAACAACCAGCGAGAGATTGCAGATTTCATCACCACTCAAACCCAGACGTCTTCGTAAAGAAATAATCGGTATAACTTCTCCACGAATATTTGCAAGACCCAGAAGAAACTCGGGCGCTCTGGGCACAGATACAACTGCGGGCAGTTCTGTTACTTCACGCACCTTTTTTATATCCAGACCAATCAATTCATCAAGTATTTTAAAAATAATCAAGGTATCCATATCACACACAATAAAGGTTACGAAAACGGACAATGCCAAATGGGTCAACAACAAAACCTTTGATGTCCTTCTTAACCGCATAACAATCAACTCCGTGAGACAAAAAGACCCAGAGCGCATTGTCAACAATCCATTTTTCTATTTTCTGATATAATTCAATGCGGCGACGCGGTAACTGTTCAGAACGTGCAGACTCAATCATTTTATCAAGTTCTTCATCAGAATAGAAAGACGTGTTGCCACTGGCACCAAAACTATGAGAATGGAAAAGCGTATAGGTGAAATTGTCTGGGTCGCCATTATCTGAAACCCAACCCCTTAAACTCATTATACTATTGCCACTATAAGTTTTTTCCAAAAATTCCTCCCAGGATAAAGGATTGATTTGAAGATGGATGCCGATCTTACCGAGCGAATCCCTTAAAAATTCTGCCCTTTTTACTGAATCCTTGCCAGTTCTCACATCAAGCACAAAAGTATCGGGTATGCCTGCACCGTACCCTGCCTCTTTCATCAGTTCCCTTGCCTTTTTAAGGTCATAAGGGTAACCAATTATGTTATTGTTATATCCGGGCAATCCTGGTGGATAAACACCACGAGCAGGGATTGCTTTTTCTTTAAGTAATTCGCGACAATAATATTCTTTATCTATCGCATAATTCATTGCCTGGCGCACACGCACATCTAAAAATGGAGATTTTTTAGAAAAGTTGACGGTGAGATATTGAGTGGAAAGCACTGAACCTGAACAGATATCTTCTGGTGAAAATTCCTTTAGCATATCTGAAGTCAAATTCAATATTGATATCTCACCTGCCTTAAATAGTTCTAATGCCTCTTTATCATCGGCAACCTTTTTGATGATACATTCATCAATGTAAGGTCTGCCATCAAAAAAATCATCAAATGCCTCAAGAATAACTTCTTTGTCTTTTTCGTAAGAAATCAACTTAAATGGACCACATCCAATTGGGCTCTCTGTATTCCAATCCTGCGGCACAATATCACCAACACCGCAGGCAAGGTTTGCAAGAAATGGAACATAAGGGAATTTCAACATAAATCTAATATGATACGGGTCTATTACTACAATATCAGAGAGATACTCAAAAAAATTCGCATTTGGTCCCTTTTTCACACGATTTAAAGAACTGAGCACATCTTTAGCCAGAACCTCTACACCATTGTGAAATTTTACCCCTTTCTTTATATAAAAATCCCAAATTCTACCATCTTCAGAAACAGAAAATGAACGGCCAACAGCAGGAATTAAATGATTTAACTGGTCAAATGTATAAAGACCTGTGAATATCTGTTCAATAACCTGATGGCTTGTTGTATCAGTTCTAATAGCAGGGTCAAGGACAATCGGGTCTTCTGTTGTCCGAAAAACGATTCTCTTTTTCTCCGCAGGTATGAATGTAATCTCTTTTTTAAATTCCTGAACAACACCCGCCATCTCTTTTGTCAATGCCTTTTCTGATTTTATTGTTTCATTATAGGTGACAAAATATTCACTTATTTTTTTATATTCAGATTCAAAATTCCGATGGTGCTCTCCGAGCAGACCACACTGGCTTATCATCTGCTCTGTAGAACCGAGCATTTCCTGACAAAGGGCTGAAAGATTATCAATAACTTTAATACTTTCATTCACCGCAACTAAAGAGGTATTTAAGGCATCCTGCCCTAATTCTACATCTCCCAAGCCTCTAATAAAACAGGAAATGAGCACCTTAAAATCCTTCATAATTTCATTTTTTAAAACATCAATACTTGCGACAAACTCTAATGACCTTACGGAAAGCGTTTTTATCTCATTAGTCACCACCTCAAGTGCACTCGCATATTCACCACTTCTGGCACTTTCAATACCAGCATATAATCCGAGTAATTTAGAGCGCTCAGTAATTCTTTTTAACTCCTGTAATGGTTTATCAACTTTGTTAATAAGTTCCTTTAACTTATATGATTTATTATTTAAAGAACTGAGTAATTCTCTAATATCCTGATAAAATACTTTAGCCCTGGAAAGTGTCTCATTGGCAAAATTATGTGTTTTTGACCAGGACTTTATCCTTTCTGTAATCTGTATAATAATTTCATTAAGATGTTTAGCTTCAGCAACAAATTGAAGAATAAATCTTTCTGCAGAATACAGGTCAAGTTTTTTAAATGCGCCACCCACCAACTTATCAAATCCCTCTTCTATTTGCGGTTCGTTCTCTAATATTTTACTGAATGTATTAAAGAAACAATTAAAATTATAATCATCGTCTACTGTCATCAAATTATTCTTAACATTATTTAAGTGTTGAAAAAATGCTCCTAAAAATATTTCAGTTATTGCTGTAGTTCTTGTTATATTATATATCTCTTCCAGATATACGGGTAATTTTTCACTTTCCTGATGCAAATTTGTATGCAATTCTTTCTGTGTCGTAATAGTTTTAGATACATCTTTTATTGCATTTTCAAGATAAGGGACTAAATTGAGTAATTCATTATTTATATTTATAAATTTTTCTGCAATCTCTTTTAAATAATCTATTACACCCTGAATTTTCTTTAAATCCTGTGCCAATTCCTCAACCCCAATGATTAATTCATTGATAATAGTAGGAATGGTTTTCGTAGGTTTTTGTGAATGGCGCACCAGACCTGTCATTTCTCGGGCTATCACTTCAAACCCTCTACCCTGTCTGCCCGCATGATAGGCGGTGATCCCGGCATTGCGAGAAGCAACTTCAATTGACTCGGATACAAGTCCAATATCCTGAATTATTCCACCAAGTTTATCTGCCTGCTGGTGAATTTTCTTAAGAATATCTGTTATATTATTGAGGTCAAAACTGACCTTCTCTGATATGGTAAGCGAATCATTAAAATTTTTAATACTTTTTTTTAGCAGTTCATGTGTTTTTTTGATTTCATTATCAAATACTGCGACTCCTTCAAAAACGAGCTCTACGGTGACAGATAGATTATAGAACCTTTGGCGGATTTCAACGAGAAGTTCTGAACTGATCTGAAGCGTATTATCAATATTTTGACCAGTATTTAAAAAATTATGGAAGTTCGCATCATATTGTGATAACAAAGGCTTAAGCCTTGCGATAAATTCTTCGCGAAAACCATTATCCATATATGTTAATTTTATTAAATTTTTGCCACTTGTCAATGGGAAGTTTAGATGAGAAAAATAATTGTAACACCACAAAGTGCAATGATTGTGCCAATTATTGAAATATAGGTGATTCTTTCTTTAAAGACCCAGTGCGAAATTGGTATAAGGATTACTGGCGGTAATGCCATCAATGTTGATGCGATTCCTATATAAGCATACTGAATTGCTACTAAGGAGAGCCAGACTCCGATGAATGGACCGAAGACCGCACCACCAAGCATTGCCAAATCTGCCTTTTTATTGACCAATTTACTCAGAGTCTTTTTTGTCTCTCCCTGAAAAAGAGTTATTAACCAGATGAAAATTGCGCCAAATAGCACTCTAATTAAATTGCCTGAAAGTGCTGAAAAATCATTAAGCAGGAGCCCTTTTTTTGAAGCAAAATAGCCAAGAGCCTGGCATAACGAAGCCAAAATTCCGCAGACCACTCCCGTAAAAAAATTTCCTTTCTTTGTGTTTTCGCTCGTTTTGTCATAAAGAACCATAATGATGCCGCAAATTGTAATAATAATTGCAACAATTTCTAAGAAACTCAAAGATTCTTTAAGGAATATCCAAGCTAATACAGTTCCAAAGATAGGAGAAAGTGACATCAATAGCATAGTCAGACGAGGTCCAATCAGAACATATCCACGAAACAAAAATGTATCACCAATAGTGAATCCGATTACACCGGAGATACCAAACCAGAACCAGTGGTATGGCTGGGCATTTAAAGGAAGCACCATCCCGGATATGAGCCAGTGCGTAAAAATTAAAAAAAGCATACCCAGAACGAGCCTGATGCGGTTGACCTCAGTTGAGCCAATCAACCGGGAAGCGATTGTAAAAAATACAGAACCAAATGACCAGCAAAATGAAGTTCCCAATGCAGCAAATTCACCAATATACCTGTTCATTTATGATGTAGTAAATTTTTTGTTAAAAATATATATAATATAAATGCCAGGGCGCAGAATCGAACTGCGGACACCCGGATTTTCAGTCCGGTGCTCTACCAACTGAGCTACCCTGGCTAATGTGAATTATTATATAAAAATTTTGACGAAAGTCAAGAAATTTTTTACCTCTCCTCCCTTATGGCGCCGACGAGCTCTTCAATAAGGTCATAGATGGTTACGATACCAGTGACTTCATTATTATCGTTCTTAACAATGGCAAAAAACTCTTTATTTTCCTTCATCTTCAAAAATGTCGGCATACATCGCTCATTTTCATTCACAAAAAAAGGAGGTCTGATTTCCGCCCGTCCATTTAAAAAATAGTCCCTGGTATTTACAATGCCGATAATATTAATCTTGCCCTTCTCATAGATTGGTATATACCGAAAAATTTTTGGTGATTCAAAACAGAATTTATCAAAATCCTCACCCTTTTCGCAGGCAACGGTCATTGCAATAGGAACCATCACTTCGTTGACCTTTCTTTTAGAAAAATCAAATAGCCTTGAAGCGAGTAAACTTGTATCCTTCTCGTATTCACCAATTGCAAAAACAATATCCTGATGCCTTATAATTGCATTCTTTTGCCGATTTTTGAACAAACTTGCAATACCTTGACTGATACCCGCAAATAATGCCACGACCGGTATAAGAAGTATTCTAAAATACCAGATGATACCTGTTGTAAAATTCAATGTTTTCTCTGGATAGTTCAAGGCAATTGATTTAGGAATTAACTGTCCAAAAATTAAAGAAAAGAGCGAAAGTATTATCGTTGATAAAAATACCCAGTTTTCTCCAAAATTTCTGATAAAAAATAGCGCCAGCAGATTGGATGATATTACAATCAGAAAATCTTCACACACCAGAATTGTAGAAAAGAATTCTGCTGGGTTCTCAACAAATCGCTTGGTTATAAGTGCCCAGGTCTTCTTCTGTTCAGCAGCATAAAAAACCTTTGTTTTATCAACACACAAATAGCCTGTTTCTGAAGCAGTAAAAATACCCATAACCAGAATAATAAATAGTGAGGCAAGAATTAAAAGCATACTATGGCCCTGTTATTTCTCCAAAAAGATACCTGAATACATCATTCAAAGTCACAATACCCAAAAAAAATTCGCTTTCATCATTGACCACAGCAAAATGGACTGCCTTTTTTCTAAATTCAGTAAGTAGTTCATCAATTGGTTTATTTTTCAATACAAAAAATGGTTTACGCATCACCTCTGAAATTTTTGTCTCAAGTGGTAATGCCTGCGAAAGAATGTCTTTGGCATATAATACACCGACCACTCTATTTTTATCATCATAAACAACAACCCGTGAATGGCCACTTTCTTTAATTATTTCCATTGCCTCAGATAATGTCTTATCCGCTTCTAAACCGACTACCTGCGGTGCTGGTATCAAAACTTCTTCAACAAGTGCCCGACCAAATTTTAGTATCTGATAGCCTAATCGTTCTTCATTCTCATCAAGGATCCGCATCTTTTTCGCCTCCAGTAGCATCGCCCTTATATCTTCTTCAGAGATTGCGACAACTTTTTCCTGTGGTATAATTAAATGAACAATTTTAGAGGTCAACGCTGTAATAGGTTCTGTTATTTTATTTAAAAAAATAATGATAAAACTTAAATTTAAACCAAAAAACTCCGCATTATTCAATGCAATCGTTTTGGGGGTGATCTCGCCAAACACAAGGAGAACAAATGTCATTAAAAAAATTTCAAGAACAACAAAAAAAATAGGATTCAGATGGTATTGTATAAATATCTGGTTGATAATGACCGCTGCCACTGATGAAGCGCCAATATTTACTAAATTATTTAGCAGTAGTAATGCTGAGAGAGTCTTTCCCGGGTCCTCTTTTACCCGGCTCAGGCTTTTTGCACCCCTGATGTTTTCAAATAAGAGACTCTTTACCCGGAACTTGCCTATTGAAAATATTGCCGCCTCCATACCAGAAAAAAAAGCACTGCATACGAGAAGAATCAATATTAAAATAATATGGTATAACATAAAAAAACAAGACCTACAAAATTAAAAAATCTCTCAAATACAATCGGCACTTATTGTCCATCAGCTGTTCTGTTCTTTTATTATAATGGTCATAGCCTATAATATGTAATAGTCCGTGAACAATATAATAATAAAAATCTTCAGGAAAATGAACATCATCACGGGAAATATAAATCTCACCAACACCATCTAAATTAAATGAGATAACATTCGTGGTTTTATTTTTATGAAAAAATTTTTTGTTCAGTCCTTTTAAATATTGAGCATTTGCAATGATAATATTCAATGACATAAGTTTTTTATAATTTTCTTTTTTAATAACATATTTCACTAACCGCTTTAACTTCATTTCATTACCAATCTTATGCTTTGTTATATTAAATATGTTTATCTTTAGTGTTTGCGTCTTCTTCTTCATAATCAACACGGGGATGGAAGATACCCATCAATATTGGTAAAAAGGCAGTCTTTATCTGTTCCAGGTCAACCCGGTTAATGGGACAGTCGTCCAGCTGCCCTTCATTAAATTTTTTGTCAAAATTCTCTTTCAGAATCTTCTGTAATTTGCTTACAGTAATATTTTTTTCTGCCCGTGCTGTTGCTTCTACAGAATCCGCAAGCATCACGACTGCGGCTTCTTTGGTCTTCGGCTTTGGACCAGGATAATTGAATACTTCTTCACTCACCTTCTCTGCAGAGTGTAATGCCTTACGATAGAAACTTTCAATACGCGATGTCCCATGATGTTCAGCAATGATGGACAAAATATTTTTTGGTAATTTCATATCTTTCCCCGTCTCATAGCCGTCCTTGACATGGGAGATGATAACCAATGCACTCATCTGTGGTTTCAAATTATCATGAGGGTTCTTCTGACCAATCTGGTTTTCAATAAAATATTCTGGCTTCTTTAATTTCCCTATATCATGATAATAAGCACCGACCCGGGCAAATACTGGGTCAGCTCCAATTGCTGATGCACCTGCTTCAGCAAGATTCCCTACCACAACAGAATGATGATAGGTTCCAGGTGCACGCATTGACATCTCTTTAAAAATAGGAAGGTTAAGATTTCCCAATTCTAAGAGTGTAAAATCAGTTGTAAAATCAAAAATGCTTTCAAAGAGCGGCAATAATATTATCAATGCTACAACACTTATAATCCCGTTTAATAAACCAGCACCAATATTGATCAGGTTAATGCGTGAAGCAGACAAATAAAGATCAATAAAAATAATGGTAACAGCATTAGTGGTACACATATATATCATCGGCTGGAACATAAGATATCTACTTTTTATCGCGTGCGTTGTGAGGCTCGCAATTATTCCACCCACGAGCAGAAATAAAAAAATCGGCAGTGAGTTGTAAATAACACCAATAAGCGAACTAAAAATAATAGCAAAGAAGAATCCAGCAAATACATTAAAATAGAGAGAAAACAAAAAAATAAAAAATGATACAGGGAGAAGATATATAGCATTGGTCTCGTATGTTATCCTGCCAATTACAGCATAAATTAAAAATAGTGCGACACTGAACATTAGATTTTTGTTTTCAATAATATCCAGTTTTGTTCTTCTGGCAAAATAAACGACGGAAAAAATGAGGCTCAAAAACAATAGATTACGAAAAATCAAAGTTTTCAATATTTGCCAGGTTCCATAAGATATGTATGTTCTTTCCAAAGCAACAATCTTTTCCAGGGCTTTACGGTCAATCTTCTTATGTTTCTCTATAATTAATTCTCCTTTTAAAACTTCTCCCTTTGTTTTTTTCACATTGGCAAAGACTTCTTCAATCCGCGCATTAGTTTTCTGTTCGTTAAATATAATGTTCGGCTTAATAAAATATTTAATTAATTGTCTATACTCATTTACTGCCTTTATGCTGAGTAAACTTTCTACCTCAGCAATTGCATAGACTTCATCAATTGAAATTAATGTTTCCTTGTCTCCACGGGTAATAATTAAAATTCTATTCGGGACAGATTTGTTTATAACAATACCCTTTGAAAGATAAAAACTGAGGTCTTTCAGCAATCTTTTTAAGAGATACTTGTAATTATTTTTTAATAAATAAGAAATAACATCCTTAGGCAATCCGTATTCTTTCTGAATTATGTAAACTAAGGTATCTCTGGGATAACGATTTTTCAATGTATCAATCAGCACTTCTAATTGATTGATACTCTGCTCTAAATTTTCTATAATACCAGTATTATAATCGTAAATTAAAGGCAAACGCTGTGCAATCTGATTTTTTTCTTCAATCAATTCCTGCTCTGTTTTGGGAATGGAAAATTTGTATGGTGCGATTACATCTTCAGTAGCTATTTCTCCTTCTTTAAAACTAAAATGTCTACCCCGGAATTCAGGTAAAAAAATGATATTCAAAAATATTAGAATCCCAATAAAAACAGGATATTTATAAGGAATTTTTATTTTCATAAGCTTTAATAATATCTTGAACAAGTCTATGTCTAACAACATCCTTTTCATCAAGGTATACAAATTTGATTCCTTTAATACCAGATAAAAGTTCTTGAATCTCAATAAGTCCGGAGAGGACATTTTGCGGTAGGTCAACCTGCGTAATATCGCCGGTAACAACAACCTTTGACCTCCAGCCCATTCTTGTAAGAAACATCTTCATCTGCATACCGGTTGTGTTCTGGGCTTCGTCAAGGATTATAAAAGAATCATTGAGTGTTCTACCACGCATATAGGCAAGCGGTGCAACTTCAATAACCTTCATATCAAGATATTTTCTAATGCGGTCATAAGGTAAAAAATCATTCAGGGCATCAAACAGAGGCCGTAAATAAGGGTCTACTTTTTCTTCAATTGCACCTGGAAGGAATCCGAGCGATTCACCCGCTTCCACTGCTGGACGGGTAAGGATAATCCGTTCCACTTTTTTCTCCATCAGATATGCAACTGCTTTAGCAACACCAAGATAGGTCTTACCAGTGCCTGCTGGACCGATGCTGACCACAATATCATATTCATCAATTGAACTTAAATATACTGATTGTCCAGGACCTTTTGCCCAAATCTTTCTTTTAGGAGTTATTACTGCGTGAGCATCTTCAGGTTGATTATTTTCAGCCGATTTCTTAAAAATGAATGGCTTCGGATAGACCTTGAGCACTTCCTGGATAAAATTCTTTGCCAGTTTAACTTTATCAGAGGAACCCTTGAGATATATTGTATCATTGCGCATTACCACAATGATTCCAAACTCATGTTGAATATATCTCAATAATTCATCCTGCATACCCAAAATGTATGCAGGGTCATAACCGACAAGTGAGATTTCGGCTTTCAATAAATTTTTTAGAAATTAACAGGAGGGGCATTTCAGCCCCTCCTAAATCTTTAATTAATCGTGCGGTATGGTCAGAACCTGTTTGGGATAAATCAAATCAGGGTCCTTAATCTTATCTTTATTAGCCTCATATATCTCTGGCCATCTTTTGGCATCAGAATATATTGATAAATATGTGGCAATTAGCCAGAGGCAGTCACCTGGAACAATGGTATAGTTATCAAGGGTTGGTATTAAAAGGACCCAGTTCGGATAGATTAGATTTGGATTTTTAATCTTATCCTTATTTGCCTCATATATCATAGGCCATTTTTTACCATCGCCATAAACATTGCGCATACTGGCAATCTTTGATAGCCAATCACCCTCATTGACCTTATACCTGCCATATTGGCATATTTTCCAGGCTTCCTGCAGTTGGGCAAGTTTGTTCTTTAATTCATCGCGCCTTGCCTCAAGGCTTGCAATATCTGATTTCAAAGATGCAATCTCAGATTCCAGAGAGGCTATACGCTGTTCAGCTTGCTGGAGTTTTTCTTTTACTGATGCAAGCTCTGCTTGCGCCTGTTCTTCAGTCAATTTCTCCTGAGCAAATGCAGGGAGAATAAGAACCAATATAAATAATATTCCAATAAGTCTTCTCATTTTTGCCTCCTATTTCTTTTTGCAACGCGTATCAATCTTTGTCTGCAATGCATCAACCTCAGCAGATAGATTCGCAATTTCCTGTTCCAGTTCCGCCTTTTGAGCAAGCAATTGCGTTTTCTCGTTCTCCAGCTCGCTTATCTTTGCCTCAGCTGCTTGTAGGGCAGCACGTGCTTCATTAAGGGCATCCATCGTTTCCTTCTTTGCCCATTTAGGACCACAACCAACAAATATCAAAGCAAGAAGGAAGATCGCAACTATCTTTTGCATAATGCCACCTCCTCTAATCGTTAGCATTATTTTAATTATATATAAATAATGTCAAAAGTCAAGCACATTTTGGTCTATTCCCTCGCATTTGCTCGGGACCTTCGGCTGGTCTATTTGGTTTATCTGGTTTGTGAAGTTTTAAAACACGCTACATGACACTTTGACGATTGACGAAACGCTTTTCGCAACCGTATAACGAAAGACGATTAAGTGAATGGTCTATGGTTATAGGGCATGGATGTTTCTTTGATTCTCGATTCTGGATACTTGTTTCTACCTACTACTTGCTACCTACTCATCCCCCCATCCTCATATCTGCCCTTTTTCGCCCTCTTGCCCTCTTTAGCCCTTTTTCGCCCTCTTTATTGTATAAGGATATTTACTCTAAAATCTACCTTATCTTTTTATTGACTTGAGTATAAAAAGGCATATAATACCGCTGATGTTAAATTTTCTTAGTGGCGGAATATACCTGGGCAAACAGAAAGATCTAATGAATTCAGGCATTGAGGTAATGCCTATGCCAAAAAAAGTATATATTCCGTTTATTCAACATCAAGGGAAACCTGCTATTCCTTTAGTCAAATCAGGCGACATCGTGCAAATTGGTGCAAAGATTGGTGCAGCAGATGGTGACCTATCCGCACATATCCATTCAAGCATCTCTGGAAAAATAATTGATATAAAAATGCATCCACATCCACTACTCGGTGAAGCACTATGCTGTGTCATTGAATCTGACTATTCTGAAAATTGGGAACACCATTTTATTGATACTGACCATCACTCACTTACTAAGCAAGAACTCTTAGACCGAATAAAGGAGGCAGGCATTGTGGGATTGGGTGGTGGCGCATTTCCTACGAATATAAAACTTTTATCTGGTGCTGAAAAAAAAATAGACTTTTTGATTATAAACGGTTCTGAATCAGAACCAAATCTCTCTGCTGATTACCGTATGATGCTTGAATACCCAATGTGTGTAATAGAAGGTGCGAGAATTATTCAAAAGATTATTGGTGCGAGGGACTTAATCTTTGCCATTTCAAAGACCTATAGACCGGCAGCAGATTTATTCAAAAAAGAAGGTGTCAGGGTATTGATTGTTCCTGATAAGTTTCCACAGGGTGCAGAAAGATTATTGATTAAAAAAATTACCAGGAGAAATGTTCCAATTAATAAATTACCCGTAGACATAGGCTGTATGGTTCATAATGTCAGTACCTGTTATGCAGTATTCCAGGCAGTAAAATACAAAAAACCCCTGATTGAAAGGGTCATCTCTGTGAGCGGTGATGCAATAAATGAACCAAAAAATATTTTAGTGAGGCTGGGCACTCCAGTCTCTGATATTATCCAATTTTGCGGCGGCATAAAAGGAAATTTAAAAAAGGTCATATTTGGTGGTCTGATGACTGGTATTGCCCAATTTTCCCTTGATACACCAGTGATAAAACAGGTTAATGGTATTGTGTTCCAATCAGAAATAGCCGAACCTGAGATAAAGGATTGTGTTCGCTGCTCTGCGTGTATTGATACCTGCCCAATGAACCTGTTACCTAATGTGCTCTTCTATAACATAAAACAGGATAAATTAGACCAAGCGTATGAATATGGTCTGAGTGAATGTATTCAATGTGGTTGCTGTTCTTATGTATGTCCGGCGAATATTCCTCTCTTACATTATTTTAAATTTGCAAAGATGAGAACCGCAAATGGATAATTTACTTATTGTATCATCATCGCCCCATATCTTATCAAGGAAGACCACAGGTCGTGCAGTATCCATTGTCTGCCTTGCACTCCTCGCCTCTCTGGTCTTCAGTATATTCAATTTTGGAATATACGCTTTGATTGTTGTTATCTCCTGTATTGCTTCCTGTGTAATCTCTGAACTAATCTATGAATATTTTAGAAAAAAGCAGATAATTTATGATGAAACTTCTATTTTAACCGGGATGCTTCTGGGAATGAGTCTACCACCTGCTGTTCCTTTATGGATACCGATTACTGGTGGTGCTTTTTCAATAATACTTGTCAAAAAAATTTTCGGTGGCTTGGGATTTAATATTTTAAATCCAGCACTAACAGGCAGGGCATTCTTGATGTTCAGTTTTCCGGGGTTGATGACCACTGCCTGGCACAATCCATTTAATGGAACAATTTCTGGTATTGATACAATTACTCAGGCAACACCATTAACGATTCTGAAAAATCCTGGCTACTATGGAGATGCAGGGACCATTATTAATAATTATAATTCTTTCAGTTTTTTAAAGATTTTATTCCTTGGTAATATCGGTGGGTCTATTGGTGAAACCTGTAAACTGACCATAATTTTTGCGGGAATCTTCCTGCTATTTTTAAAAATCATTGATTATCGGATTATTCTGGGCTATGTTCTAAGTTTTCTCTTGTTAAGTGCATTACTATTCAATAAAGTAAGCCCGCTCTTCTATCTATTTTCTGGTGGTCTTTTAATTGCAATATTCTTTATGGCAACAGACTGGGTCACGACACCACTAACAAAGAATGGTAGGTGGATTTTCGGCATTGGCTGTGGCATTCTTACCGTGGTCTTAAGATTATATTCTATTTTTCCTGAAGGGGTTACCCCGGCAATACTTATTATGAATATCTGCACGCCATTTATTGACCGAATCACCATTACAAAAAGGGTAACAAAAATAAATGGGAAAAATTATTGAAAAAATAATAATCAGGAGGTCAAATTGAAAAAGTCAATCTTAACTATAGTTTTTCTGCTGGTCAGTATTCTATTTCTGACCATAATAAATTTTTATACAATGCCACTCATTGCCCAGACCGAGACTCAAAAATATATCAATATTCTTAAAAGAGTAATGGATGCTAATGAATTCATTCCCATAATTCCTGATACAGTATTTCAGGCGTTTGATTCGTCAAAAAATTTAAAAGGGATTGTATTCAAAGTATGGAGCAGAGGATATATTGGAATTATTCCCATTACAGTGGGCATTAATCTTGAAGAGAAAATAACAGGAATCTATATCGGTGGTAAAAGCGAAGGATTTAAAGAAACTGAAGGACTCGGCTCAAAAGTAAGGGAAAAAGTATTTATTAATCAATTTATTGGAAAAGATATCTCTCAAATCTCTTTAAAAAAGGATGGTGGTGAAATAGATGCAATAACCGGGGCGACAATTTCATCAAAAGGGGTTTGTGAAGGTATAAAAAATGGACTACAGAAATATAGCCAATTTTTGGCACAATGTAAAACAGATGACCCAAAATGTCAAATTTTTCCTGAGGCAAAAAATTTTATTGAGGTAATAAAAGACACACTCTGGTATGCACTGGCATATCCTGAGACACTCGGTATTGTATTCAATGGACAGACATTTGGATATCTTGATGCCATAAAATATATTGTGGGAATACGCAAAGATGGAATGACTGAAAAAATTATAATCACTTACTCAAAAGAAACCGAAGGTATTGGTGAACAGATAAGGAACCCTGAATTTCTTGAAAAATTTAAAACCGGTATGCCTGATGCCATCTCCGGAGCAACCATCTCTTCACAGGCTTTAATTAAAAGTGTCCAGGCGAACATTGAAAAGTATAAAGAATATCTGAAATGAATAATAATTCAAAAACCAATGATTTATTGATTATTATTGGTTTGATACCTTTTATTGCACTCACCAATTCAGCAATCAATAGTCTCTCTATCGGTTTAGTTGTCATTATTGTCTTTATCATCTCCAGTATTATTGCCAACCTTTTTAAAAAGTATCTCATCAAATCTAATAGCACAATTATTCTGATTATTATTTCTGCAACAATTGCCAGCCTCATTGACCAGTTTATGCAAATCCATATACCATCAGTGCACAGCGAAATAGAACTATTCTTACCACTCACTGCTGTGAGCAGTTTTCTTTTTAACTATATAAACAATTTCAAAAATACCGATGAAACATTATCATTTACTTTTAATGGCGTAAAAAAGTGGTCAAAGATCTCATTAATTTTTCTTGTGGTTGGTATGGTCAGAGAAATTTTCGGCAGAGGAACACTATTCAATCAACCAGTGCTAAGTTCTGACCCGGCAGCAAATCCACTAATCATTTTAGGCGCACCATCTGGTGCGTTTATAATAACTGCATTTGTCCTGGCAATATTTTTCAAGGTAAAACGAAAAAATGAGTGATACATTAATATCAATATTCATCAAAAATATAACTGTAAATAATATAGTATTATATTCACTCTTAGGTATCTGTCCATTAATATTATACCAGTTGAGTATCAAAGAATGTCTAACTATCGGTATTATTACTACTGCGATTATGCTCATTAGCACCTGGTTTACAATGTTAATCCACCATTTTCTGATAATACCATTGAACCTCAGCTACCTGAAGATTTTCGATTTTATAATCATAACATACCTGATAATAGAGTTAATAAAGACCATTATCAATAAATTGAATTCTCCTTATGCAGAAATATTTAATGCCTATCCAGAGTTTTTTCAAACAAATTTTGCAATTTATGGTTCAGCCTTTTTGAATATAAATTCCAGTTTTAATTTTTTGAACATCACGGTAAATACACTCGGTGTCGGGGTTGGATATTTAATATTATTACTAATTTTTAATTGTATAAAAGAAAGATTTAATAATAAGCAAAATTTATCACGAACAGATAGATTATTAGTTGATCTCGTCGTCCTGGGGCTGATAAGTCTGGTGTTTGTTGGCGCGATTGGTTTAAGGTAATTGCTATGCCTTCAAAAGAGATTACTGATTTTGAAAAAGAACTGAATAAAGAGCAATGGCAGGCAGTCCAGATATTAAATGGTCCATTACTTATTCTTGCTGGAGCAGGCAGTGGCAAAACCCGTGTGATTACCTACCGCATTGCCTATCTTATTTCAAAGGGAGTAAATCCTTTAAATATCCTTGCGGTCACATTCACCAACAAAGCTGCAGACGAAATGAAACAGCGCGTGTGCAATCTTCTAAACAATGAAAACCCAGATATCTGGATAAGAACATATCACTCCACCTGTGCAAGGATTTTGCGAAAAGAATCACATCATATCGGTATAGATACAAATTTTACAATCTACGATGAAGCAGACCAATTGTCCCTTGTAAAAGATTGCCTCAGAGAATTGCTGCTGGATATTAAAGAATTAAAGCCTGACTTTATCCTTCAATGTATAAATCGTGCAAAGGAAAATCTTGTTAACCCGAATAATTATCATTCTCCTGTATATAACCAATATGGTAATATTATCAAAACAGTATACAAACTATATAATCAGCGGTTGCAAGAATGCAATGCCCTTGATTTTGATGACCTGATTCTAAAGACAGTTGAACTCTTTAAAAGCAAATCCGATATTCTTGAATATTATCAGGATAGATTCAGGTATATTCTGGTTGATGAATATCAGGATACCAATCATGCCCAGTATGTATTTACTAAATTACTCGCACAAAAATACCGTAATCTTTGTGTTGTTGGAGACGATGACCAGTCAATATATTCCTGGCGCGGTGCAGAAATCAAAAATATCCTTGATTTTGAAAAGGATTATCCAGAAACAAAGATTATAAAACTGGAACAGAATTATCGTTCCACAAAAATAATTTTAAAGGCTGCTTCTGAAGTCGTAAAAAATAATCGTGGCCGTAAGAAAAAAGTGCTCTGGTGCAAAAATGACATTGGTGAACCAATTGAATACTATGATGCACATCATGACAAAGAAGAGGCTGAATATGTTGCAGAAAAGATCTATCAAGAACATCTCCGTGGCACTGATTTCAATGAAATTGCAGTATTCTACCGCCTCAATTACCAATCAAGAATTTTTGAAGAATGTTTTGCCCAGAATAGAATACCTTATGAAGTGGTCGGGGCATTGAAGTTTTACGAGCGTGCAGAAATAAAAAATATGCTCGCATATTTGCGGGTAATCAATAATCCGAAAGATAATATCTGTCTCAAACGTATCATAAATCTCCCCGCAAGAAACATTGGTAAAGAAACGCTTGATAAGTTGGTCACTTATCAAAAAGAAAGGAACATAACGCTTTTTGAAGCACTGAAAAGATGTGCAGAAATAAAAGATTTACCACAAAATAAAATTGGTCACATAAAATCATTTGTTAAAATGATGGATGAATTTATAGAGCTGAGTAAAAAACTTAATCTCTATGACTTGGCACTGCGTATTGCTAAAGAGTCAGGTTACCTTGAATTTCTTAAACGGAGGCAGACTGAAGAAGAGATTGACCGTCGGAAGAATGTGGAAGAACTGCTCATTTCCATTAATGATTATGTAAAAAATAATCCGCAGGCATCAATTGCGGATTATCTGGAAGGTATAACATTAAAAAGTGATATTGATGAGTGGTCAAATGAAAAGGTATCTTTGATGACCCTGCACAATGCCAAAGGGCTTGAATTTGATGTCGTATTTATAACCGGATTAGAAAAAGGAATCATCCCGCACTATAAATCACAGGAAGAAGGAAGGTACGAAGAAGAACGAAGATTATTGTATGTTGGTATTACCCGGGCAAAGAAAAAATTATATATGACAAGGGCTAATGCCCGCAAAACATATACAGGAAATCTTTCTTTTACCACAAAATCACCATTTTTAGAGGAAATACCCGATGAAGTCTTTGCTACAACCACCAGATAATAAAAATATAGATAATTTTAGAAATCTGTTTCCAATAACGCAGAAAAAAATCTATTTAAATCATGCCGGCACTGGTCCGATGTCAGTGCGCGCTGAGAGTGCCATCAAGGAGTGCATAGAAACTTATAAAAATCAGGCTGAATTTGATTTTAATGATTATTTTGAAAGGTTAAAGCAGAGCAGAGAAGTATTTGCAAAATTGATAAATGCTGAACCAGAAGAGATTGCATTTACACAGAATACTTCTTCTGGAATCTATATTTCGCTAATCAATCTACCATTGAAAGAAAATGACGAAATCATTGTTATGTCTGAGGTATTTCCTGCAGTGCGGTATGTGGTAGAATATAATTTACCAGGAATTACGAAAAAATTTATCAGTTTCAAGAGCAAAGAGACCCTTGAAATTCTAAAAAAATCAATAACAAAAAACACTCGTGCGGTAGTTATTGACCACACACAATTCTTTACTGGAGAAATGATTGATTTGCATACCATTTCAAAATTCTTACAGGAATTAGAAATATTTTTAGTGGTAGATGGGATTCAATCTGTTGGTGCCATTGAAATTGACACAAAAACATTAAGCATTGATTTTCTTGCGAGCGGTGGTGGAAAATGGCTGTTTGGACCCGGAGGGATAGGATTTTTGTATGTCAATAAAAAAAATTTCAGCAAACTAAAAAGACTCCATACTGGCTGGCTCGGTGCGGATTGGCAGAGTTTTGAAAATTTTGAAATCTCTCCCCCGCTCTTTGCTGATGCACGGATGTTTGAACAGGGAACAAGGAATGTCATTGGCATAAGTGGTTTAACCGAACACATAAATATATTGTTAGAATTTGGATTAAAAAATGTTGAATGTAGAATACTACAATTGAAAGATAGATTGCGGCAGGCTTTTAAAAATCTCGGATTGCCGGTGCTAACACCGGAAACAGGTCCTCAGTCCGGAATCATTACAATAAAACCAGAAGATGTGCATAAAATTTTTGATTATCTTAAACAACATAATATTACCATATCATTACGCAATAACTGCTTAAGATTCTCTCCCCATTTCTACAATACTGAACAAGAGATTGACCGAACCATTGAATTGCTAAAAAACTTTAAACCTTGAATATATACTGGATAACAGTAATAGGTTAGCCATTCTAAAAAATGGAATTAAATCAATGTAGTTGCCCAATTTTCCGAAGGGACTCTCGTCCCATCGGGACGGAGCATTGGGCTTTTTTTAGTGCTTGATAAATCAAGCAACTACAATTTCAGGGCGGCTGAACTATTACGGATAATAATAATTAGTATAGTAGTATAAATTCCTGCACCAAGGTCATCAAGCATAATACCAAAACCACCAGGAAGCTTCTCCAATTGACGCAATGGCGGAGGTTTCAAAACATCAAATATTCTGAAAAGAAAAAAGGCGATGAGAAAAAGAACAATATTTTTCGGCACAAAATATAAAGGTAAAAGAAGGGCGCTATATTCGTCAATTACGATTTTTCTCGGGTCACTCCCCCATTCTTTTGTAAATTCATTGCTGATAATCAAACCCCATAAAAAAAGGTTGATAAAGATTCCAAAGTATATAAAAGGATAATTTGCAAGAAAATACCATATAACAATGCTGATAAGGCATCCGAATGTTGCTGGTGCAAGTGGCAAATAACCAAGCCCACATCCAGTAATTAATCCTATCTTGAGAAATCTCATTTAATTGAGATTCTGATTAAATTACTATTTCTTTTTCTTCTGGGGCGATCTTAATTCCCACTCGGTTACCAGGGCACAAACCACAAATGTTGAAGAGTATGTTCCAAATATCAAACCCACAATAAGGGTGAAGGCAAAGTCTGCAATCACTGGTCCACCCAGAAATAATAGCAAGAAAAGTGTAATAATCACAAATAAGCCGGTCAGGATGGTTCGGGAAAAAGTTTCATTGATACTCGTATTTATTAAATCAATGAATGGCATACCGCGAACTTTTTTTCTATTTTCACGGACACGGTCTGAAATGACAATCGTATCATTAATGGAATAACCAACAATGGTCAAAAGTGCACCCACTATCACTATGGTAAATTCCCTGCCCGTAAGTATCAGTGCACCGATAGTAATGAGTAAATCATGGATTATAGAAATAACTGACGCAATCCCGAAACGGATATCAAATCTGAACCAGATATAGATCCCCATTAAAAACATTGCTACAAGTACACCAATCAATGTATTCCTTGTGAGTTCCTGGCTTATTTTGGGTTCAACTGTCTCTTTTGCACGCAGATCAATCGGATTATCAGAAAAATCCTTTTTCAATTGCTCAAGCACACTATTGGCAAATGCATCAGGGTCAGTTTTGGTAACCGAACGGATGACAAATTCATTGGTTCCTGACAATCTCTGAATTGATGCCTGTTCCTGCCCGATTCTGGCAAGAGATGAACGAATATCTCCTATATCAAGGGGCTTTTCAAACTTGACCCAGACCAATGCGCCACCTGCAAAATCTACACCAAGCCTCGGTCCCTTAACAATGATGAGCACAAGAGCAATAATTACAAGCACACCGGAGAAAATAAAGCCGTATTTTCTCCAGGACATAAATGGCAGATTTGGATTTTTTATCAGTTCCATAATTATATCCTCAATTTTGATACTTCAAATTTGTATGTAAAATAAGTGAGAATTGCTTTGGTAACAAAGACCGCACAGATAAGATTCGCAATCAGACCAATAATCAGTGTCAGAGCAAAACCACGGATCGGACCGGTTCCAAAAATATACAGCACAATTCCCGTAATAATAGTAGTAACATTTGAATCAAAGATTGCTAACCAGGCACGGCTAAAACCCTGGTCAATTGCAGTAAGCACAGTTTTACCGATACGCAACTCTTCTCTTATCCTCTCAAAGATAAGGACATTTGCATCAACAGACATCGCAATTGTTAAGGCGATTCCTGCGATACCGGGCATAGTCAGTGTGCCACCAAATGCCGAAAGTATACCGACGAGTAATATTACATTCAACACAAGGGCAAAATTTGCAACAAGTCCGGTCAATGAATAGTAAACCAGCATAAATATCACTACAAATAGTGCACCCAGAAGTGATGCACGAATACCACTGGTGATTGAATCCTTACCCAGTGAAGGACCAACTGAGCGTTCTTCAGCAATCTTTAATGGCGCAGGTAGTGCACCTGCCCTTAACACAATCGCCAAATCCCTTGCCTCTTCAGCCTTGAAATTACCGGTAATGACTGCCTTTCCCTGAGGAATCCTTTCCCTGATATATGGCGCAGACTGAACAACATCATCAAGCACAATTGCCAATCTTTTACCAACATTCCTGCCAGTAACTGAAGCAAACTGCCTTGCTGCTTCTCTTTTAAACTCAAGGTCAATCATCCAGGCACCAGAATATTGTAATTCGGAACCCTGGTATGGCCTATGTGTGGCATCACGAATAGTCTCGCCGGTCAATTCTGGTTCTTTTTTCAAAAGATAGAGCCTCTTAACTTCTTTTCCCTGATAGACCTCTTTTGTCCCAAAATAGAACTGCAAATCTTCAGGGATGACACTCTGAGCCTGGGTAATAGCCACTTTTAAAGATTCTTCATCCCTGACATCAAATCCGATATCACCTTCCACACCGAATAGATATGAGCCGAACGGTTCTTCAAAACCGCTCGTATCTCCCTTAGCAAGGTATTTATCAATTGCCTTTATTACATCCTGTGTTTTATCACTCACAAGTTTAAATTCAAGATGTGCAACCTTCCGTATAATATTCAATGCCCTTTCTCTATCTACGCCAGGCAACTGGACAATAATTCTGGAATTACCCTGTTTTTCAATGGTGGGCTCAAATACACCAAATTCATCAATACGATTCTTCACAATCTCTAAGGCACGGTCCCTGAGGTCTGTTGGTTTTTCTTTTAACCCTGTGGTGTCTATTTCAAGAACAAGGTGCATCCCACCCTTCAGGTCAAGTCCAAGGTGGATTGCCTTTTTCATCAAACTATTTTCTTCTTCTGATGAAAGTTCCTTTGTAGTATAGAATCGTAAAGTGGGGTATATGGTGTATAACCCAACAACTATAAGAATTATGACTATCGCCAGTTTCAAACCAATATTTTTCATTTTACTCCTTTTATTAATCTGACCATCTCTTCAGTTGCCTTTCTGAAACCAACAAAGACAGAACGGGCAACAATTGCAAAACCTATTGAATAACCTGTAATCTCTTTAATCATTAACAGGTTCATAATATTTTTATAATCAATACCATGGCCTGCATGGACTGAGAGTCCTGATTCAGATGCCTTCTTTGCCATATTCTTGATTTTTTCAATCTCTATTAAATCCTTCGGATTCTTTGAATATTCATTGGTGTTTATTTCAATATACTCAGCGCCAATTTTTTTTGCTTCAAAAATTTGTTCTGGCTCCGGGTCAATAAATACACCAACCTTTATTCCTGAATCTTTCAGCCCTTTTACAAACTTATTCAAATCTCCTTTAAAATTGACCAAATTCAAACCACCCTGTGTTGTTACTTCTCCTGGTGACTCTGGCACGAGTGTAACCCGGTCAGGTTTTATAGATACAGCAATTTTAAACATTTCTTCAGTCACTGCCATCTCCAAATTCAATTCGGTCTTGATGACTTCTCTGAGTAGTTTCAAATCCCTTTCTTTAATGTGCCTGCGGTCACCCCTTAAATGGACAGTAATTCCATCTGCACCACCGAGTTCAGCCTCTACCGCGGCAAAGACCGGGTCAGGAAATTTTTCTTTGCGCGCCTCGCGCAAGGTTGCAATATGGTCAATATTGACTGAAAGTTCCATTGGCAATTATATCCAAAATTTTATCAGTGTCAACTGAACAATTAAAAAAGCAATAAACCCCCTGAATTTTAAATTATAAACACTCAGGGGGTCTATTGTTAAAAAGTATTTCTTACTGCAGTAATACTGCCTTTTGAGTAAGGATTCTATCACATGTAGAAATACTCAATATATAGATTCCTACAGGCACTTTCCTTTCATAATTATCAGTTCCATTCCACAGAACAGAAGAACTATTAGCAATAATGGATTGGGTCTTAATCAATTTTCCTGATAGGTCATAGACCTTCAGTAACAGCTTCTTTCCGATAAGTTCAGAACTCAGATTAATGGAGACTTTATCCTTAAATGGATTAGGATATAATCGCAATTTATTAGATTTTGTAAAATCAGACTCACTGATACCGATAGGTGCATCCCTTCGTGCGGCATAGATCTCAATACCATCAGTGCCGGAATTTCTTGTATCTTCCCAGGTTGAATGGAAATAAGCAGGTGTCCACAAGAGTGCGGTAGCATGATAGGCATTATTTGCCGATGCATTGTCTGTTACAATCTCAGGGCTCGTCTGCCAGGTTCCTTCCTGTCCATTCCAGACAGAAAAGTTATGTCTAACAGTATTAGCATCATAGATATAATTACAGCCAATCGTAGTTGCAAAGCCACCCAATCTCGGATATGTTTCGTTTGTAGCATCATTTGTAATATCAATGAGATTCCCATTCCAGGTTGCGCCATAATCAGTTGAGAAGTTGAACAGAATATCATTATTACCACTACCAACATCTGCCTGTATTGCAATATAGGCATAACCCTGCGTGCAGAAGACTGAAGGATAGCGGTCATTAAGTGTATTATTTGTTGACCAACCATAGAAATTGCCTGAACCATTGAGTGTATCAAGATACCAGACCACATCCCAATCATTGCCAGTAGCATCAAAATATTCAATGCCATGGATGAGAATAGTATCAGTCCCAGAGACATCAAGACCGATTGAGGTCATACCAGGGTTACCTCCAGGCGGTCTGATAGTAAAAACCCAGTAATTCGTGCTGTCATAGGAAAAAATGCAAAAGACACTGTCATTATTACCTGTCCGGTCAACGGTATATTGGGCAAAAAGCATTTGATTACCATTACCCCAGGTTACACATTCGGGATAGACACGATAAGGAATGTCAAAGTAGCTAAAGCCGCGAAGACTATCAGGATTATTATAACAGGTCGCACTTGAACGCAAAAAGCATGGGGCGTTGTTTATCCCTCCCTGACTTAGAACGCCCCACATCAGGATCTTTCCATCATTGGTCACCGCAACCTCGGGATTAGATTCACTATATGTCGTGCCCCCTGTTCTATATAACCTGTTGTCCCAGGTCAAGCCACCATCTGTAGAACTTGCCAGCCCAAAACCATATCTAACAGGCGCTGCATTATAAATGCCAGTATAAGCAACATAAATCCTACTGTCCGGTCCCACTGCCATAGAAAGCATCTGGTCGTCAAGGTTACTTACATCAGGTATCTGAACGCTTGTGCTCCAGGGCGGGTCACGATACAATAACCAGGGTGGAGTTGTAGAGATACCAGTATTAATACACTCAAGTGGTTCCTGTAGTTCCACAGGCTGAATCGGTTGAATATCCACTGCAATTTGAGGCACTTGCACAATGCCCAGTTGATTTGCAAAAGACAAAACCAACCCAACCATTATTAACCCTAAAACCTTCATTTAACCTCCTTTTATATGCATTTTACATAAAATTCAATGGTTGCCAATGGAAACTTGATACTGGATACTTCCTTGATTCTTGATACTGGATAAAGGAAATGCGGAAAACTGAGACCGAGCACTGGCGGGAGCCTCAGGGGAACGGGGTGTCGGAGGGTCGGTGCCTCGGAGCTACTTACTACCTACTCTTACTATTTTCATTGTTCATCTTTGACTTTAAAGAGATCCAGAAACCAGGGAACAGGTCTAATGATAAATAAAGACTTCCCCAATCAATTGGCCAGTCATTAAATCCTTCCTCTTCTACATTAAAGAATATCCGACTATCGGTCTTTACTCTATTATAACCAATGCGAAAACTGAAAAGATAATAAGTAAAACCAAAACCTAAATCAAGGAGCATACCCCGCTGGAATCCCCAGGGGCAGAAACCTGCGTAAAAATATGAAACCATTGGTGTTATATCCCCGGTCCTGCGGTGTGAGGCAAAGGGAATACCATATAAATATACTGGTGCAATAAAACCAGCAAGTTCTATGCTATCACCGTCAAAAGTGCCGTTATTATAGAGCCTGAACCCCTTTGTGCCAATGCCAAATGATTTATGGATAATAGCAAGTTCAACTGCCCGTCCATCAAGATGTTCTGTAATATCAACACTGGCATTCGCAATATTAAAATACCCACGCCATAATGTTCTATAAGATTCAGCAAAACAAAGACCAAGGATACTAAATAAAAGCAATAACAGAACAAAAATTGAAAAATTTTTCATTTTAAGATTCTCCTGACAATTCTAAAGAAACTTTTTCTACAGTTTTTCTAACTTTTTCAATATCCTCTATATTATCAATTATCGGCTTAAGATAATTTTCGCTAAAAACTACAAAGCCATTTTTGAGTAGAATAAAATATTTGCGAAAAGAATCTAATGCCTTTACATAGCCATTTTTATCCTTAACTCTGGGACTTTCACTTCTTCTTACGAATTCTTCAATATTGAAAACAGCATACGGAATGGTAATTACAGTCTTCTTGCTCCCAGCTGTTCGCGCTTCTTTTCTTTGGCTTATCTTAGATACTTGAAAATTAATCTCATTAACTTTTGCATCTATTCCTTTAACATCCAGTTCTGCATTACATTCAAGTCGCAAGTTCTTATTTTCTTTTGCGCAGACATACTCAAACATATAACAAAAGTCTAACTGCGTGAGAACTGAAACCCAGGTTCTATACATTCTGGCTTTGAATCCTTTCTTAAACCAACCATCATTGTCTTTATCAAAATAGTACTTCTTAAATTGCCTAAGTGCTCCTTTACTTTGAGGTTCTGTATTAATTTCTTCCCAAAAAGTTTCAAACCAATCTTCAAAACTTAAAAATTCTCTTGTTTCCCAGTAATACTTGAAAATTGATGCCAGCGGCAATATTTCTTTAGGTAAATTCTGTTCTACCCATTTAATATCTTTTAATTCTTCTCTATATTTATCCAGCGGGATGCTTTCAAGAAATTTACGATATTTTCCAAAGTCTTCAATGGGATTTTTCTTCATAATTTTGCCTCTCTTTTTATCTTTTGCCATTCTCTTTTATTTGGTAAAGGTAAGTTTTTTAATTGAGTAATACTTAAATGATAAGTTATTTCTCTATAAGTATCTTTCACATATTTTCTTAAATATTCTGAGTTAAGATATTCAACCACCTCTGAATCATTTAAATCATATTCAACCGTAAACAAATCACTTTTTCTTAAAAGATGGTAAACATCTCCCATCCAGGGGTAACATTTCCCATCAATTGCAGCAGCAACTTTCCCATTTTCTCGAAACCCTAATCCGACTACAATATGAGGAATAGAAAAATATGTGCGAAGTTTCTTTGCATCTGTTTTTTTAATCCAGTAGCCTGTAAAGTTATCATAGATAATTTTCCCACATTTTAGATTTCTACCATTCAAAAGTGGGAAATAATTATTTTTGTTGGTTCCTTTATAGTTTTCATTTTTTATTATGTAATCATTATTTTTTATTTCCGGGGTCCTTGGAGAAATTCTTATTTCATAAACATCTTCTAACTTATAAGAACAATTACTCTCTAAGGTGCTGGTCCAATCTGTCTCAAACTTAATCACTTCACCTTGCCAGTTAGAGTCCATTTTTATTGTCCTAATTTTGTTGTCTCTATATTCTAAAAATTCTAATCTATGAACAAACCTATCAGATCTAATAAAATTTAACACAACCGATGAAACATCTGCCTCTGGTTTAAATATATCTGGTCCCATATAGATTATTGCGGTTCCTCCATTTTGAGATAAAAAAGTTCTCAGTTTTTTAAATTCATCGAGAATCATAAATGTTGCAGGAATAATAAAAATTAGTTGTCCTTCAGGCTTAAGCAATTTAATGGATTTCTCTATAAAGGCACCGTAAACATTGTATTTTCCATACCAGGTTTCATAAAGACTTTTATATCTTTCTTTAGTAGAACTGTCCACTTTGATTGTATAATGATCAGAAAGACTTGGAATGCCATAAGGTGGATTTCCTATTATTAAATCAAAAAAGAATGATGATTGCCATAAAAGATAATCAGCATTAATTATCTCAATATCATTTCCAATATTTACAGTGGCTAAATAATTGACAATGTCTCGATTAATTTCTACACCAAAGAGTTTTGCTTTTTTGAAAACAGCGGGCAAATTCCTTTTTATTCCGATTAGAAACTGTGCCAAACCACAGGCAGGTTCTAATATGGTAATACCCTTCTTATCAAAAAATTTAGCCACATCAATAAGGTTAACCATAAAATCAACGACCCATTCCGGAGTGAAAAACATTCCATAATCTTTCTTGATACTTTTTAGATTGTCATTCACTATGCATTGATGGACTTTGTAGTCCACCAATGCTTCTTCTCTCACCAGTAATGGTTTGTATCTGTTTTGCCGATATTTTATCTTTTTCATATGCTTATGACTCTTTTAAGGTGACCGATGGCGTATAATTTGTCCATACCCGAACAGGTTCGTTTATAGTCCATAGTTGGAATGATAAACGAACTATTACATTTATCTCCCTTCTGCTTGGAGTGCCAGATTCTATTCTGTATTGAATCTCTTTTATCCATTACCACTCCTGAGCTTATCTCAATTCTTATACCTTTCTTAATTTGTTCTGCCTTAACCACAATTTTATTATATATAACATTAAAAAATAATCAAGGGGAATAAAAGGAGAAGGCAATTGGGGGCAATTTAAGGCAGATAGAGGCAAAAGGGGTAAAGAAGGTGGAAGAAGGGGGAAAAGGAGTAAAGAAGGGGGAAAAAGATGTAGTATCGCTTCACTTGCAGTATTATTCGTGATTGAAAGGGTAATAAAGGGGTATCAAGGGGAATTAGGGTGAATAAAGGAGCCTCAGGAGATGAAGCGATAGTATGTTGTAGATAGTAAACAGAAGATAAAATAAACAAAAAGAACAAAGAAACTAAAAAGACTAAACAGACCAAATAGACCAGATAAACCAAATAGGCTAAAAAGGGCTAATGGGCGAAGAAGGAAAAATAAATAATTCCTCTGGTTCAAGCACTCCCCTTGCTTCAACCGCATCAATCAGATATTGCGCCTCTTTTTTTAATGCGGGATAATCAGACCCTAAATATTTTTTAACAAGTTCCGCAAGTTCTTTTTTAAGTTCTGGTGTCTTTGCTGAGGTCTCAAGTTTTTCATAAGTCTTTCTGAGCGTCTTTATAATTATTGCCCTATGCTCGTCATTCTTTACCATCTTTAATTCCTGTTTTAATGTATCAATCGCCTTCTTACCTAAATTTGCAATGCCACTGATTGCTGCAACCTTTACAATGTATGATGTATCATATAATTGATGGACCAATATTGGCAGCCCAAGCGTATCCTTAATATTCTGCAATGCCTCAGCAATGCGCAACCTCATCCGCTCATTCTTGTGGTCTTTATAATCATTAAAGACCGATATTGCGAGGGTATCTTTCAATTTTCCTAAGGTGTAAATCAAAACACCGGCAACCTTGTCTTCTGGCTTTGCTTTAAGTATCAAGCGTAATGTATCCTTTGCCTTTGTATACTCAAGTTGTCCAAATAAATATATTGAATTTCTCACGATTGTATCATTTGATGAATGTAACCCCTGATAAAGGTAATATGCTGCTGTGTCTTTGAATGCCTTAAATATTTCTTCAATTGCACGCAGTTTCAGACCATCAAATGTCCGCATCTCGTTCTTAAAGATATATTCAACTGCCCTTTCTTTAAATTCATTTATCAGAATCCTTCTCCCGGTCCTTGCCTTAGCAATATCTGCCCTTACTTCCCAGAGTGAGCCATAATAAAATAATTTTGCCATCTTTGCCGAATCGCTCTGCATTGTATCAAGTTCGGGAAAAGTTGTAATCGTATCTTCCCAGGGCTCTTTTTTAGGCTCTACCGCCTCTAAATCCATTCCTAAGGCATAGGTTCCTGATGTCCAGATATGGTTATTCTTTCCCTTGTCTTTTTCTGCATAACGGTCATCGCCCTGCAGGTCAATAAAGAGTCCAATACCACCAGTGCCCCTTGCCCAGTTTGCGCCCCCCTGGCTCATCCCTTCCCTTGAACCGTAATCATCATTTCCCCTTGTATCAACAAAGATTCCTACAGAGTTTGTCAGACCTATGCCCTGGCCACCAGATGCATAATAGACATCATCACCATCTTTATCAAGTAGCCAGCCCACTGCCACATCATGGCCCTCTCCCTGGGATGGACCGAATCTTGAGAAATAGTGGTCATCGCCTTCTAAGTCAATCAAACCACCAACAGAAAGATGAATTCCTGCACCCTGTGAATATTGTGCTGCAGAATACAAATCATTGCCCTGCTCATCAAGGAGCATACCGAGCGCAAACCAGTAAGAGGTTGCCTGTCCATATACTTCAGAGATATATTTATCATTTCCCTTACAGTCATACAAAAATCCAATTCCACCTGATGTAACATCACGCCAGCCAAATCCAAAGCCCTGGGCAAATGAACGATACTGGTCAGGGTCTAATGGCATATGAAGATATTTACCACCCGCATAATACAGGTCATCGCCATCTTTATCATAGAGCAACCCATATCCCCAGACTCCACCCATCCCCTGTGCCCAGGTAAATGTATGATACACATCATCATCTTCATTATCAAGTAGAATTCCTGTGCCAAAATTACCCGCACCCTGGACAAAGTATCCACCACGATAATTATCAAATCCCTTTTCATCAATTAATATTCCGATGCCAAAGAGCCCTGCACCCTGGCTAATATGGAAACCAGTATATGTATCATTTCCTGATAAATCCCAGAGCAGACCAACACCAAATAGACCCGCACCCTGATTTACAAGTTTTTCCGAGTTTCTATAAACATCATCACCGGCAAGGTCAAGCAAAAGACCCACTGGTGTATTGAGCATACCGATTGCAGAACCACACCTGCCCAGATATGTATCATTACCACCAAGGTCAATGATGATTGCGAAATCTTCTGTGTATACATTATCGCCAGAACCACCAATCACGCATTTGAATCCACCGGGCAATTCAAAAACTTCATAGACACTGCCCTTAACACCAGGAATTTCTTTAAAAGGAAGATTTTCTTGTTTTGTAAGTTCTTTAGTTAATCCAAGAATCTGTTCAACACCATTGGCAAATATTTTACCTGCAGTATACAATTCAACTAAGTCTATCTTCTTTGCCAGTTGTAGTAATTGAACAGTCTCAATGGTTGTTCCGGTATCACGCTCAATACCGAATTCTTTATGCAATGCACCCGCATAACCACGCATCAGTGAATCTGCCTCATCTGCCCAGAGTGAAGGCGCAGTGTAAATTAAACTGTCAATCTGTTCTGATGTCAAGTTCTTAAATGCAAGGTCAAGATGCTTTTTGGTCAGGGAGAAGACTTCGGTTATTAATGGCTTCAATTCCTTTGAGTTGAACTTTTCAGAACCACATTTTTTCTGGGTTATTTCATTAGCACAAAATTCTATATAATCAGATATTCTGCTACAAGCATTTATTTTTTTACCTGAATATAGCACATAATCAGGCACACGCATAGGAGCGTCCATCAATTCAATGATGGGCTTGATGCGGAAACTATCCTGTATCCAGTGTTTGTCATATTCTAAATCAATCTTTGAAAGGTTCAAGAGTTTCAAGCCTTCGTAAATATATTGCTGTTCAACCCTCCACAATGTATCAGGTTGTTGCCCAATAAAGACTGAAAATAAAATAATCTGTATCGTAAGACCTCGCTATGTTATTTTAATGTTGCTATCCAATCACCAATAAAATGGGTAATGATGATGACCACAATGGCAATCAACAGATGTTCGCCAACAACCCGCCAGGGATTTGTGCCCTGTTCCTTACCCATTGCAAAACTGAAGAGTGTTATCAAAAGCAATCCCCATAAGACACTTATGATAATTGCAACGGATAACGAGAATAACAATACCGGTATCAAAAATGTCAGGGCAAAGAAGAATTTGGCAAAAAAGGTCATCAAGGTTGATTCCCAGATCTCATTTGTAGTATGTTTATTTTCTGATTCCTCAGAAATATGGATACCAAGGGCATCAGAAAATGCATCAGCAATTGCAATGGTCAGAATACCACCGATAACCACAATCTTGGAATGGGTCCCGGAATGTAACCCCACCATCAAACCCAGGGTTGTTATAATCCCGGATGTTGAACCAAAACTAAAACCCGTTTTTAAAGAATGTTTAAGCATAAATCCTTTCTGGTCTTTTTGGTCTATTTAGTCTTTTTGGTCTTTCTGGTTTATTTAGTTTATTTGTTTCCGTCCTCGTTTCTTCGTATCGTCCCATCTTCATATCCCCGCCTCCTTCTTTCTCATACCTCTATCCCAAACACCTTTCTCATAATTATCCCGATTAAAAAATTGATCACTGCAACAGCAAGACTTATTCCTGCCATCTCTAAGAATCTATCTTTAAATTTCAGCCCTTTGGCAACTGAGACATAATAATTAAAGAAAAAGATTAAGAAGAGCGCAGTGAAGATTGTAAATATCAGGCACAAAAATATATGCTGCAACAAAAAATATGGCAGAACCAGGAGTATTATTGTTCCAAGATAGGCGATGCCTGTGTAGAGAGCCGACTTTATGGGAATTTTTTCTGATGACTCTTCCTTTGCAGAAAGATACGAAGAGGAGCCCATTGACAAAGAACCAGCAATACCAGTAATCAATCCTACAATCCCTACAATCTGTGATTTCTGTAATGCTAAAGAAAATCCTACCAGTGCCCCACTTATTTCAACAAGGGCATCATTCAAGCCAAGAACAATTGAACTCACATACTTCAATCGCTCTTCTTTAATAAGGGTTATTAGTTCCCTTTCATGCCTGTTTTCGTCCTGGATAATCCCATCTATTGCTGGTGCAACCTTGCGTATCCCATCGTATGACTTTTGTGCAAGGTCTTCACCCTTTTCCATAAGTTTTAAAATAAAGTTCAAACCAAATAATCGTGCCAAAATTGTATAAAAAGATACCCTGAATCTATTGGGAATAAGTTCTTGACCAGTCAGGCTTTTAAAAAAATTATAATGGCTCATCTCTTCATCGGCAATATGCAATAGAATTTTTGAATGTTCCTGATTTTTATTAAACTTTGCGAGATTTCGGTATATATGATATTCGTTCAACTCACCCTGCTGACTCTTGATTATCTTATCTTTAATTTCTGATGGCAATTTCTCCATCTTTCTATTATATTCAGCAAAGGAAGGTTTTCAAGACTGAAGGTACAAGATGCAGGACCGCAGCGCCTGCAGTATCATCAAATTTAAAATGCCTAAAAGTAGCGTCCGACTTCAGTCGGACGATGAGATTCGTCCATCTGTTTTTACCCTTGACCATGCCCTATAACCATACTGGCTGCCATGCCATACAACCATATACCATTCACTTAATCGCTATTTGTTACACAGTTTCGCTGCCCGTATCTTCCTTCCTCTCTTTTAAATCACTCCTTTAACTCTGATGTGCAGTTCGGACAGCGCACCGCCTTAATCGGAATCGCTGTAAAACAGAACGGACACTCTTTGGTTGTTGGTGCAGATGGCGCAGATGGTTTTGGTGCGGTCCAGCGATTTACCTGCCTGATCATAAGAAAAAGTGCAAGGGCAACAATAATAAAATTGATAATTGTATTGATAAACAGACCGTAATTGAGCGTAGGGATACCCGCCTTTTTTGCCTCTGCAATACTCGCAATAGGCTGACCAGAAAGATTTATGAAGAGATTAGAAAAATCCACTTTATTTAACAGCAGACCAATGGGTGGCATAATAATATCGTTGACGAGTGAATTAACAATGGCGCCGAATGCACCACCCATTATAAAGCCCACGGCGAGGTCAATTACATTGCCGCGCATTGCGAATTTTTTGAATTCAGAAAACATAAAACCTCCTTATATATTCAAAATACCTAAATGCCTAAACGCCTAAATTCCTAAACTAATGATTAATCGTAAGGCTAATTAGAGACATCTTATGTTTTTTGCCATTTTCGCATTAACATAAGTCTTTTTATATTCACAAAAAGGGGAGGCTTATGCCTCCCCTTTTTAATATACCATTCGTTTTTTACTTCACAATTACAAATTCAACCCTGCGGTTCTTTGCCATATTCTCAGGTGTAGTATTAGGAACGACCGGTTTACTTTCACCATATCCCTGTGGAATCAATCGTTCTGCGTCAAGATTATGTTTTGTCACAAGATAATCCTTTACTGCTCCTGCCCTATCCTGCGAGAGTTTTAGATTATATTTATCAGAGCCCCTGCTATCAGTATGACCCTGAATTTTAATCTTTGTTGTCGCATTACCCGAAAAGATTTTTGCAATCGTTTTTGCGGCATCATCAAGGACTGGGTAAGATTCTGGTTTGATCTCTGATTTTGCGGTTTCAAAATAGACTTCAGGTAACACAATCTTGAACTCTTTCTTTACCAGTGGAACTTCAACTTCAAGTTTTGTGCCCGCTTCTAATTTCACAGTTCTTTCATAAGGCAGATAATTTTCATCCGCTGCAACCGCTTTAATCGTATAAGTCCCTGCCTTGAGTGAACGGGTGATGTTTGAAGTAGTCTCTTCAATCTGGTCACCAATTGTGACCTTTGCCACCATTGGTTGTTTTGTAGCAAGGTCAATTACATTAATCACAAGTTCTCCTTCGGTTGGAATTGGTTTCAGTCTCAAATTAAGAGGAATCTTTTCTCCGGGGCTAACGAGCATTTCCAGACTTTCGTCATAAAAACCATCAAGTGATGCAACAATCTTGTAATCGCCTTCCTCTATGGCGGTAAATTCAAACTGCCCCTGGGCATTAGAACTCGTAGCCTTAATAAGCGCACCTTCGCGGTAGATTGAAATATTTGCAGAGAGTGGTTCATCAGTCTTGTCATTCACAACAGTTCCGGCAATGATTGCAGGTTTTGGTCCTTCAGGTTTGAAATCAACACAATACGAAAAACCAAGAATACCTGCCCATGCTGGTGCCACACCCCAGCCCGTTGTTATATTTGTGCTATCAGTGAGAGGAGTAGGAAATGCGCGGTCATTCAAACCTTCCCATGCCCGCACATCAAATGCCAGATTTATAGAGAATCTGCCGGGTCTGAAACTGATTCCTGGTGTATAATACACTTCGTTAGCACCAAATATCTCGTCATCGTCAATAAAAGTAAAGAACTTGTCTTCGCCGCTATAATCAATGCCGCCGACTTCTATAAATGGCACAATCTTACCCAAATTCCAGCTCAATGCAGCACGATAGATAGTGTAGTTATTGCGCCAGCCCATTTCATCGTCATTCTTGTTTTTGTCAATATAACCGCCATTCAAATCAAGGATCATCAGTTTTGACTGAAAACTAATACCCATAAGCACTCCATAATCAATTGCACCACTGGAAAAATAGCGGAATACTCCACCATCATTACCATAGGCATCGCCAAAGATAGGATAGTTCCTCTGGGTAAGTGTAGTGCTACGGTCTGACCCTGTAGGAAGAGAAAGAACAGGTCCGATTGACCAGCCGAATTTTTCACTTCCCAGGCTGAGTTTTAACCCGACTTTTGTATCACCCCAGCCCATACTTGCCCGATTATACTCGCTATCAGTATAGTTTACACCATCGCCATGGAATGATGTGGCAATGTTAAAGGCAAGATTATCAGTAATCGCATAGCCCAAACCAAAGAACATATCACCGCCACCATGGGTTGCTTCACCAGTGGAATCGCCAACTATTGCTACATCCCTTATTTCAGAAAAACCACGTGCAAACCAGCCGATATGGAAGTGTCCAGCCCCGCCATTATAGGCAGACTCAGTGCGGAACAGACCATACACGCCCTGGTTATTGGAATAACCACTACACAATGCAAGTATTACAGATAGGGTAATAAGGATTCGGACCATAACAACCTCCTTTCTTTTATGTCTCCTAACCCTATATATATAATTTTACCCGAAAACTGAAGTAAGTCAATATGCAATAAAAATGGTTGTTGGTTATTGGGCATTGACGCCGGTATGGTCATAGGGCGTGGTCTTTTTAGTCTATCTGGTCTATTTGGTCTTTTTCGTTTCATAATTCATTTCTGCCTATCAACTGCCTACTATTGCTGTTTTTCCCCTCTTTACCCCTTTTCACCCTTCTTCACCCCTTTTTACCCTTTAATATATAGCCCTTTTCCGCCCTTTAGCCATCTTTAGCCTTTTTTAGCCTTCTTGAGCCCTTTTAGTTCTACAATGCCTTAAATTGCCTTATCATCCCATTCTTATGTAATCCCCAATTTTTTCTTTTCCCTATATATCTCAGGCAATAATCTACGAAATCGGTCTTTGGTTGCAAGTATCCAATCTTTAAAATGTTCCTCCATTTTTTGTTTTGTCCAGCGATGACTATTTAAATCCTTTTCATCAAAATAGAATCCCTTTTCTACCTGCTTTGCAGATGTTAAGCAGACCGGGCAACGGAATAAGTCATTCTCAATCCTCTGGAATGAATTACAATAATCAACCGGGCAGTATTTTGAAATGACTGAAGAATATGGAGAATTGACAAAATAAATCATTTTTTCTATTGATTTTTCAAGATTTTTTGCTTTTTTATCAAGTAATACTTCACCCTGCCCTGCCCCAAACATAAAAAAACTATCAACAATCCTGCATCCGAGTGCAAGGAGTGTGATATTCATCAATGGGAGTTGGAACTGATTCCAATCAATTGGTGAGGCAATACCAATGCTTATTGCTGGTCTTTCTGGTTTGTCCTTTATCAATGGATACAAACAGAGAAATCTATCAAGAAACACCTTCAGTTTTCCCGGAATTGTAAGAACATAGGTCGGAGCAATGAGGATTATGCCATCTGCATTTACAATCTTATCTGCGAGTTTATAAAGGTCATCATCAAGTTTGCATTTAACATTCTTAAACACACAGGACATACAACCCTGACACTGTTTTATAGCATAATCCTTTAAAAAGATTAATTCAGATTCACTGCTCTGCGCATTTATCAATTGATTTATATATCTTCCAAGTAGTTCACTATTACCATTCTTTCTCTCTGATGCGATTAGAATTGCAATCTTCATCTTCTTCTCCGTGCTGCATAATAAAAAGGCGCAAAATAATTACGCCACAATCTATCAGATGAGCCATATTGATTATCACCACAAAAATAATCAAGCAAAACCTCACGCATTCTGAGCACCTCTTTCAATCTCTTTCTATTCTTCTCATCTGCAACTGTTAAATCAATCAATTCAAGGCCGCGTTCAATCGCCTTCATACAATAATCTTTATTCTTTTCGCGCCATAAAATTGCCCTTTCTACTTCACTGCCAATATGTGCCATCTGTTCAAGAAATGGTATTTGAAACCATCTTCCTTTAGCAAGTTCTTTATGCTGGTAAGTCATACAGGAATCTTCTCTCTTATAATCAACATCTATTATAGAATCTATTTCTCAGGCTCAACCACCCGTCCTATAAAAAGGATATTGCCCGTAGATTTTTCCTGAATAATAAAAATAAACGGATGGTCTGCACGGAAAACCGGAATCTGCGGTCCAACCGATGTTATACCCACTACTACACCGGTTGCTGCAGCAGCCTCAGTCCCTTCTTCATTTACCTCCACAAATGCCTTGTGCACCACTGCTTGAATATAAAGATTCTTTGTTCCATCAATACCTGAAAGGTCACAATGCGGTGCAAAGGCATTGGGCATACCGAGTTCAGAAAGGCTGATTGTCAAATCATATCTGGTAGTAAAAGTAAAACGAGGAATATAGACCTCTACCCTACGTGCAGTAAGCAATTTTTTCCACTCGTCCAGTTTTGCCATAGTAAGATTATTTTCAAGATTCTGCAGTGTCCTTTCTCGTGGCAAAAGGATGAGCATAGAGAGTTCATCACCTTCATAGTTCATTTCTAAGATTTGCAGGTCCTCTGTTTCTGCATAATTGAACATTGCCTCAGGGTCGGTCCTTCTCATCATTGGCACCTTTATTGATTTTGTTTCATTGACCCAGAAATCCTCTTCCATTGTCAGTTTTTTATCAAACTGCTTTACCCATATCCCCTTAAAATAGATGGCATTTGTGATAATCAATCTGGTCATTGTATTTACTGAACCAGGTGGTAAAAGGTCCTTTATCTTGTTGTTAGTCTTCTGTTCAACCCATTTATTAATTGTCTGGCGTGACTGCTCTGTCGCACCGACAAAATCAAGATTGGTTGCTTTGCCACCATAATATTTATCAATTGTAGAAAGATAGGCACTGAGCAATTTATAATCCTTTTGCACCCAGAGGGCATTTGCAATATTCAATTTATACTTTGCTGTTTTTTTATTCAGACGCTGGTACAGACCATAAAATGCATCCTGGCAGGCTTTTGTATCCTTAGGAAACTGAAATACCTGCTGAATTTCATTGGCAACCCAGCCCCGTGCACCTTCGTATACCATTGCCATTGCGCTTGTAATACTGAATGGCGAATAGAATATATTACCGGAATCTTTCTGAGCAAGGTTCCTGTATAAATTAAGGCAGAACTGGTTATTTCCATTGATTACTGTCTTCATATCTGCATCTGCAGATTCTGACGGGTTTGCCTTTGACCCCATAGCAAATAGAATTCCGGATATTAATATGGAATAGAATAAAATTCTAAAGGGCATAAGACCTCCTTATCTCAATTTTATATTATCCCTATTTTTACAATGATGTCAATATTTTTATATGCATCAAAACTTGTAGTTGCCCGATTTATCGGGCACCCCCTTGCAAGAAACTTGTAGTTGCCCGATTTATCGGGCATAGATTAAATCTTCTAATCTATAAAAAAGCCTCATAAATGAGGCAACTACAAAATTTTTAAAAATATATCCCGGATTATTCATATTCAATGTCATTGCGAGCCCGCCACGATTCCTGGCGGGCATGGCAATCCCGAAGGTTATGAGGAAATTGTAGTTGCTTGATTTATCAAGCACTAAAAAAAGCCCAATGCTCCGTCCCGATGGGACGAGAGTCCCTTCGGGAAATTGGGCAACTACATTGACTTAATTCCATTCTTTAGAATGGCTAAACTTTACAATGATAAATTGATAAAAAACAAATAAAGGTTTTCTAATGCAGATACACGAATTTGTGCATCTCGTTTATTTTTTCACCTTCTATTTTAATAAAATAGACGCCAGTCACAAGGTTCACAGGATTAAAACTTAACACACCTGTTCCTTTTAATTCACCATTATAAATACTTTCAACGAGCCTGCCACTGATATCATAGATACCAATCTTAACCTTACGCATCTGCGCAATTTGATAATGGATATTGACTGCCTTTGATGTAGGATTTGGCATTAACCTAAAACTCACTGGTTCAACTATTTCATTACCAATATCTTCTGCAGTAACTCCAACAAACCTGTCCCACCAGGACTGTGCACTATCTGAATTCACTTTAGCATTCGTCGTATCATTGCCTCCTACAATTGCATAAGCAACACGCACATAATGGCCCACAGGAAGATCAATAGGACCAGTAGACACAATTATTGACCAGTTTGTTGTGCTACTGCTTGCAGGCACCTTTTTCTTACCGGTAAGGAAACTGTCCTTCACTATCTCGGACATCATTGTTGATGGTGTTACATATTGCGCATGATTGATTGCGGAAAGGTTCCGTGCTGTAGTCGGTTCAAGGAGTCTAATCCCGACTGTTGGTCTTTGTGAAGTTGTTGAGCGTAACATATAGATAAATCTCCTCAGGGAATCTGAACGAACAATATTGTTCACACTGTTATACACATCAAAGTCAAACATCATCCCTGAATAGAAATTATTTATTGCACTTGTGCCATAGTTGTAGTAATAAAAACAGACAATTACCCAATCATCATAACCAGGCTGTGCAAGTGAAAGGCTCCATTGTCTTATGATGATTCCTCTGGGTGATGGATGTCCAGAATCACTATACCATGCCTGATACTCTTCTTCAGCCTTGAGTGGTGGAATTAATGGCTTTAATGTATCTAAAATTTTGAAATCCTGATTTATGGTTGTTGATGAAGGCGGCCCGTAAAATCGGTCAACAATATACGATGGGTCAGTTCCACAGAGCATACTTCCGTAATATAAACAACCATAAGATGCCAATTTTGAATATTTAAATCCTGAACCTTCACCATAGGGGTAGGTCGTTCCAAAACTGCCATTGGTTGTAACAGTAAATGCACAGACACCAGTATCATGGTCTGCCCATATTTTTCTCGGCTCTGGCGGTATACCAACCATTTCCTTGAAAAATGGCATCCAATTACCCTGATTAGATGTAGTATTCACCAGAAATTCAATCTCTGTGCCCTGTGGTGTATTAGGCGAAACCGAAATAGTGAATGTATCACCACCTGCGCTATCATTTATATTAATATTATTGTAGTAAGAGAGTGAATCAATAATTGTGATAAATGGATTTGAGGTGCGCAAAGTGCCAGATACATTTGTCGCATTTACATTGCCCTGATTCTTTAAGAAAACACGCATTTTTACAGTCTCGCCCGGGTCAAGTTTGCCATTATTATTGCCTGTCTGGTCATAGATGTAATGTGATTGATAGAGGATACAGGGCTGGGATGAACTGCCTGAAACCGTGCAAACACCTTCATAAGGTTTACAATCTGGCGCAGTAGCAGTGATGGTCATTGTGCCGCTACTTGTGGGATAGACAAATAGGTCAACCCAGCCAGATGAATTTGTTCTGCCTGTAGCATAGACCTCTGTCCCTTTCATTGCACAGACAAGGCAGTTTTTCAAAGGTTGCCCGGTAATTGACACAGTAACCCGTAGCATCTGTGGTCCAGCAGTGATTGAGTTGGCATGGCTAACAGTCAGGGTGCGCGGCTTCTGTGTATAGATTGCGCTATTCGGGTCGCCAAAGAGCGTGAGTTCATATACACACCAGCGTGTTGGTGCCTGGCT
>JBBILZ010000013.1:0-46480 GCA_037444665.1 Caldifarciminota bacterium
GTTTCTGGTGAAGGTGTCCAACAGGCACTGCTAAAAATTCTTGAAGGCACAATTGCACACTGCCCACCATTTGGCGGTAGAAAACATCCTGAACAGGAATATATCCCTATTAATACAAAAAAGATACTATTTATTTTAGGCGGAACATTTGCTGGTATTGAAGAGATTATAATGCGCCGTTTAAAGAAGACAAAGATAGGTTTTCTAACTGATGTGAAAATAAATGATTTGAACTACGATGAAATAATTGCGCGGGTTGAACCAGAGGATTTAATAAAATATGGAATGATTCCGGAATTTGTGGGTAGGGTACCTGTGATTGCGCCATTCCATAAATTATCAAAATCCGCAATGATTGAAATTTTGACAAAACCAAAAAATGCCTTAGTAAAGCAGTATGCAAAATATTTTGAGATGGAAGGTATAAAACTCCAGTTTACTGATGAAGCGATTGAAGAGATTGTGACACAGGCAATGAAATACAATACTGGCGCAAGGGCATTGCGGTCAATCTTAGAAAATTTTATGCTGGATATTATGTTTAATCTACCAAATCTTTCTGGTGTAGAAAAATGTATTATTAACAGGGAAGTGGTTCTAAATAATGCACCGCCTGAATATGTGAAGCTCAGTAGAAGGCGTGCTCAGTAAAGAGATACACTACAGTTTATGAATATTTTCCGCAACTTTTATTTGAAGACACACAAATATAAACTTTACAAACCTTTTAAGCCGCTCGGCTTAAAGAGAAAGGAGAAATTCCTTGTTTCAACCCCGGTTAAAATTAAAGATTTTCTTAAGATGCTACCCTTTCTTGGTGGATTAAGAAAATTAGGCGAAGTTGTTTTACTCGCTCCCCAGTCCTTTGTTCCCTTCTTAAAGATGTTTAATACAAAGATTTTTCAGAGTATTTACTGGTCAAAGGTTCCTGAGGTTTTGACACGAGAGTTTGATTTTCTGAAAAGAGAATTAGAAAATTATAATTGCAACTGGCTCATTGAACTTAATCCCGATGCCAATCTTGCTTTACCAGGTTTGATTAATGTGGAGCGAAGGGTCGCCTTCTATGATACAAAAAATTTTCCTTACTATAATATTTTAATAAAGGGCGGTATTGATTCCTTGAGCGATTTCTTCCAGATTCCTGCGGTTGCACCGGAAACATTGTTTAAATTCAATAAGATAGAACTTAAAAATATTTCAAAAAACTTACCTGTAGAACGGCCTTTGCTATTTGTAAATATGGATGAGAAAAAAGCATTTGTAAAACCTGAGAGTCTAAAATGGACTGGAACTATTGTCTTAGCCAATAAATCTGCTGAGGACATTGAACTATTGTGTAAAAAACTATATCTCTGTGATGCCTATTATGGTCCAGATGATGAATTTTGCGAAATGGCAAGAATTTTTAAAAAAGAGATTATTTGCCTATGATTAATATTGATGCGCGGATTGACAGATTTATATTGGTGTTGGGTCATATAAAACTTCAAGAAATAGATATTAAGGAGATTGTCCGTCTATTAGGAACAAATGTTGCAAGCCAGGGTTGTTTTTTGGCCTCCGGCGGACAGATAATATTCCATCATAAAGTGCCTCAGAAATTTCTTCTGAATAATCTTGACGAGCTCAAAGGCAATATCTATTCTCAGGAATTTGAGATAAGTGGTTTAAAATATAAATTATATCTATTATTCACAATGGAAGATAGACTTGATGAACCCCAGACTGAGAAATTACGAAGTTTATTAAATACCGTGAGTCAGGCTATTTCAATCAATAGCCTGGCACGGGCGAGGATTTCTGAATTTCAAGCAATCAATGAATTAAATTTGAATATGATAACCACGATGGATATTAAAAAGGTCATCTGGTTTGCTGAGTTAGCCGCCCAAAAATTGCTTGATACAGATAAAATTTATCTATTTTATTTGATTGAAACCAATCTTGTGGGCAAAAAGAATAAAATTTCAATTAAGGTTATACCTGAAGAGGTTTACAGGCAACTCTCGCGAAGCCGACAGATTATAAAGTTAGATAAAAAGGAAAATAAATTTTTGAAATTTTTACTAAATAATTTAAATGGGGGGACTGTGCTTCTGGTCCCTTTTACAATAAAAAATGCAGTGCGTGGTTTCTTTCTGATGGATGATTTTAATAAGTTATCAGACCAGACTACGGCAATAATGCGTCTCAAATTTCTTGGCAATCAGGCAGCAATCGCCCTTGAAAGAATTGAGTTGTTCCAGGCGTTGAATAAAGCACTACAAGAAAGTCAGGGGCTTCAGGAGATTGCGAAATTGTTATTATCACCTTATGAACTAAAATATCTTTTTAATGAATTATTACGCCGTGCCCAGCAGATTTTAGGATTTAAGAAGATTATGTGCTCAATTTATAATCCAGTTACTGATTCTTTTGAGCGTGTTCATTCTGTGGGCATATCTCTTAAAAAATTTCGGGAAGCGAAGAAAATCCATCCACCACATAAATTCATTAAATTATTGATGCAGGACCGTTTCCGTATTTCCAATTCATACTACATTCCAAGTGAAGAGGTTCCTGCTGAAATTCGGGATTATGAGATTTACAAAGTAATGCCCACCCAGAAAAGGATGCATAACTTGTGGATACCGGGTGATATTTTTATCAGTCCGATCTATGCGCGCAATGGTAATTTACTCGGCATAATATCGGTTGGAGAACCAGTGAATACTGCTATTCCGGACCGGAGTAAAATACGATTATTAGAAGCCTTTGGTGATTTTTTAGGATTGGCAATTGAAAATAATCAACTTTTTGAAAAAAATCTTTATCTTTCATATACAGATGATTTGACCGGTGTTTACAATTACCGGTTTTTAAAGGAAAAATTGAATGAGCTACTGAATAGTGAGCCGAAGTCGCTCGCCATCGCTATGATTGACCTTGACCGCTTTAAAGAATACAATGACCAATTTGGCCATCTTGCGGGTGACCTTTTGCTTAAAGATATTTCCCAAACATTGAAAAAGGTGGTAAAGAATGGCTATGTTACCCGTTATGGAGGCGATGAATTTATTATTATTATGCCTGATGCTGGAGCCCGTGCGATCAAATATCGTATTAATGAATTGAGACGATTGATTGCTAAATTGAGGGACAAAGAAATTTCTATTGAATTTTCCTGTGGGGTTGCTGCATATCCAGTGGATGGAAAGAATTTTGGGGCATTAATTGATTGTGCCGATAAAAGACTATATCAGGAGAAAAAGAGTAAGTATGATAAAACTACGCCGCAAATCTGATAAAGGTGTCCTGCCAGAGACCAGTGGTTTTACCTCACGCACCCTGGTCATATACTTTTTGATCGGCATCGGTCTCATTGGAATTGTGACCTATATCTATTCAAATTACCTTGTTCAGAGAATAAAAAAAGAAACAGAAACGACTTCAAGGATTTTTGCCAGTTATGCCTCAGGACCCGGTTCAAGCGAGGAAGAATTGCTTGCACTCTTGTTTCACGAAGTGATTGAAAAAATAGATTTTCCTGTGGTATTAACTGATGCACAGGGTAGACCTTACTCTTCAAAAAATGTGCTGGATACAAATTTAACCAGAGTCGCCCAGAGACTTGACCGTGTGCATAAACCTATTCCGATAATTATCAGACAGGGTGTTGATTCTACATTTGTGGGTTATGTGCACTATGGACTGTCACCATTTACGAAATCGTTAAGAATACTACCCTTTTTAATGACCGCTTTTTTGATTGCCTTTCTTTTTCTGGGCTTTTGGGGTTACCTTATTTACCGTAAAAGCGAAGAAGAAAAAATCTGGTATTCACTTGCCAAGGAAACAGCACACCAACTGGCAACCCCGCTCTCTTCACTTTCAGGTTGGCTTGAAACCTTGAAAAAAAATATTCCCCAGGAGATCTACCAAGGTATTGCCGAAGATAGTTTGCGTATGCGGGAGGTTTTAGAAAAATTCTCCCGCATTGGTTTACCTCCACGCCTTGTGGAAAAAGACCCGATACCGATTATTCATAAGGCAGTTAATTATATAAAAAGGCGCGCTCACTCTCAGATTCAATTTATTGAAAATTATCAACCCCTGCCGGTGATAAAATTTGATGATATACTTCTTGACTGGGCAGTAGAAAATATATTAAAAAATGGTCTTGATGCAATTGGTTCAAAATCTGGAACTGTATCAATAAAGACCTACACAAACGAAGGTGGTGCAGTTATTGAAATCGCTGATACTGGCGGTGGGATTACTAAAGAAAAAGAGATATTTAAACCCGGATACACAACAAAGAAATATGGTTGGGGCCTGGGTTTGGTTCTGACCAAAAGAATAATAGAAGGGTATCACAACGGAAGGTTGATTTTAAAAAAGACCGGTCCGGGTGGAACAACATTTCAAGTATTTATTCCAGGGAGTTCAAAATGAAAATTTTATGGATTGATGATGAAATTGATTTATTAAAACCATTTATTTATCTGTTGACTCAGGAAGGTTATGAGGTAAAGACTGCGACCTCGGGCGAGGATGGTATCAGGGTCGCTAACCAGGAGGTCTTTGACCTTATCTTTCTTGATGAAATAATGCCCGGGGTGGATGGGCTTGAGGTATTGAAGAGGATAAAATTAGAGAACCCACAACAACTGGTGGTGATGGTCACCAAAAGCGAAGAGGAAGCGCTTATGAAACAAGCTTATAGTGGTTGGGTTGATGATTACATTACAAAGCCATTCAGTTTTAATCAAATACTTTCGGTTCTGAACAGAATTCTCAAAAGACGACAATTGATAGAAGAAAAGATGGCTGAGGAGTATGCGGACCAATTTCGTGTTCTGTCTCAGCCTGGTAATTATAGTGAATGGATTGAATATTATCGTAATCTTATTACCTGGAATTTACGGTTTTTAGAATATGGTAGTAAAGAATTGAAAGAGATTCATGACGAAAAGAAATATAGTGCAAATGCAGGGTTTGCGAAATATATCTGCAATGAATATAAGAATTTTATTAAAGGTAAAGGTCCGGTCCTTTCTCATAACTTATGTAATATGGTTCTATTTCCGGCTCTAAAGAGCGGACCAGTTAGTTTTATTATTTTTGATTCAATGAGACTTGACCAGTATTTAAAACTTCAACCATACTTAAGGGATTTCTTTGAAATGACCACCCAGTACTATTTTTCAATATTGCCCTCTGCCACACCATATTCGCGCAACAGTATTTTTTCAGGGCTCTTACCCCTTGAAATTTTACAGAAATATCCTCAATACTGGCTGTTTGAAGAAAAAGGGCAAAACCGCTTTGAAAAAGAGTTATTCACCGAGTTACTTAAAAGAAATGGCCTCAATATAAGTTTTAGTTTCCATAAATTATCAACGATTGAAGATGTTGAAAAAAATATTCCAAGAATTGTAAATGACCACAGTGATATAAATGTAGTAATAATTAACTTTTTTGACCTTTTGCTACATTCAATTCCAGGCCGTGGCGATATGAAAGGACTGCTGGATGATGAAAGGGTGCTCTTAAATCTGTTGAGTTACTGGTTTCCCGTTTCACCGATTTTTGAATTATTTAAGGCAATCGCTGGCAAAAAGAAGCAAATAATTCTTACTACAGACCATGGATTCATTCATGTGCGAAGACCAACAATTGTCTATGGAGGCAGAGAAATTTCTCCAAATCTTAGATATAAATATGGTCCGGCGCTCAGGGTGGATGAGAAGACCGCATTGGTATTGAACAATCCCGGTGAACTATATCTCCCGGTTGAGGATGCTTCAGTGCGTTTTATCATTGCCCGTGAGGACTATTATTTTATTTATCCAACCAAACCAACTGAATATGAAAAAGAATTCAAATATACATTCCAGCACGGTGGTATTTCTATGGAAGAGATGATTCTACCCATTGGTCTTTTAAAACCACGATAAGAAATTACCCATCTTGACAGCAAATTTTTTTGATGTATAATTAAATATGAGGCAGAAAAAAACTGGACTTTTAGAGACTTCAGAATCTCAGATTGAAATAATCTATGAAGATGCTGGTATTCCAATAAACGAGGATATTCTTATATCAGGAATTATTGAATGGGAACCGCCTTATGACCTCTATCTTATTAATGAAACAATCTTTATCAGCATTGAACTGCCCGGGGTGAAGGTGAAAGACATTGTTCTGTATCTTGGCCAGGACCATTTATTTATTTCTGGAACAAAGAAGCCATTACTTATGGAAGAGATAGCCGGTAATAATCCTGTATTCCACACCCTGGAGATCTCCTATGGAAGGTTTGTGAGAAGGATAGATTTTCCCATGCCAATTGAGCCTAAAAAGGCGGTTTATAATATGAAAAATGGTGTTTTGACAATAAAATTGCCAATTTTAAAAGAGCATATCATCCCGATTGAGGAGGCATAATTATGGAGGAAAAAGAGATTACCATTCCTGACCAACTGGGTATAATCCCAATAAAAGGTGGTGTCATATTTCCTGACCAGCTTGTGCCGCTGGTGATCCAGACGCCAAAACTTGCTAAATTGATTGATGAGATATTGACTACTAATAAACTGGCAGGTGCAATCACCCAGCGTAATCCAGATATTGAAGAACCGAAACCCGAAGAAATTTATGAAATTGGTTGTGTAATACAGATAACAAAAATGCTTAGATTCCCTGATGGCACAATCAGATTGCTCGTAAAGGGATTAAAACGGTTTAAGGTCTTAGAATTTGTGCAGGTGGAACCATATTTAAAAGCAAAGATTCAACTCTATCCTGAAGCTTATAAAAAAACAGTTTCGCTGGAAGCATTAATGCGTAATATAGTTACGATGTTCCAGCAACTCGTATCCCTTGCTCCGTATCTGCCTGATGAATTGGGTGCGATTGTGCTCAATATTGATGACCCGGACCGACTTGCCAACTTTGTTGCGAGCTACACAAATCTTGATGTTAATGAAAAACAACAACTTCTTGAAATTGCCGACCCCAGAGAAAGGTTTTTAAAATTGATACCACTATTACAGAAAGAAATCAGTATTCTGGAATTGGGTGCTAAAATTCGTTCTCAGGTGAAGAATGAATTTGATAAGGGACAGAAAGAATTCTATTTGCGTGAACAGTTAAAGGCGATTCAGAAAGAATTGGGCGAAGGCGATGAACATACAAGAGAGATCGGTGAATTGAAGAAAAAGATTCAGGAAGCAAAGATGCCTGAGTCTGTAGAAAAGGTTGCACTCAAGGAGCTTGACCGACTTGCCAAGATGCCTCCCCAGGCTGCGGAATATACAGTTTCAAGAACATATTTAGATTGGTTGATTGCTCTACCCTGGTCCATAAGTACCCAGGATAATCATGATTTAGTGCGGGCAAAAAAGATTCTGGACGAAGACCATTATGATCTTGAGAAGGTGAAAGAACGCATCTTAGAATATCTTGCCGTGAAAAAATTAAAACCTGATTCAAAAGGAACAATACTCTGTTTTATAGGCCCACCAGGTGTGGGAAAGACATCACTGGGAAAGTCCATTGCCCGTGCCCTGGGCAGGAAATTTATCAGGATATCGCTTGGTGGAATAAGGGATGAAGCAGAGATTCGTGGGCACAGGCGCACTTATATTGGTGCATTGCCAGGGAGGATAATCCAATCAATCAAAACCTGTAATTCAAAGAATCCAGTCTTTATGCTTGATGAGATTGATAAAGTAGGAACCGATTTTCGGGGCGACCCTTCAAGTGCTTTATTAGAAGTTTTGGACCCGGAACAGAATCATTCATTTTCAGATCACTATCTTGAAGTTCCTTTTGACCTTTCAGCAGTGATGTTTATTGCTACGGGCAATCTCATTGACCCGATAATTCCGGCATTGAAAGACCGCATGGAAATCATTGAACTCCCCGGTTATATTCTTGAAGAAAAACTTGAGATTGCAAAAAAATATCTTATCCCGCGCCAAATTGCAGAGAACGGATTAAAACCAGAGAATATCCATTTTGATGAAGCAGCCATAAAGGCAATAATCAGTGAGTATACAAAAGAATCAGGCGTGAGAAATTTAGAAAGGGAGATAGGCTCAATCTGCCGTAAGGTTGCAAAGAGATTTGCTGAAGGTAAAAAGAAATCGGTAAAAGTTGATACCAAAAGCCTTGTTGAATTTCTTGGACCACCAAAGATTTTTTCTGAAGTTGCTGCACGCAAAGGGGAGACCGGACTTGCTACAGGCCTTGCCTGGACACCAACTGGCGGTGAAATTATATTTATTGAAGCCATCAAGGTGAGAGGTAAGAAAGGGCTTATTCTTACTGGTCTGCTTGGCGATGTAATGAAAGAGTCCTGTCAGGCAGCAGTATCATACTTAAAAACCAGATTTGAAAAATGGGGCATAAAAGATGATACTGATGAAGATGACCTGCATATACATATTCCATCCGGTGCAATTCCCAAGGACGGACCTTCGGCCGGACTTGCCGTGGTTATGTCATTGGCTTCACTCTTCCTTAATCAGCCCATTGACCCCAAGATTGCCTTTACCGGAGAGATTACCCTTACTGGCAGGGTCCTGCCCGTGGGCGGTATAAAGGAAAAGGTTATTGCGGCAAAACGCGCGGGTATTGATACAATATATCTGCCTGAAGAGAATAAAAAAGATTTACTTGAAATACCAAATCATGTAAAAAAAGGGCTTGATTTTCACTTTGTAAAAAGGATTGACTCGGCATTAAATGAAATTTTCAGGAATGCGCATCAGCATCTAAAAAAGAAGAAATAATGCTAATATTTTTTCTTTTAATGTCCATCAAATGGCAGGTTTATTATCAACCCATAGGTGATTCTTTGTTCAATATGAATCTATTATTAGAAATTCCTGCTCAAAATCTAAGATTTATTACCAAAGATTCTGTTCGCCTTGCAACTTTTGAAATTCAGGTTCTGGTCTATGACAAAAAAGGAAATCAGATTGCGGGTGATTACTGGCTAAGGGAGGAAGAAGACGACAGCACAAATTTATATGATTCATTAACCTTAATTATTCCTAATTCAGCACGAAAATTTAATCTGCGCATCATTGACCTTCAGGGAGGTGAAATTTTAAATGTTTATGAGAATATTAAACCGATTAAATTTCTTGCCAATGTTCGTTCCCGGTTAAAAAATGATTCGCTTATTGTAAACTTTACAGTAATAAATTCTAATAATATTCAGGGAATGATTAATGTGTATCTTCAGGAGATGGAACAGAAAAAAGAATTAAAGCCAAGCGCATATGAAGATACAGTAATTTTTCTTGTAGCACCAGTTAAAAATGGCAGATATGACTTGAAATTTGTAATAAACGAAAAGCATAAACAGCTTGATATGCTTTTAGTACCGGTGGAAATTGACCGCCCATTCTATCTTGATGAGACAGCCTGGCAGTTAAAGGTAGCACAACTTGAATATATTGCCACGCCGAATGAACTTAACAAATTAAAAAAATCACCAGTAGAAATGCGTGATTCACTCTGGCACGCATTCTGGAAGCAGTATGACCCAACACCCAATACTGATTATAATGAGAAAGAGGTAGAATACTTTGAGCGTATTGATTATGCAGAGCAGCATTTTTCATTTGGTGATAAAGGGTGGCGCAGTGACCGTGGTCGTATCTATGTAAAATTTGGTCCACCCGATGAAATCCAATCTCGGCCCTATGAACTATCCACAAAACCATATGAAATCTGGCTCTATTATCGCATTAATCTGCGATTCATTTTTTATGACCGGCATGGTTTTGGTGAATATATTTTGATTAATCCCGCTGGAGAAAGGATATGATTTTTATTTTGACACTTATTAATACAATAAATTTTTATGTCCAACCAGTTTTATACTACACGCCATTAACAATACAGGATTCACTCGGTTTTGAATCAAGGGCTGAGGATATTTTTTATCTTGAGTTTAATTGTGCAATTCCCTATAATGAACTTTATTATAAAGAATCTGACGGAAAAATTTTTGCTGACTGCGACCTGAAAATTAAATTGTTAAATAAAGAACGCACAGATTCTCTATTAGATTCTTTGCACCATCAATTTACCATTCCTTCTTTTTCACAGGCAGCAAAGGAAGGATTAATATTTTATGTTCAGTTTGGAAAATATATTGTAGCCGGGGCGTATGACTATATAATTACAATTTCCTCCGCAGATAACAGCGGTATTGTTCAGGGAGAAAAAATTATTACTGATGATGATTTTTTGATGAGCGATATCCTGCTGGCAAAGGCGATCTTCCGTGATACCTCAGGTGGTAATTTGACCAAAGGAAACCTGAAAATTATTCCCCAACCTTCTAAAATATTTGGAGAAGAAACAGAGAATGTTTTTATCTATTATGAACTATACAACATTAATCCAGATACTACTAATTTAACAATTTTTTATATAATTGTTGATACCACAGGAAAGACCATTAGAAAGATTACCAGAGCAATGGAAAGGAAATTTTCGCGTCAGGCAATCAATTTAGGTTTTAATATCCAGTCATTAGAGCCGAACGATTATATTATCAGGGTAGTGGTTTATGATTCATTATCAGGTAAGTCAATTGAAAAGTCGGTTGATTTTAAAATAAAAAAGAAAAAAGAACGGGTTGTATTATCCGAAGACTTACCATATTATGATGCAATTGAATACTTTGTTAGTGCACAGGAATACAAATATTTTTTGACGCTTGAAGAAAAAGGGAGGAAAATGTATTTAAAAAAATTCTGGGAGAAGCGTAATTACAATGAAATCTCCCAGCGCTATGAATATGCAGATGAGCACTTTCAGGAGGGAAATAAGGCAGGCTCAAAAACAGACCGGGGTAGAATATATATAAAATATGGTGCACCCGATGAAATTGACAATAAACAATTTGAATCGTCACGGCCATATGAATACTGGCAGTACTATAATGGGTTAGAATTTATTTTTGTTGATATACGGGGAACCCAGGAGTATACATTGGTTTGGACCAATGCCCGGGATGAGAAATCAAAGCCTACATTATATGATTATTTGCCCCTTTTTAAATTGCAGGAATTGTATGAAAAAAAGGAGTAATTATGGAAATAGGAGAACTTAGAAATCACATAAATGAAACATTCAATGAAAAACTATTAATTTTTTTCCAGAGTATAGAAGATATAAAATCTATGCTGGCAAAAAATATGGAATGGTATGGTAAGATTTATGATGAGATTCACTTATTGAGGGCACTCCTTGCTGCATCAAATCTTACAAAAAAAGAGAATGTTGCACTTTTTGTTGATTCACAGAATCTGTATTACTCGGCAAAGATGAGTTATGGTGCCAAGGTGAATTACGAAAAACTATTGCGGTTGATTACTGGTGAAAGGAATCTTGTTAAAGCCTATGCATATATTGTTCAACCACCAGAAGGAGATGTAAAACCATTTGCTACAAGCCTTGAGCATATTGGTTATATTGTTAAAATCAAGGATGTCCGCACGCGTGCTGATGGTTCAGCAAAGGCAAACTGGGATATGGGAATTGCCCTTGATATTTTAGGGATTATTGATTATGTTGATACAATAATTCTTGCTTCGGGTGATGGTGATTTTGTCCCTTTAGTTGAATTCGTGCGTAATAAACATAAAAAAGTTGAAATTTTTTCTTTTCCTGAGAATACTGCCTATGATTTAAAAGAGAAGGCAGACCGATTTGAACCCCTTGATGATAGGGTAATCCTTTCGTAAATCAGTTATACAAAGAGATGATTGATTATCATATCCACACGAGCCATTCCATTGATGCAGAAGGCAGTCTTAATGAATATGCACAAAGGGCAATGGCATTGGGCTTAAAAGAGATATGCTTTACAAATCATTGTGAATTAGATAGAGCAAGGGATGACAACCTTATCCGATTCAATGGCAAAATTATACCATTGACCAGAGAGGCGCTCATAAATCTGCAGAACGAAGTGATGGCGATAAAAGAGATATACCGAAAGCAAGGTTTAAAGATTAGATTTGGCCTTGAAATCGGTTTCTTTCCAGGTATTGAAGCACGATTGAATGATTTGATAGAAGGATTGGCTCTGGACTATGTGCTTGCAGGTATCCATTGTCTTGACCATATCTGTATTGATAGTTCAAAAGAATGTGAAACTTATTTTCAAAGAAATAATGTGGAAAGGCTCATAGAAGATTATTTTAACACTATGGAGCAGTTAATTCATTCACGGCTTTTTGATGCCATTGCCCATTTTGATGTATACAAAAAATATGGATTAAATTTTTATGGAGAGGCGATAAAGAAGATTGACCAGGAAAGGATTGTTTATCTATTCCAATTGATGGCTGATAATGGTATTTGCCTTGAGATAAATACAGCAGGCTTGAGAAGAATCAATCAATTTTATCCAGCAGATGATTTTATGTTACTTGCAAAACAGGCAGGTATTGAAGTAATTACGATTGGTTCTGATTGCCATAGACCGTCTGATATTGGAAAAGGGGTTTATGAGGCAATTGAATATATAAAGATGCACAAATTTAACAGAATATATGGATTTGAGAATCGTGTGCGAATACCCCTTGACGATTTTTAACTTTGAATTATAATATAATGTAGATATAAAGGGAGAAGGAAGAAAGACTATACTTAAGTCTAAAATCGGGTTATTGACGGTGATTTTAAAATGGTTATATTATTAAATTTTGGAATGTTTGAAATTCCAATGCTTAATAATAGAAATAGAAGAGATAAATTATTAATGAAAAATTAACCAAAGAAAGGAGGTGCGACGAAAAAGATAAAAAAATTGTGGAAGAATATTTACATATAAACAAAGAAAGAGGAGGTAAAATGGAAGTGATTTTGATTATTGCCCTGATGGGCAGTATGGATCCATATCTGGTTTCACACCAGAGTGGAACATTTACACCTTCATATCTGCCGGAGTATGACTATATCGCTATTGCCGGCTATTATTTCAATCCCCGAGAAAAACTACCTGAGATTCCGGCTGAGTTAACCGGCACATCAGATTATTATCTGATTCATTTAAAAGGGCCGGTCTATGATGAGATGAAACAGGCAATTGAATCATATGGTGTAAAATTGATTCAATACATTCCGTTCAATTGTTTCATTGCAAAGATGGATGTAGATAAAAAGGCGATAATTGAAGGGTTACCTTCTGTTAACTGGGTAGGGAACTATGAGCCTGCATATAAGATTAGTCCCCTGTTTAAGGAGTTGTCAGAAGAAAAGGAGATGCTGGTAATACTCTTTGATGATGAAGACATCTATCTGGTTAAGAATCGTCTCGTTAATATTGGTTGTGAGATTCTTGAGGTTTCAGATACTGATTTTGGTAAGATTATAAAGATAATGACCGAGCAATCAAATATTCCTGAAATTGTGCGAATTTCCAGTATAAAGTATGTTGAACCTTATCTCCATCCAGTGGCATATAATCAATCTGCCCAGTGGGTGACCCAGACCTGGAAACAGGCGAATAGAAGGGTTTGGAACAAGAATATAAAAGGTCAGGGACAGGTTGTGAGCACTGCTGATACTGGAATTTTGACTACCCATGATATGTTCCGCGACCCTGCGGTTTCCATCACGACCTGGGGTAATTATCCCACACATCGGAAGATTATTGCCTATCTTCAGCCTACGGGTTCTTCATCAGCATTTGGTGATGTTGCTGGTGGTTCCTGGCATGGCACACATACTGCAGGAACTATTTGCGGAGATGATTCCTATGTTGGTGGCGCAAATCCAAATGATGGTATGCCCATAAATGCCAAGATGTTCTTTATGGACATTGGAACATCTACTGGTGGTCTTTCAGTGCCTGCAAACCTTGCCAATCTATATCAACCGCCATATAATGGCAATGCTGGTGGAGCAGCAAGGGTCTCTTCACATTCCTGGGGTTCAACAAGTGGTGCGGGTAGTTACACATCTTATTGTGTGAACACAGACCAGTTTATGTGGAATTACAGAGACTTTCTAATTCTTTATGCCGCAGGCAATAGCGGACCTGGTTCAAACACGGTCTATCCACCTGGTACATCAAAGAATATCCTCACGCTTGGTGCAACAATGAATAGCACATCAGCAGTAACAATGGCAGACTTTTCAAGTAGAGGTCCAACCTTGGATAATAGAATAAAACCTACAGTCACTGCACCAGGATACTTTCTTTTCTCATCAGTAGGACCGAACAACAATTCTTACCTTGGAATGGCAGGAACGAGTATGGCAACACCCTGTGCAGCAGGCGATGCCGCGCTCGTGAGACAATACTTTGCCAAAGGGTTTTATCCTACTGGTGATTCTAATGCGGCAAATCAGTGGAGTTTTATTCCTGCATCTGTAGTAAAGGCGATGATTGTTAATGGTGCACATCCATCAATCACCGGTTCAACAATTCCTGATAATAATACTGGCTGGGGCAGGGTATGCCTGGATGATGCCTTGTTCTTTAGTGGTGATGTGCGTAAATTGTGGGTCACCTATGACAGTGTTTCTACAGGCCAGTATGATGAATTTACAGTTACAGTAAATAACCAGTCTGAGCCATTGAAGATTACCCTGGTCTGGACCGATTATCCTGCTACTGCTGGTGCGAGTGTGACATTGGTCAATAATCTTGATTTACAGGTAACAAGCCCGACGGCAACAGTCTATCTCGGCAATGTTTATAGTGGTGGTCAGTCAGCACCTGGCGGAACTGCTGATAATAGAAATGTAGAGGAGAATGTGCGTCGTAATGTGCCGGAGATTGGTAACTGGACGATTCGGGTTACTGGCACTAATGTGCCATCAGGTTCAAGACAGCCCTATGCATTGGTTGTATCTGGTGGTCTTGGTCCGACCACGAGCCCAGTGCTCCATATTGTTGGTCAGCGTATCTATGACCCACCGCCAGGTGGTAATTTCAATGGTCGCTGCGATGCTGGAGAAACAGTCACCTTGATTGATACTTTGAAGAATCTCTCTGGTGTTGCAGCGAGCGGTTGCACTGGTGTGCTCAGAGAATCAAGTCCATATGTCACCCTAATTGATTCAATAGGAACATTTGGTAATATAGCAATCGGTGCGACTGGACATAATGGCTCTGACCCATTCAGTTTCTCAATTTCTGCATCAACCCCGGCTGGAACATTCATACCTTTCACACTCCATCTAACCGGTGGTGGCGGTTATACCCAGGATATTGGTTTTGACCTTGAGGTTGGTATCAATGAAGTCCATATTATCTGGGGACCAAAGACTGTGAATATTGCACCGGGTGATACCCATTTCTTATATGGTTGTGGTTATAATCCAAATAATGACCGTATCTATGTCACAAATGCCTACGAGAGAAAGATTTACTATTACACCTCAGATAGCAATGCCACATATCAGGGTTATATCACTGCACCAGATACATTTGGCACGGATATTAAGTATTGTGCCTATGATAATACATTCTGGTTTGTGGCAGATTGGTCCCAAGCCTATCCTAATGGCAAACGGATAATGAAGATTAATACAAGTGGAACAATACTCAGACAGTTTGCCAATCCAGCAAATGATTATCCTACGGGCCTTGCCTGGGTGCCAAGTTCGCGCTGGCTATATACTGCAGACCGCAGGACCAATGCTGGTGTTACTCCTATTATCTATCGTTGTGATACACTTGGTGGGAATGTGTCATCATATAATCTTACAATTGGTGATAATTATGGACCGCGTGGTATGGCAATTGAGCCATACGGACCTGATACTACACTTCTATTAGTCTATACCCATTTCAGCAGCGGTGCAACACCGGTTCTGCTCAAGATTGCGCTCTATGAATTGAGAAGGAGTGATGGCACTGTGCTCAATTCAGTTACATTACCGGGCTGGAATGTGCGTGGTGTTGAGTATGACCCAAGGGATGGTAATTACTGGCTCACCATAGCACAGAATCCTAATCGTGCAATCGTAAAGATTCTTGGATTCCGCGGAGTCCCTGGTATTGGTATTGATGAGTCAGGAAATTTCACACCAATGGAAAAAATCACACTTTCACCAGGTATGCCTACACCATTCAGCAGGAATGTGAAATTTACCTATTCGGTTCCATTGAGAATGAATGTTAAATTATCACTCTATGATATTACAGGGCGTCTGGTAAAGACATTTGTCAATGGTGAGGTTGAACCGGGAACACACACAGTGATTTGGAACGGTATCGCAGATGATAATAAGTCCTGTGCCAGTGGTGTATATTTCTGCCATCTTGAGACTGAACAGGGTCCACTCGTAAGAAAACTCGTATTGACAAGATAGGAAATTAAAATAACCTGGAGGCACTGATTTTGAAATCAGTGCCTCCAGCCCTGTACATTGGAAAAAAATAATATGGTTTCACTAAGTAAAATTTGTGTATTAATAAATATATTTGTAGCAATTAGTTTTACCTATGTCGTAAACATTCCTGTAGAAAATCTGAACTATTCAATTGAGGATTATCAGGATTTTCAAAGAATATTCCTTGAAAATGGGATAATTCCAGACAATCCTGGTGCACCAGAGATACCGCACTATGTTTATACATTTTCTCTGTCACCAAATCAAAAGATTAAAGAAGTAAAGATAATCAATGAACAATGGGATGAGATTCCTGATGTTGTTAATCTTTACCCGATCCAGAAAAAGACCATTATAGGACAGGTTAATGAGTTTGTTGAGCCTGATTCAATTATCTATTCCACATCAGCATATTATCCACAAGATATCATCTGTAATTTTCATTCAGGAAATTTAAGAGGGTACAGGATTGGACAGATTTCTTTTGCTCCTTTTAGATATAATCCAGTCTTAAAAAAAACTGAAATTTTAAAAAAATTAAATGTTGATATTGTAACAGAATATTGTGAATCAGGTATAAAACCAATCAGGCAAACAGCACTTTCCAGGGTAGTATTTAATAAATTTTTCAATGTTCTTACTAACAGGGTGCCAGTGACAGAACCACATTACAATATTGAAGAGAACGCAGAAGATCTACAGCCGACTGATTTGCCCTCTCTATTAGGACCGCCAGTTGACCTTGTTATAATTACGACTGAACATACCTTTTCTGCTTATGAAGAGTTTGCCCGACTAAAGAAATTACTCGGTTTTAATACAGTTATTAAGACCGTATCCTGGATTAAACAGCATTATGATGGCGTGGATGACGCAGAAAGAATCAGAAATTTTATCAAGGATGCAGTGATAAAATGGGGCGTTAGTTTTATTCTATTGGGTAATGATGTTCCAGAGATACCGACAAGATGGGTCTGGATACAATATGTAATGGGTAATTATCCTGCCCATATTACTACAGACCTATACTATTCAGACCTTGATAAAAATTGGAATTTTGATGGTGATGACCGTTTTGGAGAGGTCTCTGATTCAATTGACCTTTATCCAGATGTGTTGGTAGGTAGAGTCCCTGCGCATAATCCTGAAGCAGTTGAAGGTTATTTAAACAAAATCTATTCATATATTTTTGATTATCATACTCCGCCTCAGGGTCAGGTGCCACATTACCGAAAATCTTTATTTGCCTGTAGCAAGTTTATCAGTGAATATGATTCTTATTATATGGCAAATCGCCTGGGTGGTTATTTGCCTCCTAATATAACAAAAAATTTTTTGTATGAACAACCCAAACAGGATTATATCAATGCTATTTATGATGGCTATAATATAATAACCTTCCTTGCTCATGGTGATGTAAACCTAATGCGCATCAGAACATCTCCGCGCGAATTAGTAACAAATTTCACTTATGATTCTTTGACCAATACAATCTATCCATTGATGGTAGTGATTACCTGTTATGCAGGTCCATTCCAGGAAGATTGCCTGGGTGAACACTGGATAATGAATCCGCAAGGTGGTGGCATTGGTTTTATTGGTCCAACAAGCTCCAGTGTTGCCTATGACCAGGAGATATATATAACCAATTTATTCAATGCGCTATTTAGTAATCCCCTTGCTGGTGCACTTGCCTGGTCAAAGATTCCGGTGATACCACAGTCTCAGTTTGACAACTGGGCAAGGGTATTCCAGTTTTCGCTGAACCTCTTAGGTGACCCAACACTGAATATGTGGCAGACCACACCCCATATTATTGATTCTATAATTGTGAACAAAGATACACTCCACCTGGGACAGGATACAGTTATTATCAATACCCTTCCCCAGATAGATACATTTTTTGTTATTTTCTATAAAGAGAATGAGTTATTCATAAAAGACACAGGTTTTGCAGGCGCATCATTTACCACCCTTAAAATCAAATCATCAGGTTTTTTGAAATATACAATTCTGAGTAAAGATTTTATCCCCTATATTGATTCAATATATGTGAAGAATTCTGAGCCATATATTGTATATCACCATTCATCTATCATTGATTCTTCAGGAAACAACAACGGCATTGCGAATCCTGGTGAAACCATAGATTTATATCTTGGTTTAATTAATAATGGAAATCAAGATATTAATTCGTGTAGACTTGCAATGACAAGTTCAGATAGTTTTGTCACAATCCTTGTGGATACTGCCTCTTATGGGCAGATTCTGCCTGGTGAAGTCAGAGAGAATTTAACACCATTCCAGTTGAGAATCGGTCCAGACATTCCAGATGGTTATGATTTTACTTTATACTTGGTTATTGATTACAGCTCAATAAATTATGATACCTGCCAGATTATTGCTCAATCTCCAGTGCTCTCTCTTTTCACACAACGATTCAGGATAGAAGGTAATTTGTATAAAATTCTACCATTTATTGAAAATTCTGGTAATTGTAGTGCAGATTCTGTTTACGCAAAGATTGAAGCCTATTCTGATACAATTACTATTATTGATAGCATTGTCTATTTCCCCCGGATTCAACCTGATGAAATCATATCTGGCACAGATTCATTTACCCTGCAATTAAATGATTCTGGTTCAGTATGTTATAAGTTCTCTCTGTATTATCTCAATAACAAAGTTCAGGAGAAAAGGATTATGTTGAATACACCTGCACCTCCAGAATCATTGTGGGCATTCGGTATGACGAATTCAATCATCTTAAACTGGACATCTGTGAATGGTGCGGCTGGCTACCGAATTTATCGTGCTACAAATCCTTCAGGTCCTTTTAAGTTTATCAAAAATTTATTGACACCTGTTGCACACTTTGAAGATTCAAATGTTCAGCAAAATATTTATTACTATTATTATCTTGTTACGGTTGATTCTTCAATGAATCAAGGGATGAGTTCAGATACGATTCCTGCGAAGACAAATCCGATAGTGGCACAGGGCTGGCCCAGGACTGTTTATGGTTATCTGTTTTCTTCGCCAAATTTTGGTGAGCTTGACCCATTCTATCCCGGACTTGAAATCACAGTTTGTAGTAAGAATGGCATGGCCTATGTCTGGCACTGTGATGGCACACCTGCAGCAAATAATCCTGATGGTATTATCTTTCAAACCAATAATGAGATATGGTCATCACCAGCAATTGGTGATGTTGATAATAATGGTTCACTTGAGCTCTGCTTTGGTATAAGAAGTTGGGATAATAATTTTTATATTTTGACCAATGATGGGACAAATAACTGGAGCCCTGTGCCGGGTTGGCCCAAATCCCTTACTGGTGGTGTGCTTTGTTCACCTGCCCTTGTAGACATTGATGAAGATGGAGATTTGGAAATTTTTGTCATCACTGAAAATGGCACATTTTACGCATTCCATCATAATGGGGAAGGGCTCTATTCACCAGATGGTCTATTGAAGAATTTGTACGGCTGGCATGGTGGTTCACCAGCCATTGGTGACATAAACGATGATGGCAATTTAGAGATTGTGGCGTGTGGTGGTTCTAATTCAGATTCACTATTTGTCTGGGACCGTTATGGTAATTATCTTGAACCATTTCCTGTGTGTATAGCAAGGAAGATGTCTTATTCTCCGGTTCTCGGTGATATTATAGGTAATGGTAATCTTGAAATCTGTTTTTATACAGATTCTACAGAAATGCTCAATGTCGTTGATGCCGGCGGTAATATCCTCTGGCAGAATTATATTCCGGCATTAGGTGATGTTGAGGCATACCCGGTTATTGCAAATGTTATTGGAAACGAAAGGCCAGAGGTCATCTGCGGCAGTAACCAGGGAATGCAATTTTTATCGGTCTTTGATTCTCTGGGCAATATGGTGCCGGGTTTTCCTGTAGTAATAGGGCATGATTATAAACTTCCTATAGTGACTGATGTGGATGGAGACAGTGTAATGGATATTATCTGTGGTGCAGCAGACTGGAATTTATATGCATTTAATAATAGTGGAGGACTTTTGAGTGGATTTCCCATCCATTTTGGTATTAGAATTGAGCAGTCTCCAGCAGTCTTTGATATTGATAATGATGGAAAACTTGAACTGATGGTCGGTGCAAATGACTTTAAGTTCTGGGTATTTAATCTTGATTCAAAAGTCTTTGATTGGCCAAAGTTCCGTTATGACCCATACAACTCAGGTTGTTATAAATCACGATACTGGCCAGGGATTAAAGAACTTATTGCCAGAAATGATAATAATAGATACTATTTTGGAATAGCACCGAATCCATTCAGGAAACACCTTAAAATTAAATTCGAAATTCGAAATTCGAAATTCGAAACATCATTGAAAATCTACGATGAAACTGGCAGATTGGTGAAATCTTTTAACTATCAAACCATCCAACCATCTAACCATACAACCAATATCGTCTGGGATGGAACAGACAATTTAGGTCGCAGACTTCCTGCAGGTGTCTATTTTGTGCGGTTTGAGGTGGATGATTTCAAACAGGTGGAGAAGGCAATATTACTAAGATAAGGGTAAAGAAGGGTAAAGGGGGGTGGAGAATTAATTTGGTATTGACATTGGGTAGAATTTTATTATTATATAACTAAAAAAGGAGGTGATGCAAAAATAAAAAATAGGTGAAGCATAGTGGCTCGCAGAGCCAAAAAAAGAAAGGAGTTGAGATGAAAAAAATCTTGCTAATCTTGATAATGGTAACCCTTGTGCTGGGTGCAAATAAAACAGTGCCACAGCACAAAACAATACCGGTGGAACCGGTAAAATATGAACAGCCAAAAGAGAATGTGGAGCAGAACATTATTCGCAATGATGTGATTCCTGCATTCTCTGCTCAAACAAAATCACAGTTTATTCCTATGACCTATGGTGATGCGACAAAGATTGTCTTTTCCAATGGTATCTCATTTGATACAAAACTGCTTGGTAAAAATGGGGAACCAGAATTACCAGCCCATTTAAAAACTCAGTACCGTGATGATGAGACAGGATACTATATTGTCCAATTTTCCGGACCAATCTATGGCCCTGAAAAAGACTGGCTTACATCCCAGGGTATAAAGATTCACTTCTACATACCCAATTATGGTTTTGTGGTTTCATTAAAAGGGCAATCACAGAAGAATGCAATCCTTGCCAATCCTTCAATAAACTGGATGGGCATTTATCAACCTGCTTATAAGATTTCTGCACTATTTGATAGGGTAAATGAACGACATCCAGTGACGATTCTCCTTTTTAATGATGCAGATATGCAGGCAGTTGTGAATCAGATAAAAGCAATAAGTGGAGAAGATGAAGTTGCTACTTCAGATAATGGAATAAACAAGATGGTCTGGGTTATGTTGAATAAGGATGATTTGCCTGCGCTTGCCCAGATAAAAGAGATATACTGGCTTGAACCTTATATTCAGCCGGAAATGCATAATCAGCAATATCAATGGGTTGTTCAGACTGGATATTGGGCGAGTGCACCACCAGGTAATGATAATACTGCCCGCAGAATGTGGGGTATGGGTATCCTTGGTCAGGGTGAGATCATCAATCATTGTGATTCAGGTATTAATACCAGCCATTATATGCATCGTGCAGGCAGTGCAGCGATTACTACCTGGGGTGTTTATCCTACGCACAATAAGATCGTTGCCTATGATTCAGGTGCGCCAGGAAATATTGTATTTGGTGATGGTTATGGTGCAAGTTATCATGGCACACATACTGGATGCACAACCGCAGGTAATGATACAACCCTTGGTTCAGATTATAGAGACGGTATTGCGAAGATGGCAAGGCTCTATCACAATGATTGCGGTGATAATACGAGTTCTTCCATCTATACTTTTGGTGATTTGAATGACCTCTACATTCGCCCCTATAACAAGTATTATGCGAGTCATGGAATTCGTGCTTATCTGAGCACAAATTCCTGGGGTGCTAATGCAGGCGGTGCATATACCAGTATGTGTCTGAATGTTGACCAGTTTATGTGGGCACATAAGGATTTCCTCCTGTTCTTCAGCAATGGCAATTCAGGTGGGGTTAATACTGTTGGATCTCCAGCCGCAGCAAAGAACTGCGTCTCAGTGGGTGGCACACTAAATGGAACATCCTGTCGGTCTTATTATACCACCACGAGCCGTGGACCAACCGATGATAATAGAATAAAGCCGACAATCCTTACACCTGGATCCAGCATCCAATCTGCAACTACCGGAACGATCGGTTTCTCTACAATGTCCGGAACCAGTATGTCATCACCAGGTGCCTGTGGTGCTGGCGCACTGGCAAGACAGTACCTACGTGAAGGTTGGTATCCAACCGGTAAAAAGGTTGCGGGTAATGCCTGGTCTTATATCAGTGCAGCTATGATAAAGGCGGTGTTGATTAACTGTGCTGACCCCAACATCACTGGTTATACAGTTCCTGATAATAATATTGGCTGGGGCAGGGTTGACCTTGATTCAACACTCTATTTTTCTGGTGATGCACGCAAAACATTAGTGCTTGATGATACAATTGGAGTGCTCACGGGTGAGAGAAAAGATTTCCATTTCAGTGTGCCTTCTGGAGCGAGTGTTTTAAAGATTACACTGGTCTGGACCGATTATCCGGGTAATCCAACAGTAAACAGGCAGATTGTCAATGATTTAGATTTATACGCTCAGGTTGGTGGGACATATTATCGTGGCAATCAATATTCAGGGGGACAATCAGTGGCAAATCCTGCAAACCGGGATTCTCTCAATGTTGAAGAGTGCATCCGTGTGAACTCACCTACTGCTGGTGACTGGCTTGTCCGTATTGAGGGCAGGAATGTGCCTTATGGACCACAGCCATTTGCCCTTGTAATTACCTACACTGCAACCACAGTTGCGGGAGCAGTATCAACTGACAAGCCTGTTTATCGGGCAAATGACTTTATCATTGATACGGTCAGGGTCAGGGTTGAAGACCCGAACTATGGTGCAGTGGGTATTCGGGATACGGTCAGGGTCGTGCTCACTGGTAAATATATAGAAACACAGCCTGAGACGCTCCGTTGTGTGGAGATGGCAGAGAGTTCTTATGTATTCAAAGGAGAAATTTCCTTGCTCCTCCGTGGTGCCACACATGGTGATGGCAGGTTGTCTGTGTGCCAGGGCGATACCATCTATGTCTCTTATACTGATGCGAATCCTTCATATATTTCTACGACCTGGGCAGCGGTTGATGCCTGGTATTTTGCCATATCCAATGTGCGCTGTGAGAATATTGGAGCACTGTCAGCAGATGTGTGCTGGACCACAAATGAAGGTGCAAATTCAAAGGTCTATTATGGAACGAATCCGAGCAATCTGAACCTTGTTGCCCAGGTGGATACACCGTTCTGTATGCCACACCGGGTAACGCTGACTGGCTTGACGCCAAATACCATCTATTATTATGATGTAGAATCAAAGGACTTCCGTGGTAATGCGGTTCGTGACAACAATGGTGGTCTCCATTATACATTCAAGACCAAGGCTCAGGCAGGTATTGATGTGCTCGTTGTTCTGCTCAATAATAATAATCAGGGTGAGGAGTTTGCCCATCCAGAATTTATGGACAGGGCATTACAAACTGGTGGCTGGACCTATAACTGGTGGGTGACGATGACCAATGGGCAGTTTACACGAAACGACCTGAAATGGTATAAGGCGGTCTATTTCCAGGTTGCCCAGGAGAACTATCCGGTCTTTACAGCAGCCCAGAAAGAAACGGTCAAAACATATCATGATAATGGTGCACGGTTAGCCTTCACTGGCCATGATGTTGGCTGGGATAACTGGGCTTATTCGCGTGTTGATACAGTCTTTTGTAAGAACCAGCTCCATTTCCGTTATATTGGTGATATTACTGCAACATCCTGGAATTCAGTAAGGGGTATTGCAGGTGACCCAATCTCTGGTAATTATACTTCAGGTGTTACATACCAACCATTCCGTTCAGGTGCGGCTGGTGATTCAATACGACTCTCTGGCACTGGTGCTGCAGGGACTGGAACATATGTCTGGCATGGTAATGCCGCAAATGATTCCTGTGGTATAAAATGGGAATCAACAAACAATATGGGAACACCAGGTGATGGAGTCTGGGGTGGTCAGAGGACAAGGGTTGTATTCAATGGGTTTGAGATCACCCAGATTGATACAGCCGCTCCCAATAGTGCAACCAGGGCCGATATTCTCAATAATATGTTCATCTGGCTCATCGGTCATGACCATCCAGATGTGACCCTGTCTTCACCAGTTGGTGGTCAGACATATACTTCAAGCCCGATTACAATCTCCTGGACTGCAACTGCCTATGGTGGTGCAGTAATTGATACAACCTGGATTGAGTATTCACCTGATGGTGGACAGACCTGGTATACTATTGCTTCAGGCACAGGTATGACTTCACCATATTCCTGGAATGTAAGTGCAATGCAGAACAGAAATAGTTATCGGGTCCGTGTTACTGCGAACGACAGGAATGTCTATCCATCAATGAAGGGATTTGCTGAGACAAGTAACTTTACAATTAACATCGCAGGTAATGATGATTTGGGTCCCAAAGTGATTCCGAACTCTATTGTTGTGGCCAATAATCCAAAGTTCGTGACTGCTACTGATACCTTATTAGCATTTACTGCAGTGGTAAGCGATTCTGAGACGGGAATGAGCACGATTGGTGCTGCTACTTATATTGCCAAGAGCCCGAGCGGCAATTCCAGTGGTGAACAGCCAATGCAGGTTACAGATGGTACCTGGAATGAGATTGTAGAGGATGTGAATGCGTCAATCAGACTGATATATACACCTGGCGCAGTACGTGTCTGTTCTCTGTTTGTGCGTGGTCGTGATAATGCGACATACCGGGCACAGAACTGGGGCGCCTGGTATTACCGGACATTCACCCTGATTGATGGCGATATTCGTCCTCTCCAGGGTATTAGTGAGGCAAATACAGGTATGCCTTTGAGTTATAGCCTTTCAAGTCCTATGCCCAATCCGACAAAAGGAACTGTGCGCATCAATTATGCTGTGCCACAGAATGCAAAGGTCAGCTTAAAGGTATACAACTGTCTCGGACAGATTGTGCGCACACTTGTTGACAGTGAACAGAATCCTGGTTTCTATACTGTAATCTGGGATGGCAAGGATGATGTGGGTCGTAAACTTGCATCTGGTATCTACTTCTATCAATTTACTGCAGACAAGTTCACTGATACGAAAAAAGCAATTCTTCTGAAATAACGGCTGATAAACAGCGAGCAGAGGGTTCTTCCCTCTGCTCGCTTGCTCTAAAACTGGAGGGTGAGGGGGAAAAATTAGTAAGTGAGGTTCATTATGAAAACAATTGATAAATTATTTTTGTTTTTCTTTTTTGTTACTTTTTCTGTTTGTTATGCAGGAACAAATATTATCAGTGTGGAATTACATTATCAGAGACTTGAACCTCTATATATGCGTGATATAAAAGTAATAAAAGAACTGGATCATTGTGCATTGATTATTATGGATGATTCTGAACTTGCAAAATTAGCAGGACTCAATTATAAAATTCTTCAGAGAAATGTAAAGGAAGGAAAGTATTATCTTGTCTATCAATTTAATACACCAGTTGACCTGCGAAGTTTCGGAGAAATTTTATTTGTGGACAATAATATTACGCTTATGAAAATAGATGAACAAGGACTCTTACGATTGACCCGGGAGCCAGTTGAGCTCGTGCGACTTTCATTTAAACCAGTAATTAGAAAAGCATTGCCTGCTTTTCCTGTGGTGTCCAGGCATCCAATTATTGAGGAGATTGTCAACAAAGTGAACCCTGATACTGTGCTCAGTTTTGTGCGCAGACTGCAAAACTTCCGCACCAGGTATTCTACACATGATTCCTGTCAGGCTGCAGCAAACTGGATAAGGAATAAATTTATTGAATATGGGTGCGATTCAGTCTATTTTCAATACCATACCTCAGGCCATGCACCCAATGTCATTGGTATAAAATGGGGTGTTCTCTATCCTGATACTTATGCAATCATTGATGGCCATTTTGATGCTACTTCTAACCAGGCACCAAACATTGCACCGGGTGCAGATGACAATGCAAGTGGCACAGTTGCAGCAATTGAAGCAGCGAGGGTGATGAAGGATTATGTTTTTGAATATTCCGCAAGGTTTATTGCCTTTAGCGGTGAAGAATTTGGACTCTATGGTAGCGAATATTATGCAAACAATGCCAGTCAGCAGGGGCATATTATCCTTGGTGTGCTAAATGGTGATATGATTGGATATGTTGATGCTGCACCTGAGAATTGCGATGTGCTCACCAATAGTGCCAATGTTCCTTTTGCTGATTTCTTTGTTGCCTGTGCTGATACCTACACAAGTCTACTTACAATTAAACAGACTGTATCATCAATTCCATCTGATATTCAACCATTTTATGATAATGGTTATCCTGGGTTGTGTAATATTGAAGATTACTGGCCCACAAATCCCCATTATCACCAGACGAGTGATACGATTGGTGCAGGTTATAATAATAATGCATTCTGCACCGAGGTTATAAAAGCTGAGATCGCAGCATTATCAGTTTTGATAAAACCTTATGGTATTTCTGGTATGCCTGCTGTGCCAGAAATAATCAAACCATTTAATTTTGCCCGACTACCAGTGCAACAACCCACGCTATCATTTACTTCAACTGACCCGCAGGGTGATAATATACAATACAGAATTGTGTGGGATGATGACCCGAACTTTGTTAGTCCAGATAGTGCTACAACATCCACATATCCGAGCGGTTCAATTGTTAACTTTGTTATACCGGCACAATTGATTGATGGAGTGACTTACTGGTGGAAGGTAAAGTGCACTGACCCGGGCGGAACCGGTCTCTGGACGCAATTCACAGAAAAACGCTCATTTACGATTGGAACGAGTCTACCCCAGAATACCTGCTCCTGGTATCAAACTACTGGTGCACAGTTTGCCTATGATATTTTTAATGGCACTCAGGTTCAGGGTGATAGTGTAGTATTATTGCCCTCTGGTCAGACCATAATTGATACACTATTGTTTGAAAATTTTGAATCAGGTATGCCTCCAGCCTGGACAATTGTGAATAGCAACAATGATAATTATTACTGGACAACCGGAACAACCGGCGATTTAGGAAGTTATGTGCCACCTAATTATGGCACAAGGTATGCATATTATTCTGATGATGATGCAGGAAGTAGCGCACCGCAGAGTTTAGAAGAAGGATTGGTTTCACCAAAGATTTATGTTGGCGGTATTACCAGTGGCATGGAATTGGTCTATGCCTATGGTTACCGGGACTATTCATCTTATGATTATTATCGGCTCAGGATGCGCCGATTTGTTGGTGGTTCCTGGACAAACTGGGTTCAATTGCGTGAATATAATGCAAGCGGTTCAGGAAGCGAGACAATCAATTTAAATACTTATCTGCCCTGCGATTCAATGCAGTTTGAGTGGTATTATACAGAAACCAGTGCGACCTGGGGATGGGCTTGCGCAGTTGATAATATTCTTCTGCGATATAGTTATCAATTAACAAATTATGGTGAACTTAAAGGAACACCCGTATATTACCATGACCTCTCTACAACCTATGCAAGAAATAAGTGGGGTGATATAGTCTGGCACAAGGCAACTGCTGGTGACTCTATTGGTATCCAGGTTGAGTACTATACTGGCTCAAACTGGCAGTTAATACCGAATTCTATTCTACCCGGAAATGCGACGGGTTTCTTTACGACCTTTCCTATAGATACAATAAAATTGACCAATGTTGATACAGTTATTTATAACACGATACGGCTGAAAGGTCTGTTCTACAGGATTACAAAATCACCGAATAATCCAGCACTCCTTGACTGGGAAGTGGGTAATCTTGCCGGATATGTGGGGATTGAAGAATCTGAAAAATCTATGAGTGTGCAAATGGAAGTTTATCCAAGTCCATTCAGGAATCACCTTGTGATGAAATTCGAAATACGAAATCAGAAATCCGAAACAAATTCTAATTTTCAAATTCCAAATTACAAACTAAAAATCTACGATGCCACGGGTAGATTGGTAAAACAATTTAACCATTTATCCGCCAATCAGCGTGGCGGAAATTACCAATTTAATTATGTTTTGTGGTATGGCGATGACGATTTAGGCCGCAAACTTCCTGCTGGTGTATATTTTGTGAGATTAGATTGCCCTGAAAAGGTCTTAATTCAGAAGGTGGTCAAACTTAAATAGAAGTCCACCACATTAATCTATATAACTGTAGTTGCCCAATTTATTGGGCGTAGATAAGGAGTCTGAAAACTTTTCGCCCAGTTGAAACTGGATGCTACATACTACCTACTACTTACTATCTTTGTATCTACGCAACCACTCAACATCAGAATCACATATCTTCGTGTTTTCCCTGTCTGAAAAATCGGGAACAGTAGCTATAGTTTTTTCAGATATTTTTTGAATTTTTTTAATGCCTTTGACCGGTGGCTGATACGGTTCTTTATTTCAGGACCGAGTTCAGCAAAGGTTTTTCTATAACCATCCGGAATAAAGATTGGGTCATAGCCAAAACCATTCTCGCCCCTGGGTTCAAAGGTTATCCTTCCTTTAACTTCACCTTCAAAAACAGCATACTTCCTGGGTTTATAGTAGTAAACAAATACTGCACAAAATTTTGCTTGGCGGTCTTTTGTATTACCAAGTTCAGTAAGAACCCTTTTTATTCTTTCTTTATCATTTTTTCCGTATCGCGAAGAAAAGACTCCGGGTGCACCATTCAATTTGTCAATAAATAGCCCTGAATCATCAGCCAAACTCGGTTTATTTGTGAGCCGATATATTATTTCTGCTTTTAAAAGACTGTTTTCAAACAGGGTTTCATTTGGCTCTGGTATTTCAATATTAATGAACTTTGTATAGGGTATTAGAACAATATTTTTATCACCAATTATTTGTTTAATTTCTATAATTTTATGCGGATTCTTTGAGGCGAGGACGATTTCAGTCATTGGTTATAAAAAGGGGCTGGAGATTTCCAGCCCCTTTTTATATTGTGCATTACTTATCATTAAGGCGTAATCATTGTTTCCACGACAAATGCACCACGGAACCCTTTGTTGATTGCCAGATTTTTCAGTGTTTCTGCCTCTTCTTTTGTGAGACAATCACCTACCCGCACTTTGTAATATGGTGGAGTATGCTCAATATAGACTTTGCCTCCAAATAAGCTACGGGCATCATCAGCCACTTTGTTTGCACCTTTTTGAGTTGAGGAAGCAAATATCTGGACGCGGAAACCATATATTGTTGCGGGTGCGGTTGTGGTTGCGGGTGCCGGTGGTAAAGGTGCAGGTGTACTAACCTCTTCAATGGGTAATGGAGTGGTTGCTGGAGACGGTGATGGTGCTACAGAGACTTCCTCAATTGGAGGCAATGTGGGCATTTCTGCTGGTGCAGGTATTACAACTTCTTCTGCCGGTGGCGTAACCTTTGATACCTCTTCTATTGGTAGTGGTGCAACTGCCTCTTCAGCCGGAGCTGGTGCGGTCGTAACTTCAGGTGATGTCGGTAATGGTTCGGTTGGTGCTGGTGCAGGTGTAGGATAGATTGGTTCTTCAGAGACATTTTTCTCTTCTTCACCAAATACAACAACCTCTTCCAGCCCTTCGGTTTTCACCGTGGTTTTTTTGGGTGCGCAGAAAAGGAAGAGCATTATAACACCCAATATCATCAACTTCTTCATTATAACCTCCTTTTTTTCTTATCACCAAAATTTTCTGCAAAAAGTTTTTTTAGGTCTGGTGCCCGTTCTTTTTTACAGACCAGGACACCTTCTGGGCTTGCCACGACCACAAGCCCCTTAATACCATAGACCCTGACTGGCATATTATTAGTATATACAATTGAGCCTTCAATTTCAAGACCTAAAGCATTACCTAATAAGATATTATTTTTGTGGTCTTTTTTAAAATACCGTTCAATGGCAAGCCATGTTCCTACATCATCCCAGCCAAAATCAGATTTAATCACACATATTCTTTCACTCTTTTCCATAATTCCATAATCAATGGAAATTGCGTTTATCTTTTCAAAGTATTTTTTATCTTTGTATTTGAGATATGCAGTAACACCAGCGAAAACATCGGGAATATATTTTTTGATTTCATTCAGCACTGTGCTGATTTTGTATGTGAATATACCGCTATTCCAGAGATAATTTTTTGCCTTCAGATAACCCATTGCCTTTTTGCTTGATGGTTTTTCAGTAAATCCTTCACCCAGATAAGCAACAATCCCTTTGCGTGAGCCAATCACTTGACCGATTTTAATATAACCATAACCAGTTTCAGGCCTATCTGGAATAATACCATAGGTAACCAAAAAATCTTTTTCTGCCATATCCTCACCGGCTCGCAGACACTTGATGAATTGCTCTTTGTTTTGTATAATGTGGTCAGCAGGCATAATGTGTATAATCCCATCCCCAAACTTTTTCTGTAAATACATTGCCACAAGGCATATTGCAGGTGCGGTATTTTTTCTTGCTGGTTCAATTATGATATTTTCATTGCCCACAAATTTTCTGGTCATCCTGAGTAGTTGTTCGGGTATAACTAAAAATCTTTGCTTTTGGGTGAAAGATTTTTTTATACGGTCAATGGTTTGATTGAGCAATGGCTTATTATTAAATAGAGCAATAAACTGTTTAGGAAAATCGGGTTGGCTCAGGGGCCAGAACCTTTCGCCCTGTCCGCCAGCAAGTATGATAGCAAATTTTCTAATAGCTTACTCCTGTTAGTTTAAAGGTTACTGTGCCGAACTTGAGGTTTGTCTTTATCTGAATAGGAAATCTCTTGCTATCATCAGTATACCAGATATCCATTGAACCACTGGGTCCGAATACACCCTTACCCTTGGTCTGGGGCGTAACCCGAATTGCGGAAAATTTACCAAGTGGCGTTTTCACTATTTCTTTTTTCCTGACAATACATTCTATTATATGTTGTTCTTTTCCTTCAAAGAGTGCAATCCTTATTGTATCACCTTGAATCAGGGCAATCCTTCTTAAAAGATACCAGAAACTGAGCAGGTCCCTTGATGGTTCGGTTATCACCACTTTGACCGTATCATTTACCTTTACAAAAAGACTCTCGCGATAGAAATGTATCTTATGGTAATTGATATACTTTCCTTCGTGCACCCTTTTTTCATAATAGACTGGTAGCAGTTCATTAACCGTGGTATATACATTTATGGTATCATTCAGGGAAAAGATAAAATGTAAATCAGGGTTAGAATTTAATCGGGAAGAGATGGCGTAGCACAATGTTCCATCAATTGTATTTGTATCAGTAATTTCCAATTCCATACTACCCAAATTTAGAAAGCCAAATTTTGCATCATACTGGAGTCTTTCATTAAGAGGAAATGGATGATTAGATTGAGCGATTAGAAGAATGGGCGTGCACAAGATAATAATTAATTTCAATATTTTTTTTCCACTATATGTTCCAGTGCGAGCAATCATTTCTATTATTTTATATTACGAGGGTATTTAGTCGATCAATGCGTTTATCAAGTGGTGGATGTGTTGCAAAAAGGTTTGCAATCTCAGCGCGGTCCTTACCAAACGGACTGGAGATGAAGAGGTGGGCATTTGATTGTGATGCCTTTGCCATTGGCTGATAACTCTGTTTTAGTTTATTTAATGCCTGGGCAAGTCCCTGAGGATACCTCGTAATATAGGCACCTGAGGCATCAGCGAGATATTCACGCTGACGGGATATTGCTGCCCTTATCAACGCAACAAACAATGGTGCGATGATGGCGAGGACAAGACCGATAAGTAAGAGAATCGCTCCACTATTACCACCCCGACGGCTATTCCTTTTTCTTCCACCAAAAAACATTCCCCTCAGAAAGAAATCACGCAAGAGCACAATGAGACCACCAATTGCTGCGACCACGGTCATCAAAAGAATATCATAATTTCTGATATGTGCCATTTCATGGGCAATTACGCCCTGGAGTTCTTCGCGGTTCATAATCTCAAGTAATCCAGTAGTTACTGCGATAGATGCATTCTGGGGATTCCTTCCTGTGGCAAACGCATTTGGTGCAGGAGAAGGCATTATATAGACTTTGGGTTTTGGAATGCCTGCGGCAATTGCTACCTCTTCAACAATATTATGGAGCTGTTTGAACTCTTCAGGGTCAGCAGGAACAGAGCCAGTAGATGCGATGGCAATCTTATCAGAATTATAGTAGAGGACAAAATTGTAGATGACGATGAAGAGGGCAAAGAATATATAACCAGATGTGCCCCAGTTTAACAATTCCACGACAATATAGCCTAATATGCCGAGGAAGATGCTCGTGACAATGATAAAGATAAATGTCTTTCTTTTGTTTGCAGCAATCAGGTCGTATAAATTTTCTCGCATCTTAGAATTTTACTTTTACTGCTTCCCTTTCTTCTGCCGGTGCCTCAAAGAATTCCCTTGCCTTAAAATTGAACATTGAGGCAATTATTGTTTGAGGGAATTTTTGAATCGTGGCATTGTAATCCATAACTACATCATTATAGAACTGACGGGCAAAGGCAATCTTATTCTCAGTTGCGGTCAATTCTTCCTGTAACCTCATAAAGTTTTCATTCGCTTTGAGTTGTGGATAGTTTTCGGCAACTGCAAAGAGGGTCTTTAATGTTGCAGAAAGCATATTATTGGCTTCGGCAGACTCTTTTGGGCTTGTTGCACCCATTGCCCGTGAACGTAATTCTGCAACCTTTTCCAGAACCTCTTTTTCATGTGCCGCATAGCCTTTTACTGTTTCAACCAGATTAGGGATTAAGTCATAGCGGCGTTTTAATTGCACATCAATCTGTGCCCAACCATTATCCACCCTGGTTCTTTTGACGACCAGGCTATTGTAAATAGCGATGATCCAGATAACCAGCAGGATAATGATAATCAAAAGTATTATCATTGAACCTCCATTTTTATTAGTTTATATAAATTTAGAAGGTTGTCAACTGGGTATTGACATCTTCCAATTTTTGGATAGACTTAAATCTTAAAATGACCCCGTCCCTATTTACTCTACCGGTATTTGTGATTTTGTTGTTTTTGAATATTGGTTTATTGTATTTATGTGTATATATTAAAAATGAGAGGAAGTATTGCCGGGTAATACCATTCTTTATTTGTGGCTTAGTGACTGTTGGCATTCAATTAATGATTGAACTTAATAATGACCCGGCAGCAGGTATATTTTTGTCAAAATTACAATATGTTTTTTTCTGGGCGTATTTTATTTTTGCACCGATGCTGGTCAGCGCCCTGACTGATGAGGAACTACATTCCAAACTTATCCATATATTTTTATTTTTCGCAATAGTTACCGGGTTCTTGACGATATTTTCAGATTTAATAATCACTTCAAAATTACTCGTTTATAATGGTCTTTTTATTGCAAAGACTGGAATATTATATCCATTTATCGCATCCCTGCTCTTTATTCTGTGTATATATTATTATGCTAAATTTATGAAATTTACCAATACCCTCATAAACCCTGAACTTCGTTTTATTATGCCTATAGGACTTGGTCTCTGTATAATTTCAGGGATGTTAGACTATGCCGGAAAATTGAATGGAACTCCAATAATTCACTGGCTTAAAGACCCGTCCTCAATTGGTATGCTTTCAATTTCGCTGTCGTTCGGTGCTTTTATTCTATTCAGTTATTCTCAAATAATCTCTGATTACCGAAAATCCCTGAATGAAGTTGAACAACTTTTACAGAAAAATTCCCAAACTTTCAATGAATTTGTTCGGCTTATTGCCAAAACCATTGATGCCAAGGATAAATATACTGCTGGACACTCTATGAGGGTGGCAGAATATGCAGTAAGGATTGCCCGGGTATTGAACCTGGAACACGAACAGATTGAAATTTTACACCAGGCGTGCCTTTTACACGATATTGGTAAGATTGGTATTCCAGATGGTATCCTCAATAAAAAGGCACCATTAAATAAAAAAGACCGTATGTTTATCTATAATCATCCTGAACTTGGAAAAAAGATATTGGGCCAGGTGAGTGAGTTTCAAAATATCCTTGATATAATTTATGCCCATCATGAAAGGGTTGATGGAACAGGGTATCCTAATGGCTTAAAAAAAGAAGAGATTCCCTTACTCGCAAGGATTCTTGCTGTAGCAGATGCCTATGATGCGATGCTTTCAGAAAGGCCCTATCGTCCTGCAAAGACAAAACTTGAGGCAATAAAAGAATTGCTCAATGCAAAAGACCGGCAATTTGATGCACAGATTGTGGATAAATTTATTGATATGCTATGCCAGGAAAATAATTTTTTAACGAATAATTTCTCTGATTAGTGTATAACTCTTTCTAAAATTTTGTTTTATCAGGAATATACCCGGTATCTCTTTGAGGATTTCGGCTACAAGGTGTTTATTATCAGAAAATATCTCCAGAAGGGGCTCTTTTTTATTTACAAAATCTCCGGTCTTTTTATATATACGGAAACCACACGAATGGTCTATCTGGTCTCCTTTTTTTAATCTACCCGCACCCAATTTTGTGGCAAGGAGTCCCAGTTTAAAAGTATTGATGCTATGTATATAGCCAGTCTTTTTTGAGGTATATATTTCACGATTTGAGGCAATTGGTAATATTGTATAATCGTCAATTATTTTGCAATCACCACCCTGGTATTCAATCATTTCCCTGAATTTATTTAATGCCTCACCATTGTTGATCTTTTTTATAAGTAGTTGTCTCCCACCTTTTATCCCGGCAATCTGTAAAATTATTTCCGCAAGTGTAAATGTAATTTCCATTAAATCATCAGGGCTTTTGCCTTTTAGACATTCAATTGTCTCTAACACTTCCAGAGAATTTCCAATATACGAACCAAGGGGATTATTCATATCAGTCAACACTGCAATTGTCTTGACCCCAAATTTTTTACCTATCTCTACCAGAAATTGGCTCAGTTCTTTTGCCTTTTTATAATCTTTCATAAATGCGCCATTGCCAAATTTTACATCCAGAATAAGTCCATCAAGGTCTTCAGCAAGTTTTTTTGACATTATGCTGGCACAAATTAAAGGGATTGATTCAACAGTTGCCGTGACATCACGGAGGGCATAGATTTTTTTATCCGCAGGAACAATATCATCGGTCTGTCCAATGATTCCTAATCCAATCTCTTTTAATTGTTTCTTAAACTCTTTTATGCCCAAATCTGTTCTAAAATTGGGAATAGATTCAAGTTTATCAAGTGTTCCACCAGTATGGCCCAAACTTCTGCCTGAAATCATTGGCACACAAACTCCACAGGAACCAACGAGTGGTGCGAGAATTAATGAAACCTTATCACCGACACCGCCTGTAGAATGTTTGTCTACTTTTGGTTTTTTTATGTCGGATAAATCAAGGACCTTTCCAGAAAAGAGCATCGCCTTTGTCAAATATGAAGTTTCTGTAAAGTCCATACTCTGGAAATATACTGCCATCAAAAAGGCAGAAAATTGATAATCAGGAATAACGCCCGCAGTATATCCCTTTATTAAAAATTCAATCTCCTTTTCTGTAAGTTTTCTGCCACCCCTTTTTTTGTATAAGATATCAAGAAAATTGTAGCCCATTAATTTATTATCAACATACTACACATTAATAATAGATTTTCAGAAATGACGTTCAAATCCTTTTTTCTTATGGGGTATGAATTTTTCAAGTATAATTTTATTATCTCTTTTGCGATAATATGCCCTGAATGAAAAAGAAACATAGAAATGGTAGAGGTCATCCATTTCTTTAATCTGCACGTCGCCCAGGCCACTACTCGGAATTTTGTAAACAACCTTGGTCAGGGCATCAATGAACTGCCTTTTCAATGGCATGGTGGTGCAATATTTTGTAACCGATTTTAAGAATTTTTCTGTATATTCAAATTCAAGTGGTTTTTCAAGTACATTATGGTATTGCTGCATCGCAGGGCTGATTTTAAAATATAATTCAACACATTTTTTTAAATCGGGCCAGGCTTCGCACGGTGGTATGTCTGGCTCAGGTTCATCTTCAATCTTTATCTGCCTCAGCCGGTTATACAGATATTTTTTTACGCTATCTTTCACGGATTTATTCTATACAAAAATATTAAGTTGTCAAGACGGATACGGAGATTTGAAGTTGAGTGGTTGCGTGGATATGAAGATGAGAGGTAGGAGGGAGTAAGGAGTAGGTAGTAAGTAGTAGGTAGCTACGACTTGAAAAGGCGAGAGTTCTCGTCCATGCCCAATAACTATTGACTATTCTGTTAATCGTCTTTTGTTATACGGTTACGCAGCTCGTTTCGTCAATCGTCAAGAGAATATCGTATTTCAAAAGTATTCAGAGACTGAAGAAGATTTTCGGATAGGGATGATTTTATCTTTGACAAAGGTGAAAGATAAAGCAGAAAAGTAGCGAGGGCACAGCGCGATTATGTAATGATTGACAAATGCGGACATATGAATATAATAAGTTTAGCAGGATAAACTGTTATTTATAATCTGTAAACAGTATTGAGAAAATCTAAATATAATGGGGAGGCGGATGGGTGCTGGTGTGCCTGACGGGCTTCAAACCCGGTTGTCCTTCGAAAGGGGGACGGTAGGTTCGATTCCTACACGCCTCCGCCAATGCCTAAAACACGGACTTCTCCCCGTTTAATGGTAATACCTTTTGTGTCAAAATAGATTAAAAGGGGCAGGGCATACTTTCTGCTGGCATTGATTAAATCACGGAAATCAGCAACCCTTATCTCTTTATGTTCTTTTAAAAAATTGATTAATTTTGTTTTTGCACTTTCCAGCATACTCTTGTGAAAGGCAATACCTTCACCAACAAAAATCAGTGTGCCATTATCAAGCAAATAGCGGTAAGCCTTTTTTATTAAATCAGCAGATCCGATTTTCTGTTCTATTAAAACTTCAATTTCTGGTGGCTGAAATCTGGCATCTAAAAATATCTTTTCTATTTGCTGAACCATTTGTTCTAGTTCTTTATTTAATGCGACCTTGAAATCATAAAGGCTAATCTTTCCATCTTCACTGATATTAATTTTCTGTTCTTGTTTTAATTGGTTGATTGCAAAATTAAATAGGCTATTATCCAATCCCCTGGGAAGATGTGTTGTCAATGTAAGCCTGGGTATTCCTAAATATGTGGGATTATTGTGATGATAATCTTTTATGATTTCAAGAATTTTATTCTTTAATGCTGTGAAGTTTTTCTGACTGAAATATAATTCTTTTTTTTCATCAATTACAATAACCGCATTTCGGTTTAACAATTCTCTAATCACATTTTTCACTGTTTCTGGATTAAGATTTACATCTTTCGCAATGTCTTCAACTCTTCTGGGTATGGTATAATTTTGATTCAGGTCTTCTTCCACAAGCACAAGCGGGTCCTGGGTCTCTATTTTTTGTAAATGTTCAAGAATCTTCTCATCAAATTCCTTAATCTTTTCTGCCCTCGGTTCTAAGATTACCCCACCACCAATTGTCATCGCCGGTGTATAACTGCGGATTACAAATCTATCTCCAATATCACATACTGCTGGTGTTTCTAAGCGAAACTGGACCATTGCCTTTTCACCTGGTTCAATACTCTTTTTTTCCAGAATGACGACCCGTCCCAGGACTTCGCTCGTGCCGATATGGATTCTTACTCTGGTAAAGGTTTTTAAACCTGGGGCAGAGTTTAAAAGATATAAAGAACCATTCATATATAAAGAGGGTTCAAAGTATCCGGGTTGGGCAATTACATTTCCCCTTTCAATCTCCTCTTTTTCCGCACCAACAATATTTATTGCTGCGCGATAACCTGTTCCTACCTCTTCAACTTTTTTATTATGCACCTCAATTCCCCGGATTTTTAACTGTTTTTTGTGTGGTAAAAGTTCTACAGTATCACCGATTTTAATCTTCCCGGAAAGAATGGTTCCAGCAATTACTGTGCCAAAGCCCTTCATTGTAAAACAACGGTCAATAGGCATATAGAAAATTTTCTTATCCTGCTTTGTTTCAATTTTATTGATCAATTCATTTAAAATAATTTTTAATTTATCAATGCCTTCGCCAGTGGTATTTGATACGGGTATTATTGGTGCATCCTGCAGAAAAGATTCTCTGGTTAGATTATTGATATCTTCGATAACTGTATCCAGGTGTTCTTTTTTTACAAGGTCAATCTTGGTGACAACAATCACACCTTTCTTTATCTGGAGCAATTTTAATATCTCAAAATGTTCAATGGTCTGGGGCATAACACCATCATCAGCAGCAATGACAAATATCACAAAATCTATAGTGCTCGCACCGGCAAGCATATGTCTAACAAATTTTTCATGTCCGGGAACATCAATGATTGTTACATCGTCACCATAAAAGGCAAAACCTAAGTCTGTTGTCATGCCCCGCTCTTTTTCTTCTTTCAAACGGTCCGGGTCTGTTCCAGTTAAAGACTTTATGAGTGCACTCTTACCATGGTCAATATGACCGGCAGTGCCAATGACAATATGTTTTCTGGGTAATTCACTCATTTTTTGCAAGAATATTATACAATGCTTCAGCAATTATTTTTTCTTCACCCTTTAAAACGGTTCGGAAATCAATCAAATAATAATCCTGCTCAATCCTGCCAAATATTGGTGGTTTATAGAGTCGCATAAGTCGGGCAAGTTTCTCTACTGTTATCTTATTTGATTTGACCGCAAGGACATAGGTGGGTAATTGTTCAGTGCTGAGTGAACCACCACCGATTTCAGAGACCGAAGATTTTATTTCAAATTTAATATCAGGTATAGACGCAATCCTTTTTGCACATACCCGTGCCTGTTTTTTTATTTCCTCAAGCGGTTTTAATAACAATGAGATAACAGTATGTTTTTTTAATATTTCTTCTTCCTTTCTTAAAAATAATTGGAGCGTTGCCTCAAGCACTGAACTTGTTAATTTATCACATCTCAATGCCCTTGTAAGGGGATTCTTTTTTATCCGTTCAATATAGTCCTTTTTTCCAATGATTATACCGCACTGTGGACCACCAATGAGTTTATCGCCGCTAAAACAGACAATATCTGCACCGGCTTTTATACTATCCTGAACCATTGGCTCCTTTGGCAAATTATACTTTGAAAAATCAATTAATGCACCACTGCCGAGGTCATCAATGACTGGTAGATTATGTTTCTTTCCAAGTGCAACAAGTTCTTCAAGGGGAACCTCTTTTGTAAAGCCCATAATACGATAATTTGACTGGTGTACGCGTAATATCGCCGCAGTATTTTCATTTATTGCCGATTCATAATCTTTCAAATGCGTGCGATTGGTTGTCCCTACTTCACGCAATATTGCACCACTCTGCGCCATTACATCAGGGACCCTGAAAGAACCACCAATCTCAATCAATTGTCCACGGGAAATGATAATCTCTTTACCTTTTCCAATGGTATTTAAAATCAATAGTGTTGCACCCGCATTGTTATTTACAAAGATGCCTGCCTCAGCGCCAGTAATAATCTGGAGTAGTTTGTTTATTTTTTTGTAACGGTCAGCCCTTTTTCCCTCTTCATCAATCTGGAGACAGGAATAACCAATACTGATAGATTTCAGTGCATCTGTAACACCATTTACAAATGGTGCCCTTCCCAATCCAGTATGGAGCACAATACCCAAACCATTTATTGCATAGGAAAAATATGGAGTAATAAACTCATTTAATTCGTTAATAATTGCATTTTTGAAATCTTCAATGGTAATTTTTTTTCCAGCGATTATCTGTTTTCTAATTTCGTCGGTTTTATTGCGAATGATTGAGACTAAGTATGAATGATCTAATTTTTCCGCAAAATCCTGCAATTCTTTATAATTTAAGATTTTATCTATGGATGGTATATCCTTTAATTCTTTAATTTCTGGCATTATTTGATTATACTAAAAAAAAATAACAAGTCAAGTTTTTTAGTGTTCTTCTGTAATCTACAAATTCTTTTCCTTTTATTAAAGGTCATCGGGATATCAGGAAGTGGAATTCAGAATATCGAAGAGAAAAATGTCAAGCAATGTTGACTATTGTGTTATCTAAAAGAAAAAATTGGATTTGTTAAAAGTAATTAAATATATTTCTCTGTGAGCGCGATAATGTGCTGAAAGGAGAAATTATGGCAGAACAGATTCTTAAGAGATATCGGGCATCACCAGAAGATTTTACAATCGTTTATCGCCGCCATAAACCACAGCACTGCCTTCCTGTAGAGGTAGATAACCTCATTCGTCACGCCATAAATGGTCCCTTTATGCGGCGAAAGAATGGACACTAATTACCACGCTGGATGATTATAGCCGACTTCTCTTCTATGCGTATTTAGTAAAATTAGTTATTCAAATTTCCCGCTTAGGAACTAAAAAATTAATGTCCGTCTGAAATCTGTTTCTATTTTTCTTCGTGCAACTGGCCGCAAAACGACAATTTTTCTTATTTTGTTTCTATTGAGTAAAAAATAAATACCTGAGCTAAGTTGTTCATCAAGAACCTTCCTGCCGGTTATATCCAATAAAAAATTTCCTGGATAGAATTGATAAGAGCTAACTTCTCGTTCAAAAATATCCACACCCCGTTTTGTTGCATACTTAACTCTGCCATCAGCATCAACATATGATATATGTGGAAAACCCTCTGAATCCATTTCCAACGACGGAGAATAAACAAAGTAATCTGCAGTATCAACTATTTCAATATTCCATTGATTCGCCTGAATTCTCTCTGCAAAACATAGAATCATTCTACCCGAATGAAGTTGTCTGTAAAAGGCGCAGAATATGCGATTATGATAAGTATCTAACCCTTCAGTACCTGCGTAAGCGGAATCACTGATGATTTCTGAAACCCAGTTACCAACTACCTTTTCTGCAAAGTAAATACGTGGGGTATCACGCCAGTATAAGACAAAGACCCTGTTTGAATCATCTACCGCTACGCTTGAAACCTGACCCCTAAGCCCTGGACCTGATATGAGTTCTTTTACCCAGCTATTCCCTTGTTTTGTAGCATACGTAAAGCCGTAGGGAGACGAATATGAATAAAAAGATATATGGGGTATTCCCGTTTTATCTAAAGAAAACCCTGCTGCATCACCCGGAGAATACCTATGGACTGTATCCTGAAACCATACACTGCCATCTTTATATACATAAAAAACGATGTTGCCAGAGTAATTATGATAAACAATTTTAGGACCAGTTGAATCAATATCAAGTTCTAAGCCATCATATAGGTCAGGTCTGAAGTTTGTAACTTCTTTAGTCCATGTCTCACCACTCTGTGAATGAGCAAATCTAAGATAGGTTCCGTCAGTAAAAGCAATATAGATAGAATCATTATTTCTTTTTAATGAAGCAGCACCCCCGGGTACTGTATCCACTAAATAGCGATGCCAGATTGAACCATCATAAATTGCATAGTGAAGAAAATTATTTGTATGATTGCTATATGCGATTTCTGGATAACCGGATGGGTTTATTTCAATTGAAGTAAATCTATACGCTCCTGTATCAACCACATCTATGTACCAGTTAAGAATCAAGAAAAAAATCAACATATTCCACCTCCAATTATGGTTGATTAATTTCAACAATTCTTATTTCTATGTCATCTAAGAATTCCCGCATCTCATCTGATGTACTTCTCACTCTTATACCAACACCAACATAGATTTCACCTTTAAATTCACCCGTTATTTGTGTTGCGTGAAAATAGTGATGCCATCTTGGACCTCCACTGATTTCGCCTATTATAGAAAAATCTGATTCTACTTCTGGAATATATCTATCACAAAATGCCAGAACAGCACTTCCACCTTGCATCTGGCTACCCTTTTTATGTTTGGCCCACAGTGATATTTGTATTTCCTTACTAACATTGGGAGGAATATCTACAGGTATAGTTCTCCATATCCATTTGCTTCCACAATCATGGGCTCCGTTTAAAAAGAATTCAAGACATTTTTGTCCTTCAGGGGTATGATTATCCTCATCCGTCAATGTTATACCTGTAAAAGATGGAATTTGCGGCGGATGGGGTTCATATTCCTCTAATGGCTGAAACTGAATGCTTAATAAATTATCATCTTTTTCCATCCATTCATTTCTTTCCATTCCTTCAAAATTGGTTGTAAAGAGAGAAAAATCATTTCTAACCAATAACTCCCGATAAGCGATATGATATCTGTTTAATATTTCTGGAGCAGTGAAATTTCGCCCAGCTACGGCATAAATTGTATGACGACACGGTGAGCCATAACCAAGCCAGTCAAAAGTTGCCATTCCTGCACCGCCAGCAGGAATATTATGAATAATCTGTGTGCCAATTAGATGCCCGCTATTAAACGGTGAACCATCCCACAGCTCAACATCAACCTCAGACGCATCCGTGGCACCATAATTGTAAATAACCACTTCCGCTGATATCAAGTTACCTGGAAGAGGATTAAAAGGCGAAAATTTGATATCCCCATTATGTACCACCAATTGGGCAGGCAATGGGTCGCCTGTATATGAAATAATCATTGATGGTCTGTGATTAGAAATCGGAGACTGCGGGGATGCTATGCGAACAGATGGGTCTCCTATCTGAGTTGAAGTCCAAAATAAAGTGAGTGTTTTATATTGTAGAATATATGCGATTATTGATGGATAATTATTTAGTTGAATGCCTCTTGAGCCTACAAACGAAGACTCAAATTCATCAATAAGCACTGCATTTTCACCTGGGCCAAAATAAAAAATGTCGCGAGGCAAGGTTTCAAAAAATGCATAATTGTCACCAGGAATTTTATTTGCAAGTGCATAGCATCTAATTGTTATATCCGCTGAATAGGATTTTTCTACAAAATAGTTAAAGGTTATTTGAGGCTCTATTAACCCTAATGGAATGTGAGGGAAAGCAAAGGTGAGTAAGGCATTTGGTATCAACGCAGTATCCTTGTATTTACATTTTGATGCTTCTAAAACTCTACAAAAATCAACAACCCACTCACTTTCTATTTTAAATGTTGGCGTGTCCATCTCCTTTCAAAAACTGGCTCTTGACCATTTTGTGTGCCGTAACAGTTTAGCCACTCTAAAATTCTTTAAATTCTTATAATATACAATAATCAAAATTAACGAATTGTCAATATCCAAAATGGAAGGAGCGCCGTTATGTTATGTTCAAATAAAATTTCCACACAACTATTGACATAGCCAAAATGCAGTGTCAGCTAAAAGATAAAATTAAACTTTTTTGGGTTGGAGAAGCATCAGTCTTTATCAAATTGTCTGAAAATATTCTGGATAAATAAAAAGGGCGGATGCATTGTATTTACAGCATCCGCCCTTATAAAAAATTTATTTTTTATCTTATTACAATCTTCCCGCTTGCGTTGGTCTCTTTGCTTTCAAATTGATAGAAGTATACTCCAGAACCCATTCTTTTTCCTTGAGCATCTTTCAAATCCCATTCTACTTTCTGCTCATTACCAGTTGCCAGACCCTTAATTGTGCGTATCTTTCTGCCTGCTACATCAAAAATATTGATCTGGTATAGTGTACTACTATTTAGTCTAAAATTAAAAGTAGTCTTGTTCACACAGGGGTTCGGACTCGGTCCTATTCTCTCAGTTAATGAATTTTCAGTATTCTCTTCAGCAACATAGGTCAATTGAGAAACCTTTATTAGACCGCCCTGCCAGATATCCCTTGTAGAATCAGAAAGCAAGACCGTGCTCTGTATCCAGGCAACAATTTCACACTTGTTTGCATTCCAGCCTGACTGGACAGTAAAGTTTCTACTCACTGTTATTGAATCATTAGGAGCAAGCGTGACCGCTGTTCCACTTGTGTCGGGTAGATAATCGCGGGCAACATGATTGTGCCAGAGGTCACCATTGGGTGCAGAATAGTATAAACTATCTTCAGTCAACACAAAGCGGATACGACCAGTTAGAGTTGCCGTAGAGTCATTACGGAATTTTGCATAGACTGTGCCAGTCCCTCTTAATGGCGTATAAATGCCCCACATTGTGCAGGTGAATGGTGCTGGTCTGTTCATTTCAGTGACAATCTTTGATTGCCATTGTGAATAGTCATAACTTCCATGCGGGTCTCCATCATACCAGAGCCAGGGTGTTGCATAGTACCACGAACCACCATAATAATACGGCGGTGGATAAGAATACATTCTTTGTAGTGCTTCAGCATTGTACAGGGGATAACTTGAACTGATATGCATCTCTATAGCAGCAACCCTACCTGGATAGTTTATTGCAATCTGAGCCAGTGTCCCACTGGCTGCATTACAGCCACTTCAGCCTTCCTGGTAGAGTTCTTCACAGACCACTACCCTCTGGGCAGAAAAGCCAGCACTCAAGAGCATAATGCCCAGAAGCAGACTTAAGGGTAGATAACCCTTTGGCTTCATAATACCTCCTATTAATAATAAATACTTTTTTCTGGAAAATCAAGAAAATTATAATTAGCACAATGTTCTGCTCATTGCAGGGGCTGAACCAAAACATCATCATAATCTACCACCATCTCTTCATGTTCCACAACACCGATACCAATTCCACCATTGATAAAGGGATTGTCGTTGTCAGTATATGTGATGCGAAGGGTATCATTCAAGTAACACTTAATTTGATTATTGGATTGAATTTCTATCTTAAGGATATACCAGACATCCTTTTCTGGTTTAAAATCATCCCCGGCGAGAAATTGCCAGTTTCCATTAACCCGCTTGTGAAGTTCAAGGCCAGTTTCATTATAAATGCCAAAGCGGTAGTAGTTCAAAGTATCTTGCACCCGGAAGAATATATACGACCTCAATGTGGACACAAGGTCACTTCCTTTTATTCTGGTTCTAACACGGTATCGGAAGTTTGTCCAGTCACAACCTTCAGCAACAGTTGCAAGATGCGCACTACCGCTTGCCCTCACAAATCCTGAATCTTGTGGAATATTCCAGTTTCCAAAGTGCTTGTCCCATAATGGAGACATCTGACCACTATTAAAGTTGTCATAAAATAATGTCTCGGGCAAAACCAGGGGCCGCACAACAACATCATCATAGTAATTGGTCATATTGTCTTCATTGGTCCCGATGCCAATACCACCGCTGAGATATTTTGTATCATTCACAGCAATCACCCGCTCGCCATTGAGGAAACAAAAAATTGAACTACCCTGAACCTTAACTGCAAGATTATACCAGATATCCCTCTCTGGTTGAAAGTTATAAGCACCAAGCCTGGTCCATCTGTATAACCCATCACGCCGATAAAGAACAAGTCTTGGCTCATCTCCCTTTATGCCAAATCGGTAATACATCGTATCAGTATCATTCTGAACCCGGAAGTAAAGATAGGACTTGAGATATGTTATATGTGGATGGATGCTTCCTGCCATTTTAGTGTTCATCTGAAAACGATAATTGGTCCAGTTCCCGTCACCCGCACCAACCGTGGCAAAATGGCGCCCGTAAACACCGCTCCCTTTAGCACTACTATCTTCAACTGACCAGGCTCCTATAGGATTCCATAGATGCCATTGCCCACTCATTTTGCCTGAGTTAAAATCATCACAAAAGATATCACCAGGTGTTGGTCTCATTGCCCGTCTGACTGGCCTTGTAATACCACCCACTGTATCACCATCACTGGTTGCAATTATCTGAATAATACCACAGGTATCTTTAATATCCAAGTGGATCGGTATATCCCTTGTCTCAAGGGGATTTAATGAAAACGACTTTGGCTCCCACTCCATCCTGCCGTGGCCCTGGGTAAATCTATAACCCAATCTTATCTGCATTGTATCCGGCGTATTATTTGCAATGGTCAAGTTGAAAGAATCACCATAAGGAAATTTTATAAACAATCTTTCAGACAGCCCAAGACTCACCCGGTC
>JBBILZ010000014.1:0-46132 GCA_037444665.1 Caldifarciminota bacterium
ATCGACATCAAAAGATATTCATCTAAATCAGGGAAGAAATTATGACAAATGCTAAATTTTTCTATTTAATCTGAAGACCAGGAAAGGTGAGAAAAATTTTGATTATTCAGAGCTGATACCGGTTGCCACGGCCAATAACCATTGGCCATTTGTAAATCGTTATACTGTTTCGTTGGCCGTATTGTAGTTTGGTTATTCGGTGAAGAAGTAAGTATGGAAGTTAGAATTAAGAAGTTAGTCTTAAAAACATTATTCAAACTTCCATACCCACTTCTTTAACCAAATTCTATTATCTCAACAGTATCACCTTTTCTACCTGTTTAAACCCTTCACTTTCTAATTTCACAAAATAAACACCCTAAAAGACTCGTTTATCGTTATTGGGTTACGAAACCCGTTTCGGTTAAAGTCTATGGCCATTGGGTTTAAAATACTAATTTCGTCTATCTTAAAAGAATTACCTTCTCAACCTGTTTGAACCCTTCGCTTTCCAGTCTTACAAAATAAACCCCAGCAGGAAGTTTGCGGCCTGAATCGTCTGTTCCGTCCCAGACGATTTGGGTTGGATGGTTAGATGGTTGGATAGTTTGATAGTTAAAGGATTTAACCAGTCTGCCAGTCACATCGTAGATCATTAGCGAAATCTGGGATTTCCCCTCACCCCAACCCTCTCCCCTATGGGGAGAGGAAAAAGGAGAGGGGATAATTTGGGAATTGGAATTTGTTTCGGATTTCGGATTTCGCATTTCGCATTTGATTGTTAGGTGATTCTTGAATGGATTTGGATAGACCTGTAAAATAGTGTTATTTGACAAAATAGTAGAGGAATTTTCTTCAATACCCGGGACCTGTCCAATCTGCCAGGTTGTTCCACCATTGGTTGTATAAAGGATAATATGGTAGCCACATACAATACCATGTAATGAGTCTGAAAAATCAACATCATATAAAGTTGTGGTAGCAGGATTATTCTGGAATATCCAGGTATTGCCACCATCAGTTGTTTTTATAATAGAACCAAATCTACCAACTGCCCAGCCATGCAGATTATCAACAAAATCAACGGCACGAAGATAAAATGTATTTGCTGGAGCTGATATTGCATCCCAAGAATTTCCACCATTGGTTGTTTTCCAGATTAGGGGTGCATAGTTTGATTCATTGCCACCAACAACAATTCCTGTATTCTGATTAAAAAAGTGAACATCAAAAAAGTCTTCGTAAGTATTACTGCGGTACAGTGAATCCCAGGCAAATCCGCCATCGCTTGAATGGATAATCCACCCCTGACCAATATCAACACTATCTGGCCAGCCTGATACTGCCCATCCTTGAAGGTGGTCAATAAAAGAGACACCATAAAGTTCAAGTAGACCAAACGGCGTAAAAATCTGTTCCCAGTATGCACCGCCATCTGTGGTTTTACCGACCACGCCATCTCCACATACTGCCCAACCAAGTGTATCATCAATGAACTCAATGCGTGTTGAATATTTTGCTAATCCCTGAACCTGATGGATCCAGGTCTGACCACCATCACTGGAATGGGTGATATCCCCCAGGATACCACAGGTCCAGACCTTGAGATTGCTTCGGCAGGTTACATCAAAGAATTTCCTTGCTGCAACAGGGTTTGCCTGTTCAAACCAGTGAACCCCACCATCTGTAGTTTTTAATACAATTATAGAATCAAGGGTTACGACCCAACCGGTGATATTATCTGGTGCCAAACAGCACCCATGAAAATTCTGATAGGCAAATGAAAAATTAACCAGAACGAACAAAAGGGTTAAGTATTTTATTTTCATAATTTTCTCCTTTTTAATAATAGGTTGTTTTTCCTGACGGCTCTCTGCCTTTTCCCAAAGGGAGAGCGCATTTTCGGACAGGGACTTGCCCTGTCCCTACAATCAAAAATTTAGATGACTAAAAACCATAATGATATCATTTTAAGAAGACCGCCTTTTTTATTTCACGATATTCTTCCATTTTCCATTCTACAAAATAGACACCAGGAGGAACCTTGCGGCCTGCGTCGTCAGAACCATCCCAGATTACCTGATTAAATGGTTGAATGGTTAAATGGTTAAATTGTTTCACCAACCTGCCTGTCGCATCGTAGATTTGTAGTGTAGGGGCTTGTCCCCGTGAATTACGCCCATAAAGGGCTACACTACCTGAAATTTGGGATTTCCCCTCACCCCAACCCTCTCCCCTATGGGGAGAGGAAAAAGGAGAGGGGATAATTTGGGAATTGGAATTTGTTTCGGATTTCGGATTTTGGATTTCGCATTTGATTGTTAGGTGATTCTTGAATGGATTGGGATATATTAAGAACTTCTGTCCTTTCACTTCATACTTATTAATTTCTTTTATTCCCGGAAATGGGTCTGGTTGGTCAGTGGTAAATTTGATTGCCCTGTTATTCGCAAGGGGTGCAGCAGATGGTGGATACATATTGGCATAAGTATATTCCAGACCATTGTTATGGTGATAATCTTCAATGCCTACAGTTGCATAATTATGCCAGTAATCATCATTGGTAATCTTTTTGTATTGGAATAGAATCTCTCCATCGCTGGTCTGGGTCGGATAATAATTAGGGTCATAGAGAATAATTTCAAATGTTTGTAATTCTGCAGGTGTCGGGTTAGTTGGACTATGGATATGTTGAATCCTTGACCATTCTATTATGAAACGATGATTTACTACATCATTGTAGTAGCAAACATTACCACTTGAATCAGTAGCATTCGGGTCTAAATCATCCCAGAAAGGTGCAATGAGTAATGGTGGACCACCAGCAGAAAGAATGTGCCAGTTATACATATCTGCTATCCAGGTTGAATCCATTGCAATATAACCATTGGAACTGATTGAAATCTTATTATAGTTTGTGCCATAATATTTAAAACTGAATGGCAGGTTAATAGTTTTTGTTTCATCATTTAAAAGATTGAGGATAGTTCCCTGTCCTCCCAGTTCCGGGTCAATCTCAACCCAGTTATATGTAGGTGCCTCAGGATAGTCTGTGTCCGTGTTATCATACGCATAATAACCATAACCATCAGGACCGGTCGGTGAATTTGTAGAAACAACTCCTATAACAATTGAAAAATCAACAGTGTCTTTAAAATTATTATCGCCTGAGAGAAGGCAAGAAAAGTTTATAGTATGGCCTGGTGCTAACTGGGATGAAGCACTCACCTGAAAATGGTTCCCTGAATTTGTCGCAGAGTCACCAATTCCAATATTGCCGAATACACCAATAGAATCCGACACAGAAACTCCAGGATTTTTTGACCTTAATACCCCCTGAATGTTTGTGCCTCCAAGTCCTCCAGAGTTTTTTATAGATATAACCATATCTGAAGTTTCTCCGGGTTCAAGGACTCCATTACCACCATCAAGAATCTGGTTTTTTTGATATTCAAATACTGGTGCTTTTGCACTGAGCCATAAGACCGAATTCCAATTTCCCTGGCTGGATGTGATTGAGAGATTAAATTTTATTAAATGATTATCTTTGATTTGCTGCGAGACATTGAATTGATAAGGGCTCGCATTTGCACTTGCACCAGGTGCGATATTACCATAATTCTTTATTGAGTCAGTGATTGTAATTAATGGGTCTATACTTGATAATTTTGCCGAGACATTATTTGCAGTCGTTGTATTACCAAAATTCTTTAATGTTATGCTGAGCTGAATCGCTTCTCCAGGATTTATCTCTCCGTTATTATTGCCTCCGGGGTCACTGATTGTGTGATTGTAGTATCCCACATAGACATTAGAATTACTAACCAGGGCATATCCACAATAGGGTTTGAAATTATGCTTGGTCACAGTAACAAAGAGCGTATCAGTAGTGCTCGTTGTAATTTGAAAATATGCCATTCCATTGGCATCAGTAAATGCCAATTCTTTTACTTCATTCTTTTTGTATAAACTGACAAGTGCACCTTGCACTGGCTGCGATAAATAATTTAAAACCTGAACTGAAAATGAATTTGTTCCGACCGCAATTGATGAATTATGATTCACAATAAAATTGCGTGGCACATCGGTCCATACTTCTAATGAAGGGTCGCCGAGAAGGTTATAGGCATTGAAATAGAATTCACTACCAGAATCAGGAGAGACCTCTAAAGGAAAATTTAGATAGACCTCTATTTTGCCACGATAGGTCATTGGACCCAAATAATAGATACTATCTTCTAATAATCCCCAATATATACCATAATCAAGGCAGTTGTTCCAGCGGGAATGGGTGGTTGGGGGAGAGGCACCGAAAAATGCAATACCACCCTTAGGTGTTGTTGGATTGCCAGCTCTTATCCAAGCTTCTCCAAAGCAGGGTTCAGCATTGAAATTGCCCGTGAGACAGACAATGCTCGTTATCACCGGTAATTTCCAACCATTAGAGAGTCCAATCACATCTGTATTATAGAAACTTGGTCTATCCCAACCAGACCAGGAAGCAATGCCACCACGGTAGTTTATAAATGTTACACCTTGATTTACTGAATTTGTGATTGGCGTCTGGCCACTTGAGAGAGGTGGATAAAATACTGTATCAATTTGATAATATCCATTTTTTAAAAATTGTTCTCGCAGCAAACGTTTTACTGGGATAGGCGTTGTCATTTGGTTGTCTGGATAATTCCCTGCGACCATTAATCCCCTTTTGAACCATAAGGTGTCTGTAGTATAAGGTGTCTTCTCATATCCGATAATTTTGGCAATGACCGTATTTAGTTCATTAACATTGGCAACTGAGACTCTGCCAATGAACAGGTCAGAAAGAAAATCATTTCCTTCAATTGTAGTATATGGATGGTCAGTAGGATTAGAAGCAATGGTGAAACAGGGCACACTATCTTTATCACCAATAAGTATTACATATTCAGGTCTGGGTTCCCAATAAAAGTATGCATCAGTAATATAATTTTTGATTGCGGTTGCAGAACTTCCGGTCTCTGAAAGGCGTGCTACAGTAACCTTCCAGCCCTTTTTTTCCTTCCAATCAGCAAGGGGCAAAACCGCATTATAAAAAGAATTTGGTGTGATTATGAGCATACCCTGAGGTGGATTTTCCGGATTGTATGTATAGTTCAGAATTAAATTTTTATAGACCTGGGCAAGGCTGGGTGGTAGTTTAATTTCGGGATAATTAACAAAAGAAAGTTTGAGTTCCATCTTTTGAATATTGATTTTATTGTTATTTATTTTAAAGACTGGACTCACAATTATGGGGTATACATTATACCCACTCAACTGGACTGGAGCGCCGATAACCACTGATTGGTCAAATAAACCTGAACCATTCTGTGCCAGGGATTCGGCTCTAAGCAGTGTGTATTGAGGAACAGGAGGAACAGGAGCGATGATAAACCCAATATTTATCGGCTCATCTGAAGATTTGGCAAAAGAGATTTCCATATTAATGGACGAGCCCGTTTTCTCTATAACATTTATTGTGTCATTGTTAATAATATGCCCAAGAAAACATAATAATAATATCATTGGTTAGGTTCCTCTCTAATTATAACCAGACCCCAATCCCTGTCAACAAGATAGACCAATCCATTTTTTACCATAACATTATATGCATAGGGTGTTTCAAGTTCTCCATATAGCACAGGATTTTCAGGGTCTGATATATCAACTATTTTTAAACCACTGGTTCCATCTGCAATATATGCAAGTGTGCCATCCACAAAGATTCCCTGTGCATAACCAGGGGTATCAAAACTATTGATAAAGATTGGGTTATAAGGGTCACTAACATCAATAATAACCAGACCATCATAACCATCAGCAATATATGCATTGCCATTTGTCACATAGACATCGCGTGCATTAGATGGAGTATCCATCTCACTTATCTTTGCCGTGCTATCAGGATTATGCAGATTGTATATTATCAAACCCATCTGTTCACAGGCAAGATAGACTAGAGAGTCAACAGCAAAAAGGCTATGCACATTGCCCGGGGTTGCAAATCTCCGTGCATAACTCGGATACTGGGGCCAGGAAACATCTTCAACAATAAACCAGTATCTGGCAGCAATATATACAAATTGTGTATCATTTGCTGGAGCAAAGACATTGTAGCCATAAAACCAGTTATCCTGTCCAACAAAAACGGGATTCTCGGGGTCAACTATGTTCACAATCAACATACCACCATTATTTGGTGGACCAGCAGCAAGTGCAAGATATACAAAACTATCCCTTACTGCCACGCCTTGAATATTGGTCTGGTGAAAATAATGTCCTGCAACAAATGTTGATTCAGGGTTTGAAATATCAACAATCTGCAAACCACCCTGGTCATTGGCAATATAGGCATAATTGCCCTGGATAGCGATGTCCCTGGAATAGCCGGGCAGGGGGCATTCGCTAACAATAACAAATTTATGGGTTTCGACCAAAGGACGATGGCAGGTGATAAAAATTATGGACATAATCCACGCCATTGCCCGGATAAATCTGAATGGCTTATTGTAAATCGTTAAACGTCTGTCGGTTGCGAAATGCGTTTCGTCTAACAGCATCGTTTGTCGTTGACTAACTACAAAATATTTAGAGTTTCTAATGGTTTGTAAAATTCTAATATTCAAATTCTAATCCTCCTTTAAAAGTCCATTTATTATAATTTTTATAATCTCCAATCTCAGGATAGACATCAGAATGTGAACGGCGAAGTTCATAGATATATTCCCAATTAACATAGAGTGCAGGGAGCACAGGAAATGCCAATTTCACATTGAATCTTTGTGTGATATCGTTCCTGCCACTGTGTGGAGAATCAATTATGGGCGATACTTCAGTAGTGTAAATTCTATATTTAAACTGATAAGAAAGAGTGAGTTCAGACAATCTGGGGAATCCAATATTGAGATAGTTTTTAAAATTGATTAGATGCTGTTCATATGAGACATCAAGCACAGGACCTCTTGCTTGGGATGACTTAAATTCATAGGCTATTTTGGTTTCAAATCTTCTTGATATTGCGAAATCTATGTGCAGGCCTGAGCGCAATGCCTTTGCATCATAGATATTGAAATTTTCTATATAATCGTCAATCTCATAACCCAGAAGAAGTCCAACTTCTCCTTTTTGTCTGAGCCTGAAATCTGTTTTAATATAAAACAGATTTTCGCTAAATTCACATCCTGTATATTGAGTACTATCCGGATTTTGATAATAGCGGATTAAATAGCGGGGCAAATAAAGATATTCAATCTTTGTTGCAAATTTGCCAAATGATTGTCTTGTTCCAGCAGTGATAAAAAAATAATCTTTTTGCCTGTTGATCAGATAATTGTAGCCATCAAAAATAAAATTAAAAGTCGTAGTATGTTGACCAATTAATTTATTCCGCAGCAGTAATTGAAATTCATAGTTAGTATAAAAATCATCATAGGTCTCAAATGGAAAGCGTTCGGGATGGATATTATTCATAAATTCATTTAGATATTTTTTTGAGTATTCAAAGATATTGTCATCGTAGGCAAAATTAATTTTTACATCAATTGAATGGTCAATAGTGAGAAGAAATAGAAGCGTAAATATCATTTTATCTCAGCCATAAATCTCAATCCGCAACCTGTGCCGTTATTTAGCCAGAATTCATATCGGTGTGTGCCTTTACGAACATTGAGATAGAAGGTATGTGGATTTGATGGTATAAAATCTGTTTGTTTATTGTATTCCACAGTTTCTGAACGGTATGCCCGAAAATTCTGTATTTTTAATGTTTTGCCTTTTTCTTTTACCGTAATTGTATAAAGTTGGTCAGCCCGGGCATTGGCTGGTATATGCAAACGAGATGTGATTTTTAATTTTTTGGGTCCCTCTATTTCAATAACAACAGGTTTATCTATAGTTGCTTCGTAGTAATTTATTATTTTCTCGTCTTCAATCACATCAAGCGTTTTATTGTAAGAAAGGGCAGGTATATCCTGCCATCTACCTGGCGATTCACTGGTAAATTTTATAAGGATTGTATCTGAAGGTGCACGCCAGTGAATAAAGCGGTAGGTGTGTAGACCTTGCGGAACATTAATATAAAACGAACGCCATTTGCTCAATCTTATCTTATCCAGACGAGCAACTGATGAATATTCAGTTTCACGGGTAATAAATTTTTCTTTTATATCATCTTCCTGAAGGATTATTTTATATGCCTTTGTTCCTTTTCTCTCACCTGTCCAGGGGATTCTTGTATATACCCTTATCCAGGTCGGACCCGATACTTTGATTTCAACAGGTTGATTCTTAGTTAAGATTGTATATGATTCGTCTTTTGTGGTATGAATCTTTATTTTTGCCTCATATTGTGGCGAGATATTTACTAATTGCCCCACAAAAATTATGAGAAAAAACAAATTATTCATTTTTGTGCCTCCTTAGATAATAATCTATATCAATTCTTAATATTACAAAAATGATTACACCAAGAATTATCAAAAAAATTATTGCAAGTGAGACAGAATATTTTTTTTCGTAATATAACTTTCCTTCGCCAATAACTGGTATGGGTATTGGTGCAACTGGCAATTCGTACCGTCGTGCAAGATAGAATATATTGTTCAGATTGATGACTTTTACACCATTTCTGAGAAATCTACCAGCCAGGCCCTGATGAAATGAATATTTTGATACGTCAAGAATTCCAGTGGGTAGATCAAAACCAGCAAGGACAGCCGCGCCACCACCGATATTGATGAAACAAGATATTTTTTCATCTTTTGCCTGGGTATAATAAAGTTCAATCCTTTTTTCAATTGCATCCTCAAGATTTTTGGATTTTATTTCAGTAATTTTATTTCTGCGTATCGCTTCTGTAATCATATTTCTACCTTCAGGACTGATGCCCCTGCCCGCATCATCAATTCCACCAATGGATGCAGCAATTGAACGAAACTTTAAAACACCGTTTTGATACAACAAATTTTCCATATCAGGATAAGTAAATTCAGGAATATTCGCTCCCCACATTGATGAGCTTACCGAGGTGATAACAATTGGCTTTAAATTTAATGTTTGAATTGCTGAAAGGACTGCAAGATTTAAGGCAGGAAATGAACCGCTGAATGAAACTGCAATTAAATCGCCCGTTTTCACATTGCATCTTCTCAGTAATTCAACAACTACTGCTGAAATATTTGGATTGATTGTTGTGAGTTTGGCATTCAGGTCACCGGGTTCGCTGGTGATTGGTGAATGTTCCACACCGATTAAGCCTGTTTGATTTGGGTCATTCACTGGGTCAATACTGATATTCTTTTGAATCTTTGCTGATTTGACAGTCTCAAACATAATTTTTGTTAAACGGGCACTTTCTATCTTTTCATTGTACATTGGTGCATAATATTTAATTTTATAATTGAGTGCAAAATATCCAAAGATAATAGAAATAATGGCAACAGTAATAAGAATATAATTAGGAACTTTTCCGCTGCGCAATTTTATGGTAATGTGGCACCTCCGGTAAGAATTATGAGAATAAATCTGACAATGATTGCGGCGATTAACATCGTGCTGATTGTTTCTAATATTCCCTGTCGCTCCATCCAGTATGCGAGCAGCCCTGGAACTACAAAGCCTACTGTAGTAATATCAAAATTAACTGTGCCAAGAGAGATTGCAGGATATACTTTTGTTACATAACCCAGAAGATAACCAATAATTATAGAAACGATTAATAACCTACGACCATAGAGAAGGATAAAATGGGAAAGAAGGCGCACAAAAAGGTATGTAGTAAGGGAGATAATAATCGTGCTCATTAACATATCAGGCTTATGCAAATTCAAAGCAATATAACCTGGAACAACGACTCCACCTGCGGCGAGCCCAATCGTCTCAGTCAAAAGAAGATTCAACATCATACCCAGACCAACGGCAATGATAATCATAATTTGCCGATGAGCCCTAAGAAAGATATTGATGAATGTAGAGTCATTGAGTTCCTCTTTCTTTAAAGTATTCTATGAGCTTCTCTCCATAGCCAACGATATTTCCGATTGCCAAAATTACGCCGTGGTCTTTGACGATAGATGTGATTCTGTTAAATATATATTCCACACTTTTGTTACCAAGATTGACTAACTTTTCTGAAGGTATTCCTTTTTTGATGGCGATACGATGTAAGATACTCGTTCCACCACCAGTAATAAAATAATAATCTGCCTTGATTTTTGTACTGATGAGGTCAGCCATCTGCACTGAGCGGTCAATGCGGTCAGAACGGCAGTTAATTAATACATAAAAATTTTTTGCTGGTTTTTTTATTCTTTCATAAATAAAATATGTGGAATCAGGGTCATTTGCTGCCAGGGCATTATATAATACAATATTTTTGTTTTCTATTTTCAATTCATACTTTCTTAATACACCAGTATCAGGAATATATTTATACATTTCATTCAATGCCTTGTCTCGCGGGATACCAAGATATTTACATATACTCAAAACAAGTGCTATATTTTCGCGATGCTCAAAATATGGAAAATATTTTAATTCTTCATCTGTGACTTCGTCTTCATTGCTCAAGAAGATTTCAATGCCGCGTTCTGCAGCAAATTGCTGTAATACTGGGAAAAGAGATTTTTCCGCCGTAAAAATGCGGGCATTTGTCGGCGCCGCATTAATGAAATTTCTTGCAATATCCTTGAGTGTAGGTCCCATTACTTCCAGATGGTCAGAACGCACATTTGTGATTACTACAAAATGTGGTGCCATTATTCTGGTTTCTTCAAACCATTGGAGGTCAGGTCGGATAGACATATTTTCAAAGACTATGGCATTAACTTTTTCTTTTGCTGCTTTTTTTGTGATGGCCAGTTGCTCATGGATATTGGGTTTTCCAGGCCTTATAACCGGTAATTCAATAAGATTGTTGATAATCATCCTCGGTTTTGTTCCAGTGGTTTTGGCAAAAGTCTTGTATCCTCCTGCTTTTAATGCGGCACCAAGGAGTCTGGTAACTGTGGACTTACCCCGTGTTCCATTTACGACAATTCTCAAAGGAATAGATTTTAAATTTTTTTGATGATTTATCCATTCAATACGTCCATAAAGAACAAAGAGTGCCAGCAGGGAAATTAAGAGGTAGATTCCATAATCAACAACCATACTTAAGTTTATTTAAATTCACACCAAAGTCAATATAAAAAATTATGCTTTAGATTGATAACTACAAAATTATCTCTAAATATGTACTTTTGCTTACTGGTCGTAGTATGATGTGATGGTGACAATCCCGGCAAGTGCCGCAGTTTCGCTACGCAAGCGGTTTTTGCTGAATGAAATAAATTTGACATTATTTTTGCAAAAATCATCAATTTCTTCAGGTGCAAAACCTCCTTCGGGTCCAATGAGTAAGAGAATATTTTTTACTCCGGGACTGATTTTGTCTTTACCTTCTTTTTCGCCCAGAATCACAAGGTCATAATTTGTAAATTCCTTAATAATATTCTCGGTACATATAATTTCGGGTAAATAATATTGCTGTGATTGCAACATAGCAGATAAGGCGATTTTTTTAAAATGTTCAATGCGTGGTTGGTTCAAATTTCTTATTATTCCATATCTTGATATAAAAAAAATAAATCGCCGAATACCCAATTCAGTCCCTTTTTCTATAACAAAGTCTGTCCTGCCTGTTTTTAAAAGCACCAGACCGAGGTCAAGATTTATAGATTTTTCCTGTACAATTTTTTTAATCTCAATTATCTGAAGAACCATTGCATTATTCAGGGTCTGCTCTATTTCTGTTTTATATAAGGTTCCATTACCATCAGTAAAATATACGGTTTCGCCTGACTTTTTACGCAGGACATTTTTTATGTGATGGAATTCTGTGCCTGTAAGAATAATCTTAGAATTATCAATCTGTTCTTTTTTTATGAAAAAAAGATTATGCAGCTCTTTTTCCATTGTTTTATAATTAACCTGTGCGTTTCTTTATCATTGGCTCGCCTTCATATTTTTTCAATTCTTCAATAATCCGGGTGAGATTTCGGTCAGAACTTGATAAGGGTTTCAAGTCAATTTCAACATAAAGGTCGCCATAACCACCATTTATGCGGGGTATACCCTTTCCCTTGATTTTAATAATTTCCGGCGCACTGCACCCTTTAGGTATTTTTACAACTTCATGCGAACCATTTAAACCAGGAATTTCCACGCTGCCGCCGTTAACCAGAGTAGAATAGGGGGCTAATATTCTAATAAAAAGGTCGTCACCACGGCGTTCAAAGTATTCATGGGGTTTTTCTTCAAATTCAACAATTATATTGCCCCTGCCACCTGGTCCATAATGTCCTTCACCTCTTAAGACAATATACTGGCCATTGCTGATACCACGCGGAATTTTTATCTCCACGGTTCGGGAAATTTTTGTTCTGCCTGTGCCACCACATTTTACACAGGGGGTCTTTATTATTTCGCCCCTGCCCTGACACTTGGGACAGATTGAAACACTGGTAAAGGTTCCAAAGAAACTCCTTGTCTGGGTTCTTACCTGGCCCTTGCCATTACACTGAGAACAGGTTGTAAAATCGTGGCCACCCCTTCCTGAACAGTTACTACAATATTCATAACGATTAATCTTGAACTGTTTTTTTGCAGAGTTTGCAATTTCTTCAAGAGATACCTTTAAAACAACATGGATGTCGCCGCCTTTTGGTTGAGTAGTCCGCGTTTTTGTGGAACCAAAAAAGTCTTCAAATATTGAGCCACCGAGGAGATTACCAAGAATATCCTGCAAGTCATCAAAGTGCGTAAAATCATCCCAGGTAAATCCACCACCACGGAAGGTTTGAGATACTCCATCATGGCCATAACTATCATACAATTGTCTCTTCTGTGGATCCATAAGGACCTCATAGGCTTCAGATATTTCTTTAAATCGCTCTTCAGCCTCTTTCTTATTGTCTGGATTCATGTCAGGGTGCCATTTTTTTGCCAGATTTCTATAGGCTCTTTTTATTTCATCAGCAGTAGCATTTTTGGAGACACCAAGAATTTCGTAATAATCTTTTTTCATAATTGTTTTTACGGATAGAGATTCAACACCGGGAAAATGACAATAAATTTAATCTATTTAGCGCAAACAATAATTTTATTATTTATTTCCTTCGTCGTCCACCACACGATAATCTGCACCGCCCTGCTGACTATCTTCAGGCTTTGGACCTTGAGGAGTTTCAGTAGTTGGACCCTGACCCTGGGCACGGCTTGCTGCTTCACGATAGACTGCCTCAGAGAGTTTATATACTGATTGTTGCAGGTCATCTATTGCCTGGGTAATAGCATTTATATCTGTTCCGTCTTTTCTCTGTTTCAGTGTTTCAAGTTTTTTGCCTATTTCGCTTCGTTCTTCAAAAGATATTTTTTCACCATATTCTTTCAGAGTCTTTTCTACGCTGTATATTACGCTATCTGCACGATTCCTTACTTCAATCAATTCTTTCTGCCGTCGGTCTTCAGCCGCATGTTCTTCAGCCTCTTTCATCATTTTATCAATTTCATCTTTGGAAAGACCACTTGATGCAGTAATTCTTATTTTTTGCTCTTTGCCAGTGCCCAAATCCTTTGCAGAAACATGGAGAATGCCATCTGCATCAATATCAAAAGTCACCTCAATTTGTGGAATGCCTCTGGGTGCAGGAGGAATACCATAAAGGTCAAACTTTCCTAAAGTTCGGTTTTGATAAGCCATAGGCCTTTCGCCCTGTAATACATGAACCGTAACTGCGGTTTGATTATCTTCAGCAGTTGTAAAGATTTGTGATTTTTTCGTAGGGATGGTAGTATTGCGTGGTATAATCGGAGTCATTACCTGTCCCAGGGTTTCAATACCGAGAGTCAGAGGTGTAACATCAAGCAGAAGGATGTCTTTTTTCTCACCACTGAGCACTGCACCCTGGATAGCGGCGCCAACCGCTACAACTTCGTCAGGATTTATACCTTTGTGGGGTTCTTTTCCAAAAAAGTCTCGCACAATCTGCTGAATACGGGGCATCCTTGTTTGTCCACCCACGAGCACAACCTCGTTTATATCGTTTGTTGTCAGTCCTGCATCAAGGAGTGCCTGTTTTATTGGCGGTATTGATCTCTGGAGCAAATCTTCTACGAGTGATTCCAATTTTGCCCGTGTTAATTTCATTTCCAGATGGAGCGGGGTACGGTCTTTGTCCGAGGCAATAAATGGAAGGCTGATGGTTGTTTCCATCAATGTAGAGAGTTCACACTTTGCCTTTTCAGATGCTTCTTTCAAACGCTGCAGTGCAGTAATATCCTTTCTTAAATCAATACCGTGCTCTTTCATAAATTCGTCTGCAATATAATTCATGATCCGCTCATCAAGGTCATCACCACCAAGATGGGTGTCACCATTTGTTGAGCGAACTTCAAATACACCTTCACCAATTTCAAGTATTGATATATCAAATGTGCCACCACCAAAGTCATACACTGCAATTTTTTCGTTTTTCTTTTTGTCTAAGCCATAAGCCAGAGATGAAGCAGTGGGTTCGTTTATAATCCTCAGGACTTCAAGCCCGGCAATCTTGCCTGCATCTTTTGTTGCCTGTCGCTGTGAGTCATTAAAATATGCAGGAACAGTGATTACCGCTTTCGTGACTTTTTCACCAAGATATGATTCTGCTGCCTGCTTTAGATATTGAAGAATCATTGCGGAAATCTCAGGAGGTGAATATTTAGAACCCATTACTTCAACCCATGCATCGCCATTTGTATGCTCCACTACTTTAAAAGGAACACGGGCAATTTCCTGAGGAACCTCACTGTATCTCCTACCCATAAACCGTTTTATTGAATATACTGTATTTTCCGGGTTCGTAATTGCCTGTCTCTTTGCAAGCGGCCCAACAAGCCTTTCTCCAGTCTTGGTAAATGCAACCACAGAAGGGGTTGTTCTACCACCTTCAGGATTAGGTATCACAGTCGGTTGGCCCCCTTCCAGGACAGCAACGCAGGAATTTGTTGTTCCTAAATCAATCCCGATTATTTTTGCCATTTTCTTGACCCCCTTTTTCTTCAGGTTTGGAGACCAGAACCTTGGCTGGTTGAATTATCCGGTCTCCAATTTTATAACCTTTGCTAATCTCTTCAATAATAGTATTCTCTGGATGGTCATTGGTTACAATGACGCCAATTGCATCGTGCAGCAATGGGTCAAACTGTTCGCCCAATCCAGAGTATTCTATTAAACCCATTGATTTCAGTACTTCCTTTAACTGTCTTTCAATTATTTCCACACCTTTGTAAAAACTTTCAAAATCAGGATTCAATTCAGCACCTGCAAGCGCACGGTCAAAATTATCCAGTACCGGAATGATCTTGGAGATAAAATCAGCCTTTGCATATTTTTTAAATTCCGCCAGTTCGTTCTCCATACGCTTGCGGTAATTGTCCCATTCTGCAAGGGCGCGCAAATAATTATCTTTTAATACCTCAATCTCTGTGCCTTTTTTCTGAAGTTCTTCCTTCATTAATATAACCGGTCCTTTTCTTAACATTTTTTATCTCCATTCAAAAATTTAGACAAATTATATTGCAGGAGGTTTAGATTCTCCAACGGTCTATTTACCAACGAGGAGCCGTTCTGCCAATTGTTCAGGAAGTCCGGCATCTATAATTTTCTGACTTGCCAGAGGTATATTATATTCTATTCTAATAAAATCAATTGAATTTTTATTGCCATCATAGATAACATAACTCGCCCTTGGGTCAAGGTCTCGTGGTTGTCCTACGCTTCCTGCATTAATTATAAATTTTCTCTTCTTGATGATTGGAAATGGATTTTCGCGCACAAGGTCAGTATAACCATTGGTATCCTGGAATGCGGCACCAGGAATATGGGAGTGGCCAATACAACAGATCTGCGCATCAAAATGTTTAAATGCCATCTGAAATTCTTCCAGGGTAAATAGATAGCGCCATTCTTCAGGGTGGTCAGGTGTAGAATGGACTAAAAACAGGTCACCAATCTTCTGGGTAAGCGGTAGTTCCTGAAGTCTCTTTAGGTTTTCTGATGAGATATGTTCTTTGGTCCATTTGACCGCAGCGGCAGCAATTTTATTGAAATTTGATACATCGGTCTTATCAATGGTAGCCCAATCATGATTGCCGGCAATTATTGCATCCGCTTCTTTAAAGCATAATTCTATACACTCATTAGGGTTTGCTCCATATCCAACAAGGTCGCCCAGACAGAAGATATTTTTTATCCGTCTCTTTTTGATATCTTTTATTACTGCCTGTAGTGCCTCTAAATTTGAATGGATATCACTGATTATTGCTGCTTTCATTTTTTTGTTATTGTTTTTTTATTCTGTTTTACTATGGCATCAAGAATGCCATTAACAAATTTTGGCGATTCTCCAGTGCCGTATTTTTTTGCCATTTCAATGGCTTCGTTAATTGTAACCTCATAAGGAATTTCATTAAAGAATAATAACTCGCAGACGCCGAGCCTTAAGATTAATTTATCAATGGTTGAGATACGTTCGTATTCCCAATGCTCCAGCACATCTTTCACCTTTTTATCAATAGTTTGCATATTGTCAATGGTTAGCGTGACCAGTTCTTTTGAAAATTTTTTTACTGACGAATGGTATTTTTTTTTATCAAGGAATTCATTCAGTAACATTGGAATTTCAGTTCTACCACTTTTATAACAATACAATATCTTCAATGCAAGTTCCCGTGCCAATCTTCTACTCATATATCGCTAAGTTATGCAATAAAGACCGTTCATTACACAGCTTGGACATTATTTTATCTGGGAATAAAGGTTAACCATCTCAAGGCCGGTCATTGCTGCATCCCAGCCTTTGTTCCCCATTTTGGTTCCTGCCCTTTCTATTGCCTGTTCTGTTGTATCCGCGGTGATTATTCCATATACTACAGGAGGTCCGGGTTCAAGATTCAAAAGGGCAATGCCTTTTGTAACCTCACTGGCGATATAGTCAAAATGGGGGGTATCGCCCCTGATTACAGCACCAAGACATATTATACAATCAAGTTTTGCGGTCTTTAATCTTCGGGCTAATCCGGGTATTTCAAAACTGCCGGGAACCCAGTAGATTTTTATATCGTTCTCGTCAACACTATGCCTTGTCAAACAATCAATTGCTCCATCAATTAATTTGCGGGAGATAAATTCATTGAAACGAGAAACGACAATGGCAAATTTCTTATCTTTACCAATAAGTGCGCCTTTAATCTCTTTCATAAAATTTCCTCCTTTACATACCAGAGTCTTTGACAATAGACTCGGGTATTAAATGTCCCAGTTTTTTGCGTTTTGTTTTAAGATACTTGATATTCCATTTGTTGGGTGCAAAAACAGGAATTTGTTCCACAACCTTCAATCCGTATCCTTCAAGCCCGACTATTTTTTTTGGATTGTTGGTTAAAAGCCTGACCGTAGAAAGTCCTAAATCTGCAAGTATCTGTGCGCCAATCCCATAATCCCTTAAATCAGGTGCAAAGCCAAGTTTCAGGTTTGCCTCAACAGTATCAAAACCACTATCCTGCAATTTGTATGCTCTGAGTTTATTGACCAACCCGATGCCTCTACCTTCCTGTCGCATATAGAGAAGAACACCAAGATGGTTTCTGGCAATTATTGCCATTGCCTTTTCAAGCTGGTCTCCACAATCGCATCTCAATGAATGGAATACATCGCCGGTTAAACATTGAGAATGGACACGCACAAGCACATTCTTTTTTCCTTCAACATCACCCATAATAAGTGCAATATGGTGTTCATAACTTATTTTGTCTTCATACAGAACAAGTTTAAAATTACCAAATTTTGTGGGAAGATTTGTTTCTAAGATTCGTTCCACAAGTCTTTCTTTACGCCGTCGGTATTCAATCAGGTCTTTAATAGTGACCAGGGCGAGATTTAATTTCAATGCAATTTTTTTTAATTTCGGAAGCTTTGCCATTCTTCCATCGCTATCCATTATTTCGCAGAGCACACCACCTGGATATAAACCTGCAAGCCGCGCCAGGTCAACACTGGCTTCAGTATGGCCTGCTCTTCGTAGAACACCTCCATCCATTGCCCTGAGCGGAAAGATATGACCGGGTCGGGCAAGGTCTTCGGGTCGGGTATTTTTGTTAACCAATGCCTTTATGGTCTGGGCACGGTCAAATGCAGATATACCAGTAGTCGTTCCTTTTTTTACATCCACACTTATCGCAAATGGGGTTTGAAATTTAGCAGTATTGTCATTAACCATAATTGGGATATTTAGTTGTTCTAATCGTTGTGCAGGAAGGGCAACACAGATAAGTCCACGGCCGTGTTGTGCCATAAAATTGACCAATTTAGGCGTAACTTTTTCTGCTGCTGCAATAAAATCTCCTTCATTCTCGCGATTTTCATCATCCACGACAATGATTGGTTTGCCCTTTTTAATATCTTTTATTGCCTTTTCAATAGTGTCAAACATACTTAATATTTTACTGAAAATTCATAAAAAGTCAATAATTTTGTCAGTTTGGATTATTTTATATTATCTGATGTCAGGGATGTTGTCCATCTGCTTTAAGATGGTCAGGTGGCAGATGGATTTGAGTGTGTCAAACACGCCGATACCCCTGAGCGCGACTGCTTCAAAATAAGTATAACCTTCGCGATTAACATATAATTGAAGGTCACTGATGGGCAGAATATTTGGTAGGTCCCGTTTATTGTACTGGATAACCATTGGGATGTCTTTTAGACTCAGTCCATAGGACTGTAGATTATCTTTTAGATTATTATAACTTTCAACATTCTCTTCGCATCTTTCTTCCTGTGAATCTACGACAAAGACCAAACCATCAACTCCCCTGAGCACAAGTTTTCTTGATACATTATAGTATACCTGTCCTGGGACTGTGAAGAGATGGAATCTGAGTTTCCATCCTTTAATGCTACCTAAATCCACAGGTAAAAAGTCAAAGAAGAGCGTCTGGTCAAGCTCTGTGGCGAGGCTCATCATCTTTCCTTTTCTCTCCTGGGGAAAGGCAGCAAATATGGAACGCAGGTTTGTGGTCTTGCCACACAGACCAGTTCCATAATAGACAATCTTCAAGTTCAACTCTTTTGAATTATAATTCAGGTTTGCCATAATCCCATTTCAATAATGTTCATCCTGTTATCTATTGTATATAAATCTACCCCATCAGTCAATAGGGGAGGAGCATTACCTTCACCAAATGGCAATAATGGTTCAAGTAAGCCAATTCTTGTCTTATCAAGGGTTACCTCTGGTTTTTTTTGCTGCTTGTTCTTTGCCCGCGGTTCAGGAATATTATTGGCAGCGAATTCTACAAATTTATCAAGATGTTCTATCTTCATTGAAAAACCAGCAGCCCTTTTGTGCCCGCCAAAATCCAGGAACAGATTTTTTATTTTATTCAAAAACTCAAAAAGATGTATGTCATAAGAGCGTAGTTCACCCAGGCAGGTGTCCTCTTTTGTCATTATAATAACCGCAGTTCTGTGAAAATAGTCACGCAGCTGGGCGGCAACTGCACCAAGATTATTAATCTTTGTTGAGACCATTGCATTTGCCGGGATAATTGATATCACAACACCCGGATAGATTTTGGCAGCATCTAACGCAATTTGAAAAAGGGCATTGATATTCATTGTTCTTGCATTTTCTATGGTTTTTAATCTTTCAATTATTTTGGCAAACTCTCGGTCTGATTCAGTAAGAAAGAATTCAAGACCGATTGCAGGGTCTTCAAGTGAAGCAGATTGGAGGAGCGGTATTATTTCATTAAAGATATAAGGGAAATTTATATGATTTTCACGCACAAAATATTTTGTCCATGGTCTGTCAATATTTTTGAATTCCTTAAGCCCGACATAACACAGAGCGCGATTTTCATTTACAGGCATCACCCGGTCTGCAAGTGTGCCAATCATTGCAATTGTAAGGAGTTCTTTTTTTAGTTTATAGAAATCTTTGTTTTCAATTCCTAATGCCATTTTGTATATTGACTGGCTTAATTTCAGGGTAACACCTGCTCCGGCAAGTTCCCTGAATGGATAGCGCGAATTGAGCCTTTTGGGGTCTAAAGCAGGTACTGGGAATTCGCTTAAATTTGTTTCATGGTGGTCACAGACAATCAAATTTAATCCCATATCCCTCGCAATATTGAAATTTTCTGTATTGCTTATTCCAAAATCAACCGTTATCAGGATTTTGGCGCCCAGTGCCCTATACTTTTTTAGAACCTCAGGATTTAATATATAACCATCCTTTTCCCGCTTGATTGGATAGAGTAGTACCTGGGGTCTATTGTTTCTACGGACATCTAATAGGGTTTGGTATAATAATGTGGCTGATGTATAACCATCAGGGTCGTCATGGGTATAGATCAGAATATCATCACCATTTTTTAAACCTTTGATGATTTCTGCTGTTGCTATTTCAATGTCTGGTATGGTCTGCGGGTCATTGAGTTGGTCAAGACCTGGAAAAAGGAATCTTTTTGCTTCATCAAAAGATGGAAACCTCTGGCTTATAATACAGGCAAGTTCATAGTGTATATTGAATTCCTGGGCATATCGCTGGCTTAGAATATCATCCATTATCTTTTCCCTCAGGAATTCTGGATCCATTGTCCTGATAGTATCTTTTCTTGATAAAATCAACTATTTTATCACGGTCTTCAGGTAATAGCAGAAAAACGCCACGAAAGTTGTTCAAAAAAGTTTTGTGCTTAAATGGACTCAATAAGACACCGTTCTTTCCAAAATAGACTTTTTTAAATTCAGTCAATTTTCTCTTATTCGTGGTAAAGATGGTCTTTATTATTACTTCTTCATCAGTGATTTCATAGACCGTCGGAAAATAGTAGGAATATAAAGAAATGAAAAGAAATATTGCACCGAGTAAAGACCAAAAAAATCCGTAAATTATTCCAATGAGCAGAAGAAAGATCGCTACAAAAATCAAACTGACAATAGTTTTTGTAAGGTTTCCATTTGCCGGGTGCACACGCCAGGTCATAGTCTAATATTTCCTCAATTCAAGACGCTTATCATAACATTTGGGCGGTAAAATTCCTAAAAAATTAGTTAATTTGGGCCCGGTAGGACTTGAACCCACGACCCGCTGATTATGAGTCAGCTGCTCTAACCACCTGAGCTACGGGCCCCCTTTTTTTATTTTTTATCAAACATAAAAAAATTACCATACTATTATATTTATTAAATAAAGTTTGTCAACTATACGATATTAGTAACAATTTAGCCTCCCTAAAATCGTAGTTGCTTGATTTATCAAGCACCAAAAAGAGCCCAATGCTCCGTCCCGATGGGACGAGAGTCCCTTCGGGAAATTGGGCAACTACATTGATTTAATTCTATTTTTTAGAATGGTTAACCTATTACAAATTGCTTTCCTTACAAATAATGTGGCTCTATTAGATAAGCCTGCTGTATCTTTTAACCCGTAGGAGGGAGTACGGGTTTCTTATTATAGATACAGCGGTTCTAACAGAGCCGATTATATTATACCAAAAATTTACAAAAAGTCAATGGTTGACAAAACTTAACTTTTGATTATAATATAATGTCTAAAGGGCGAATAGCTCAGATGGTGAGAGCGTCTGCCTTACAAGCAGAAGGTCACCCGTTCAAATCGGGTTTCGCCCAGATATATTGTTTAGTATTAATCGTTGTTGGATTTCATGATTAACAGCGGTCTAAATAATAGGAATTGAAAGGAGGTAGTATTATGAATATTAAACCACTCCATGACCATATCCTTGTAGAAAGGATTGAGGAAGAAGTCAGGAAGGGTGGAATTATAATACCTGATACGGCTAAAGAAAAACCACAGCAAGGTAAGGTGATTGCAGTGGGTGATGGCCGCAGGGATGAAAAAGGTAATCGTATTGCTCTGGATGTGAAGAAGGGTGATATTATTCTTTTTGGTAAATATGCAGGTTCAGAAGTGAAGATTGATGATAAAGAATATTTGATAATCCGTGAGGAAGATGTCCTCGGTATTATAGAGAAAAAGGAGTAAAATATGGCAGGAAAAATAATAAAATTTGATGAAGAGGCAAGAAGATCTATTTTAAAAGGGGTTCAGATTTTATCAAATGCTGTTAAAGTAACACTGGGTCCAAAGGGCCGCAATGTAATATTAGAGAAAAAATTTGGTGCACCAACAATAACAAAGGATGGTGTCACAGTTGCAAAAGAGATAGACCTTGAAGATAAATTTGAGAATGTTGGTGCCCAGATGGTAAAGGAAGTTGCCTCAAAGACTTCAGATGTTGCTGGAGATGGCACAACCACAGCCACGATTCTTGCAGAAATGATTTATCGTGAGGGTTTGAAGACCGTTACGGCGGGTGCTAATGCGATGGAGGTCAAAAAAGGGATTGATAAAGCAGTAGAAACAGTGGTTGAATCTTTGAAAAAGATTTCAACACCAATTAAAGGAAAGACCGAAATATTTCAGGTTGCCACTATCTCTGCAAATAATGACGAATTGATTGGTAATAAGATTGCTGATGCAATGGAAAAGGTCGGTAAGGATGGTGTAATCACAGTAGAAGAGGCAAAAGGAACTGAGACAACAGTAGATGTTGTAGAAGGGATGCAGTTTGACCGGGGCTATTTATCACCATATTTTATAACCAATCCAGACCGTATGGAATGTGTTTTGGAAGATGCATATATTCTTTTATATGAAAAGAAGATAAGTGCGATGAAGGATCTTTTGCCCATACTTGAAAAAGTTGCTCAAAAAGGTAGACCGATTTTGATTATTGCCGAGGAAGTTGAAGGTGAGGCACTTGCTACACTCGTGGTAAATAAGATTCGCGGAACACTGCAGTGCTGTGCAGTAAAAGCACCCGGTTATGGAGACAGGAGAAGGGCAATGCTTGAGGATATTGCAGTCCTTACTGGCGGAAAATTGATTTCTGAGGATATTGGTATTAAATTAGAGAATGTTCAGATGTCGGATTTAGGTCAGGCAAAGCGTGTTGTTATTGATAAAGAAAATACTACAATTGTTGAAGGCAGTGGCAAAAAGGCAGATATTCAGGCAAGGATTGCCCAGATAAAAAATGAGATTCAGGAAACCAAATCTGATTACGACCGTGAAAAGCTGCAGGAAAGATTGGCAAAACTGGCTGGTGGTGTTGCAGTTTTGAATGTCGGTGCTGCAACTGAAGTAGAAATGAAAGAGAAGAAGGCAAGGGTGGAAGATGCCTTACATGCCACAAGGGCAGCTGTGGAAGAGGGTATTGTTCCTGGTGGTGGTGTTGCATATCTCCGTTCTTTGCCAGAATTGGATAAACTAAAACTGACCGGTGACCAGCAGATTGGTGTGGAGATAGTAAAGAGGGCACTTGAAGAACCAGCACGACAGCTTGCACTGAATGCCGGCAAAGAGGGTTCGGTCATTGTTGAGCAGATTAAAAAAGAAAAAGGTAATGTTGGATTTAATCTACTGACCGAAAAATTTGAGGATATGGTAGAAGCAGGTATCATAGACCCGACAAAGGTTGTGCGCACAGCATTACAGAATGCTGCAAGTATTGCTTCATTACTTGTAACTACTGAGGCGGTCGTTGTGGAAAAACCTGAAGAGGAAAAAACACCACCTATGCCACCTGGTGGATATGGTGGAGAGTATTAAAAGATAGTTTAAAGGTTAGGGTTGGGATGCTTGTCCAGCTTCTCAACCCTAACCGAATAACCATTTTTAAAGTATGCCGACATACGAATACGAATGTAATAATTGTAAATTACATTTTGAGTTATTGCAGGGTATAAATGAGCCTCCGGTTAAGAATTGCCCAAAATGCGGAGGGAGTGTCCGTCGTTTGATATCAGGCGGCGCAGGTTTGATATTTAAAGGTAGTGGTTTTTATATCACGGATTATAAAAAAACGAGTTTACCCAGGGAAGAGAAAAGACCAGAATTAAACAAACCATCAGAAAAACCAAGGATTACACAAAAAAAAGACTAGCCAATAAATTTTACAAAGATGTATAACACAGGAAAATTTTTCATAATATTTGGTATAATATTTATTATAGTGGGTCTTTTTTTTATTATTTTTCCAAAATTTCCAATTTTTAAATTGCCCGGCGATATTGTAGTCAAAAAAGAAAATTTTTCTTTTTATTTTCCAATTGTATCAAGCATTTTAATCTCGGTAATACTATCTATAATATTAAATCTGATGTTCCGTAAATGAGATTAAATTATTCTACCGATACGCTTCAGCCTTATCTCTTTCCAGCGCCAGAATTGCAAGATATCAAAGATACTTGATGCTTCCCTTCCTGGATTAAAAGAAAAATAGATAAATAAAGGTTTGCCTTTTAAATACTTTTTATGTAATGGACCCCAGAATCTTGAGTCCATTGAGTTATCACGGTTATCGCCCATTGCAAATACGCAGTCTTTTGGAACAATCACAGGTCCGAAATTATCCCTGATATATATACCATAAAGGTCGGCAAAACGTGCATTCTCCCAATTTTTTTGGTAATTTGGATTATTGTTTTCAAAGCCTGGCAGGATTCTGTGGTCTCTATGTATTTTGTAAGGCTCATTGACTGCTTTTCCATTTACATAAAGGACTTTATTTACGATTCTAACTGTATCACCTTCAATCGCAATACACCTTTTTACAAAATCACGATTTTCAAAAGGATATTTAAAAACAATTATTTCACCCCGCTGGGGCATTCTGCCCTGAATAATTTGCAGGTTTGTATAGGGCAATTTTATGCCATAAATAAAACGATTGACCAGGAGGGCGTCGCCAATGAGCAGGGTATTTTCCATTGAACCAGTTGGAATGACATAGGCTTCTACAAAGATTGCCCGAAGAATTAAAACTACAATAATAACGAGTGTCCAGGAATAGACTTCTCTTTTTATCTTATCAAGCACAGCCAATTATATGCACTTTAGCAACAAAGTCAAGGAATCGTTTGATGTTTTTTGCTTGGGATTTTATAGAATCAGGTTCAGGATTGCTCCGACTGAGAACGCGGTCAAGAGCATTATGCCCGTTGCCTTGAGTGTATCAATTATGCCCAGTTCTTTAATAAATACGGCAAATGTCGCAACACAGGGGAAATACATTGCGAGCACTGTGCTTGCAACGACCAATTGTTTAAGGGATAAATTTAATGGCACGAGCATACCTACTGCAATATCTTTTCTTAAGAATCCTAACAGAAGCGCAATCGTTGCCTCTGCAGGAAGGGATAAGATATTCACAACGATCGGTCCAATAATTTTTGAAAGGAAATTGAATATACCAAGAGCATAGAATAGATTGGCAATGAATACACCTAAAAGAACAAATGGTGTTGCCTCAAGGATAAACCATTTTACACGCATCCAGAGTTTCTTCATTAGGGCAGGAACATAGGGGAGACGATAAGTAGGAATTTCTGTAAAGATTTCCGGACTCTCACCTTTAAAGATTAATTTCAGTAAGATTCCACCAATAACAAAGACAATGAATAGTGTGGCAAAAACAGGGAAGAGCCCTTTTGCTCCATATTTACCAACCAATCCAAAAATCATAGCGGTCAATGCGGCACAGGGGACACAGATTGCCATCAGGGTCATTGCAATGAACCGTTCCCTTTTTGTCTCAAGAATTCTTGTGCTCAAAACACCCGGGACATTACAGCCCATACCCAAAAGCATGGGAATTATTGCCATACCATGGAGGCCAAAAAGGTGGAGGAATTTATCAACGAGCACAGCGAGTCTGGGTAGATAGCCTGAATCTTCAAGAAAACTTAATACGAGATAGAATGCAAAGACATAAGGCAGTACCTGTCCAAACTCTACATACAATCCTGTAGTAAGTATGCCGAATGATTGGCTGAAGTCAATGTCCCCATTTATCAATTCACCAATGATAAGATTATGGATAATACCTGAACCGCCAAGTATTTTTGAGAGAGCCATCATAACTGGTTTATATAAACCATAAAATACCGGGTCACAAATGTAATTAATTATGCTTTCGCCGATGAATCTAATCAATTGGAATATTAGAAACAAAATGATTAGCGAAATGGGAATGCCGGTCCAGGGTTTGATTGTCAGGTCACCAATACTTTCCAGAAATGTGTGATGCCGGTGTTTTATAACCTGAACCTGGGAAATTATTTTTCCTATTTCGTGCCACCGTTCTGTATCCTTGAATTGGTATTCTCCTTTTTTTGCCTCATCAAGGCGATTGAGCAATTCTTTTATTCCTTCACCAGTAATAGCAACAGTTGGAATTACACTTACGCCAAGAATCCTTTCAAGTTCTTTGATATTTATTTCTATGCCTGTGTGTTTTGCCTCATCCCATAAATTTAATGCGATAATCATAGGAATATTCTTTTTTAATAATTGGAGTGTAAGATTGAGATTGCGCTCTAAATTTGTTGCATCAATAACATTCACAATGATGCAGTCTCCTTCCTCTATTGCTTTGTTTAACATTTGGACTGCTACTTCCTCAGCCGGGGTTGATGGTTCTAAACTATAGGTCCCTGGCACATCAACTACATCAATCCGCTTATCACCATATCCGGCACAGCCACGACAAAATTCAACTGTTGTTCCTGGATAATTTGATGCAATTACATCCACACCAGTTAATCTTGAAAATATTACACTCTTTCCAACATTGGGATTGCCAACCAGTAATATTTTTTTTATATGATACTCTACTTTTACCATAATCTTCCGTGTCATTCCATATCCGAGCGCGACCTGGGTATTTCCTATTTTAATCACAACTGGTCCATGCATAATCTGCTCGCTTATTTTCTCTATTTCTGCGCCAGGAACAATACCGAGTGCCTCCAATCGGTTTATAAATCCCTTACCTCCAATAATTTCTACAACCTTGCCTTTCTCGCCAGCATGCATTGCCGCCAGATTTACAAGACTCATTGGTATTTCTCCTTTTTCTTACATTTTTGACATAATCCATAAATTTCCAGTTTATGGTCGGTGACAGTGAATTTATAATTCAGAGCTATCTTTTTCTGAATTTTTTCAATTGCGGGGTTGGTAAATTCAATAATTGCACCACACCTTATGCAGACCAGGTGGTTATGGTGCCCTTCTTTATGAACTGGCTCAAAGCGGGTAAGCCCTTTTTCAAAATTTCGTTCAGCAGCAAGACCCCGTGATACAAGTAGTTTTAGTGCTCTGTAGACGGTTGAATAACCAATGCCGGGCATCCTGTTTTTAATTTGGTTGTAGAGCTCTTCAACACTGTAATGTTTATCTTGCTTTAAAAAATACTCAATTATAAACAACCTTTTCTGGGATGATTTCAACCTGTGCTTTTTGCTAAAATTATTCTTCAGTCTAAAATTAAATTCGTTCTTGATTTTGAATTTCATTTTCATTTTATAATGATAATCAAAAAATTAACTTTGTCAAGGGGAAGAAAATAAAATTGGTTAAATGGTTAAAAGTTACGGTTTCAGCTTTTGTCAACGAATAGGTCGGGCTGGGATAATTTTGTTTTTTTTAATTTTCTTATGCTGAACACCTCACCTTCTTCAAATTTTGCTAAAACCATTTTTGCCCGTTCAATTACTGACTTGGGTAGACCTGCTAAACGGGCGACCTGTATTCCATAGGATTGGTCTGATGGACCGGGGTTCATCTTTCTTAAAAAGATAATTTCATCTCCCCATTCCTTTACTAAAAAATTAAAATTTTTTACACCACTTAGAAAATCTTCAATTTTTGTGAGTTCATGGAAGTGCGTGGCAAAAAGGGAACGGGGTCGTTTGTTATTGTTAAGTTCTTCAACAACTGCCCAGGCTAATGCCAGCCCATCATAAGTAGAGGTGCCGCGCCCCACCTCATCAAGAATGACCAGACTACGCTCTGTTACATTATTTAGAATATTGGCGGTTTCCATCATCTCAGCAAGGAATGTACTTACTCCTCTTGAAATATCATCGCTGGCGCCAATCCTTGTGAAAATTTTATCCACCACCCCGATGCGTGCTTCTTTTGCCGGCACATAACTACCTACCTGCGCCATTATAACAATCAAAGCGACCTGACGCAGATAAGTAGATTTACCTGCCATATTTGGACCGGTGATTATCAGAATTTGATTGCGGTTTCGGTCCAGTTCTGTATCATTGGGGATAAAAGAACCTTTTTCTATTAGTTTTTCTACAACCGGATGCCTTCCTTCAATTATCTCAATCCTGTCACTTTCATTCACCTCGGGACGGGTATAATTATTCAGAACCGCATTTTCAGCAAATGCCTGGAGTATGTCCAATAGAGAGATGGCTCTGGTACTATTGAGAATTTTATTACCTTCAAGGGCAATCTCATTACGCAGTCTTATGAATATCTCATACTCAAGATTTTTACTTTTTTCTTCAGCACCCAGGATCTTCTCTTCAAACTCTTTTAACTCTGTGGTATAAAATCGTTCAGCATTCACAAGGGTCTGCTTGCGAATGTAATACTCAGGAACAAGATTTAGATTGGGTTTGGTCACTTCAATATAATAACCAAAGATTGTATTATATGCCACCTTTAAAGAACTTATTCCGGTCTTTTCTCTTTCCTGGGTCTGAAATTTTACGAGCCAGCCTTTTGCATTTCGCGCAATCTCTCTTAATTCATCAAGCTCTTTTGAATAACCTTCTTTGATTATACCTGTTTCGTCAAGTGAAGCAGGGGCGTCAGGAGATATTGCCTTTCCGATTTTTTCAACGAGTTCATCAAATTTATCAATCTGATTGTAGATTTGCTTTAAGATTTTACTTTCGCATTGCTGTAGTATTCCTTTTATTTCAGGATAAATCTTCAGTGATTCTTTTAAACTATTCAATTCCCTGGGCATAATGCGTGCACACATAAGTCGGGTCGTAATCCTTTCCACATCATGGACATTATTTAAAAAATCTCTCAGTTCTTTTCTTAAAAACTCTTTATTTTTTAATTCTTCCACTCCGTCAAGCCGCTCGTTTATCTTTTCACATTCAATCAATGGCTCAATGAGTTCATTGCGTAGCCTTCTTTTACCAAAGGGGGTCATACAATTATTCATTACCCAGTAGAGCGTCTTTGTTTCTTCATTCCGAATATTGAAGATAATCTCAAGATTCTTCCTTGTGGCATTATCAAGGTACAAACTTTCTTTTGTATCAAAATGGTTTATCTTAGTAATCTGGGGAAGGGTGGATTTTTGGTTCTCTTTTAAGTAGTAAATTAAAGCACCTGCTGCGGCTGTGGCAAGTTTTTTATCTTCAATGCCAAAACCATCCAGTGTAACCACTTTGAAGTGTTCTTTTAGTTGTTGATATGCAATCTCATAAATAAAATGGTAGTTATCAATAGTTGTTATTGGGATTTCACTTTTAAGATTGATGTCCTGAGGTAAAATTAATTCTTTTACTTCTTTGCGCATCAGGATTTCAGGCAATTGCTCAGTGGTAATCTCGCCGCAGGAAAAGTCGCCCGTAGTTATATCGCAAAAGGCAATGCCCATTTTATTTTCATCAGGAAGACAACTGGCAACATAAAGCGGTTTGTTATCTTCAAGGAGTGATGGTCTTAAAATGGTTCCTGGGGTTATTACTTCAATAACATCGCGGGCAACAATTTTTTTTGCTTTATCTGGTGGTTCAAGTTGTTCGCATATTGCAATCTTGATGCCATTCTTTACAAGTTTGGCAATGTAATTTTCGCTCGCCTTCACCGGAATACCTGCTAAGGGGACACTTGTTCCTTTACTTATACTCTTTGAAGTAAGTGTGATTCCTAATAGGGCACTTGCCTTTTTGGCATCATCATAATAGAATTCATAAAAATCACCTACACGGAATAAAAGCAGTGTATCTTTATATTTACTTTTTATCTGCTGGTATTGTTCTAATAGCGGAGTAAGATGCATATTTAAAATCTCTAAAAATCCAAAATGCCTAAAATTCTGAATTTAGAGCCCACGATTTTTGCATCTTGTTTTTTTGACCTGTTTTGTTCTCCGGGATTGGTAATTTCGTCTTTTCAAAGTATCGGGTTAATATCCCTTAACAACATTTGCTTTGATGCCTAAGGAATCAAGCTTTGCCACTAATGATTTTGCCTGTTCCATTGTTTCAAATTCGCCTATCCAGACACGGTAATGCAACTTCCCCATCACTGTTGCCTCAACGATCTGGCCACTAAAACCTTTGGCTTTTAATTCCTCAAGCTTTTTTGCAGCATTTTCTTTGTTTCTGAAAGAGCCGACCTGCACCGTATAATAGACCTTATGCGGTTCGGTTTGAGGAATCAGATTGCGGGCACGATTTGCCCAGATTGATTTAGGATAGGCATTTATTAAATTCTGGAGGGTTTGATAACCTTCTTCTTTGTTCCCACTCTCGATCTGGGCAATGCCGAACCAGAACTCTATCTCTTCTTTTAACTCAGAATTAGGATAATTTTTATTCAATTCATTCAATGTAATCAGGGCATTCTTATATTTCCCCTGGGCAATAGCAATTTTGGCAATTTCAAGATAGGCGATGTCGGCATAACGGGATTCAGGATAATTGTTTATGATACGCTGATAGTAGAGTATTGAAGAATCAGGATTGGTAGTCAGTCTTGCCAGATAGTAGTATATTTCGGCGATACGGGGATTATTGATATCTTTTGCCAGTTCTTCAAAAATTATCCGTGCCTTTTCAAATTGGAATGTATTGAATAACTTAATCGCCTCTTCTATATTTTGAGCAGGAAGTATGACGGCGATTAAAGCTGTGGCAAATACGATTCTATAGAGCGACAATTTGGACATAGGAAAATAAATTTTTTTATTTTATTACTACATTTTACACATACGAATTTAGGTTGCATTAGAATTTTTTCAATTTCTGCAAGTTCTTTTTTAATCGGCTTGGTATCGGCAGATAATTTCATCATAAAAATTCTCGGTAATAATGCCTCTGGATTCAAGTCGGCAATTTTTCTGTATATCTCTTTTGCTGGTTCTATTTCATTTTTCTTTTCGTATAGATTTGCCAGGGCAAAACCTACGGAAAAATTCTTTGGGTTCTGTTTAAAAATTTTTTCATAAAGGGGAATAATTTCTTCAAAGGTGCCAGTTTCATAGGCTGTTTTTTCCAATTCAGGAATGATAAGAAATGCATATTCCGGGTGAAAATTTATGAGTTTGAGATAATATTCTTTTGCTTTTTTTAATTCGCCATTATTTTTATACAATTCTGCAACGGCAAAGAGTGCACTCACTGAATCCGGTTTGATCTTAAGTGCCTTTTTTAGCAGATTGGTTGTTTCTTTGATGCGTTCCTCTTGTTCTTCTGATACTTCAGCTAAACGCGCATTGCTCAGGGCTGAGTAATAATAGGCAATGCGTTGATTATCAGCGGGACTACTACCATATTCTTCACAGAGGGTGATACAATCCTGATAATTCTGGAGGTCCTCATAGACCTTTAAGAGCATTTCCCGGGCATTTCGGTCATTTTTATCAATCTTTAATATTTCTCTTAAGAATGCAATTGCCTTATTGGGTCGGTTGGACTGAAGGTAATCTTCCACCAGACTGAAATAAACTTTTTTCTCTTCTTCTTTTTTAAGGGTGGGACGAACAGTAAGTGATTGGTGAATTTTTATTGCCCTCTCAATATCACCTGTTTTACGATAAAGATTACCAAGTCTGATATATCCATCAACAAGTGTGGTATCTATATTTAATGCTTCTTTCAGTTTTTTTATTGCCAGGTCATCATTATTATCCAGTTCAGCAATAAGCGATTCAAGATAGGGGATATTGGATGGTATTTTAGCACGGTAGGGTTTAAAATAGAAGTAAATTATAAAGGCAATCAGGGCAAAGATAATTATCAAAAGTATCGTCATTTTTCCTCCTCAAACGGTAAATTGCGCAGGGCATCAAGTTCTTTTTTTATAAGATTGTTCTCTTTTTTTAACTTATTCATTACGTTTCTTAGCGCAATCTCGTCGGCAAGGGCAAAGACCAGGACAAAAACCATACCGGCTACAAAGGCATAGAAGCAGACCATAGAAAGGGCAATGTTTGAAAATTTTTGTCCGAAAATATCAACATCAACTTTTTTATCCGTGTTGAGCACAATAAAACCAATCATAAATCCGATAACGATCACCACAAACAATAGACCCACAAAACGCATCAGACCTCCTTCATAATATGGACAATATATGATAATCAAATAATTTCATTTGTCAAGTGTCGTAGAAAATTATTCTTTGAAGACTTTCTTCAGTGTTCTGGTAAGGGCGTCTGCATTGACGCGCGTAACAAGTTTAGCCCTATAGGCAAATGATATTTTACCTGTTTCTTCAGAAATGACAATGCAAAATGCGTCAGAATGTTCAGCAATACCCAGTGCTGCCCGATGCCTTAAACCAAACTTGCCTCCCAGGTCAGGATTTTCGCTCAAGGGCAAAACACAGGATGCAGCAACAATCTTATCCCCTTGAATAATACAGGCACCATCATGGAGCGGATTATCCGGGAAAAATATGCTCTGGAGCAAGATTGAATTAACTATAGCATCTATGTGAATGCCTGACTCAATGATATCGCCTAAATTATCATTTTTTTGAATGACGATGAGCCCGCCGTGACGCCTTTCAGAAAGTTTTTTTACTGCATCAATAATCTCACTAACCATAGGGAATGGCGCTACCTTGAAAAAAAATCTTAAAGGGCGTTGTCGTCCAACAAAGGCAAGGGCGTTTCTTATTTCGGGTTGGAACAGGATAACAAATGCAACTACCCATACTGCGAGGATGGAGTTCATAATCCAGGCAAGGGCACGAAGATTGAACCATCTTGCGATAAAGGATACTCCAAAAATTATAATGAGACCAAAAAGAATCGGGGTTGCCTTAGTTCCTTTTATAAATCTTAGAAATTGATAAATAAGAAAGGCAACAATAATAATATCAATCACATCAAGAAAATTGAGATTTAAAAAGCCAAATAACTTCATCGCACGATTCTATCTATTAATTGAGCTACTTTTTTTGCTTCTGCCACATCATGAACCCGAACTATGGAAGCGCCATTTTTTATAAGCAGTGCCTGGACTCCAAGCGTTCCTTCAAGCCTTTCTTCAGCTGGTAGATTAAAAGGTGCTCCAATAAACGATTTGCGAGAATGCCCAACGAGTATTGGGCGCTGCAATATCTTAAATTCAGCCAGCCTTTCAATGATTTCATAATTATCTTCAACTCTTTTACCAAATCCTAAACCCGGGTCAATGATAATTCTTGTTCTATCAATTCCATTGCTCAGTGCGAATTCTATTCTTTCTTTTAAATACTCAAGGATCTCTGCCATAAGATTTTTATATTGGGGATTGATTTGCATTGTTTCGGGTGTTCCCTGAATATGCATAATTACGACGCCTGCCCGAGCACGCGCAATAATACGAGCAAGTTTTTTATTGAAATGGCAGAAGCCAAATCCGGAAATATCATTGATGATTTTTGCACCATGGTCAAGGGCATATTTGGCAACCTCGGCTTTATATGTATCCACTGAGATGGGAATCTTTGTATTCTTTGTAATCGCCGGCAAAACTGATTTAAGGCGGGTAATCTCTTCTTTCTCACTGAGCATTTTAGCACCAGGCCTTGTTGATTCTGCACCAATATCAATGAAATCAGCACCTTCCTTTGTCATTTCATCAACTATCTTTTTTATTGTCGATATTGTAGTATAACGGCTACCACTATAAAATGAATCCGGGCTAAGATTGATAATACCCATAATATGGGTGCGTTCAAATTTAATTTCATCATCACCTATTTTAAGCACCGGGATTAATTGTGGTTTGAGTATTTCAGATAGTAAGCTGGTTATTTTATCCATCCAGGGTTGTTCGTTCAGGCGACCGATAATCTTTTCAATCTCCCTTTGATTGGCAAAGAGCAGGACCGTGAACTTTCTTTTTTTTAAGGCAATATAGGCATCCCTGGGAATTGCTAAATCAGCGCCACAGATGAGTGCAATCTGTTTAAGGATGTTTGCCTGGGCAAGAGAGAGGTCATCTATTTTGATGATATGATAATCTGCTTTTTTCAGGAATATGGAATATGCCTCAGGTGCGACGCCGATATGCTCTAACTCTTTCAGTATCTGTTCTTTATGCAGATTGCACAGTACTTGCATAATCTATTATACAATAAATCTGGAGCTTGTCAACAATACAAGAGAACCCTGTATTTTTTTCACCCTTTTTACCCTTCTTCGCCCTTTTAGTCTTTTTTACCCTTCTTAAGCCTTTTTAAACTGGTAAGGATGTGTGTTAATATTTGCTATCTCATATTGACATCCTGTATGTTTTGAATATAATAAGCCATGGTGAAAAAGACTCCATTTTATGAGATGCATTTAAAATATAATTGCAAGATTGTGGAATTTGCCAATTTTTTGATGCCTATCCAGTTTGATGGCATTATTGCTGAGCATGAGACTGTGCGCACAAATGTTGGTGTTTTTGATGTTTCTCATATGGGTGAGATTGAAATTACAGGTCCGGATAGATTCCAATTTACCAATTATATTACCACCAATGATGTCGGAAAACTGGCATTGAATCAGGTCCAGTACTCGGCAATGCTTTACCCGGACGGAGGTATTGTGGATGACCTTCTCGTCTATAATCTGAATAACCGCATTTTTCTGGTGGTTAATGCAGCAAATACTGAAAAAGATTTTGCCTGGATTATGCAGAATAAAAAGTATAATATAGAAGTGAAGAATCGCAGTGATGAGATTGGGCAGCTTGCTGTGCAGGGGCCAAAATCAGAATTGTTGATGCAGAAATTGGTTGATTTTAATCTTGCTGATTTAAAGTATTACTGGGCTGTAGAAACAAAAATAAAAGGTATTGATGTGATACTTTCTCGGACTGGATATACAGGTGAGGACGGTTTTGAAATTTATATGGATGCAAAAGATGGCTTAAAAATCTGGGAGATGGTTTTTGATGCGGGTAAGGACTTTAATGTAAAACCGATTGGGCTTGGTGCTCGGGATACGCTCCGTTTTGAGATGCGATATTGTTTATATGGTAATGATATTGATAAAACAACGAATCCGCTTGAGGCAGGATTGGGCTGGATTGTAAAATTTGACAAAGGCGATTTTATTGGCAGGGAATCTTTACTCGCGATAAAAGAAAAGGGTTTAAAAAGAAAACTCGTGGGATTTGAAACAACAGGAAAAGGGATTCCCAGACCACATCAGAAGATTGTGAGCAATAGTCAAGAAATAGGGTTTGTAACATCGGGAACATTTTCTCCGTCATTAAAAAAAGGAATTGGAATGGGCTATGTTGGTCTGTCATTTAGTGAGCCGGGAACGAAATTACAGGTGATGGCAAAAGAATCAATTGATGTGGAGATTATAAAAGGACCATTTTACAAAAAAGGAACACATAAATAAATATGGTGATGAGGTTAGGGTTAAGATGCTGGAAACAAAACTTAATGGTTTTAAAACCAGCGTCCCAACCCATTAACAAATAACCATCTGTTAAAGGAGGTTAAATGGCTAATGTTATTGAAGGGATTAGATATACGCGAGAGCATGAATGGGCTAAGATTGAAGGTGATGTAGGGATCACCGGCATTACTGATTATGCCCAATCTGAACTCTCGGATATTGTAATGGTTGAGCCACCAAAGGTTGGCACAAAGATTAGTGCTGGTGATGCAGTAGGCACAATTGAAGCGGTCAAAGCAGTGAGCGACCTTTTTGCACCACTCAGTGGTGAAGTGATTGAAGTCAATGAAAAGGCTATTAAAGACCCGACAATTATAAACAAGGACCCATATAACGAAGGATGGCTCTACAAAATCAAATTGAGCACACCTGGAGAAATAGAAAAATTGCTCACTCCAGAGCAATATAAAGAATTAATCGCAGGGCACTAATGCATTATCTTCCTTTAACATCTCAGGACGAGCAGAAGATTTTGCAAAGGCTCGGTGTTAATTCATTTTCTGAATTGATTGACAAGATCATTCCACCGGATATCCAGTTCAAGGGGAAGATAGAACTGCCTGAAGCCGCATCCGAGATTGAAATAAGAAAGATTCTCAAATCCATTGCGGGTATGAACTATAATACAAATGATTTTGTATCATTCTTAGGAGCAGGCATCTATGACCATTATATTCCTGCGGTGATAGATAGTATCATTTCGCGGAGTGAATTCTATACTGCTTATACTCCATATCAGGCAGAAGTTTCACAGGGGACACTCCAGACTATATTTGAGTATCAGACTGCAATATGTGAACTAACAAAAATGGAAGTTGCCAATGCATCAATGTATGACTGTGGTTCTGCCCTTGCTGAAGCCTGCCATATGTCATGTGCGATAAATAATAGAAAGAAGATAATCCTTTCTGAACTCATCCATCCCTTTTATCAACGGGTTGTCCGAACATATACAAAAGAATGCGGGGTTGAGATTTTAATCTGTCCGGCAAAACAGGGTGTTCTTGATATTGCAGGGCTTGAAGCATTATTAGATGAGCAGACCAGCTGTGTTGCGGTTCAGCATCCGAATTTTTATGGTAACTTAGAATTGATGTCAGAGATTTCAGAGATGGTGCACAAAAAGGGTGCTTTATTTATTTCAGTATTTGACCCGCTCTCGCTTGGTGTGATTGCTCCACCTGGTGAATATAATGCAGATATCGCAGTTGGTGAAGGTCAGGGTATGGGTATTGCCCAGGGATTTGGTGGACCGCTCTTAGGCATTTTTGCGACAAAAATGGAATTTGTAAGACAGATGCCAGGAAGGGTTGTGGGCGAGACCGTTGATACTGATGGAAAAAGGGGTTTTGTTCTGACCCTGCAGACCCGTGAGCAGCATATCAGAAGGGAAAAGGCAACATCTAATATCTGCACAAATGAGGCGCTCTGCGCCTTGAGTTCATTAATTTATCTCTGCACAATGGGTAAGCAGGGGCTCATTGAAGTAGGAAATCAATGTCTGGCTAAGAGCCATTATTTATATAATAAGTTAATGGGCTTACGAGGAGTTAAACCGTTATTCAAAACAGAATTTTTCAAAGAATTTGTTGTAGAATTATCAAAGCCTGCCCAGGAGATTGTAGATAAATTATTAGAGTATAATCTATTGGGAGGGGTACCTTTATCATTATTTAATAAAGATTTAAAGAATCATCTTTTGATTGCTGTTACTGAAAAGAGAACAAAAGAGGAGATGGATAGATTCGTTGATGCATTAACAAAAATCCTTCAGTAAATAAATGGCCATCTGAATTGTCCTGAATAAAATTCAAATATGAAACTTCTATTTATTGGTGATATTATTGGCGAACCGGGTAGAAAAAAGATTGTTCAGGCATTACCAGAAATTATAGAAAAAGAAAGAATCTTTTTTACAATTGCCCAGGGTGAGAATTTGGCTGGTGGAGTCGGTATTACAGAAAATACTGCTAAGCAACTGTTTGATGCAGGGGTTGATTGTATTACGACAGGTAATCATGTCTGGAAATACAAAGAAGTTTATAAATATCTAAATTCAGAGACAAGACTATTAAGACCTGCAAATTATCCAGAGGGTGTGCCAGGCAGGGGATACTATGTGTATGAGAAGATGGGTATCAAAATTGGAGTCATCAATCTTGAAGGCAGGGTCTTTATGCAAACGCTTGAAGACCCGTTGAAAGTGGGTAAGATAGTGGTGCAGGAGGTGCGGAAACAAACAAAAAATATTTTTATTGATTTTCATGCTGAGGCAACTGCAGAAAAAAGGGCATTGGCATTCTATCTCTGCGATTTTGTGACTGCAATTATCGGCACCCATACCCATATTCAGACTGCAGACGAGCAGATTATAAATGGGCGCTGTGCTTATATCACTGATGCAGGTATGGTCGGCTCAGCAGATTCTATTATTGGTGTTAAAAAAGAAGAGGCTGTTAAACACTTTTTATATAATTTGCCAGCAAAATTTAAGGTTGCAAAAGAAAATATAATGGGCAACAGTGTGATTATTGATTTTGATGAGGGTCCAGGGATAGCAAAAGGTATTTTCAGGTTGAATTTTTAGATGTTTTTATATTGTTTGGAATTATCACAGGGTTCAATATATTATACTTTTGTGCAATTCAGGATTGACAATGTTTTATTAAAGTGCCGATTTTACGAGACTTAAGTCTCATCAGATTGGCATATATTTTGCATATTAAATAAATAGAAATTAAGGAGGTCAACATGAAAAAGGGATTTATATTAATTTTAGCAATTTTTGCCCTATGCACTGGAGGCAGGCTCGGTATTGGTTTTAGTGGTGGTGGAGAGTATAAAAATGGATACGGATTACAGAATTATGACCAGATACAGGGTATGTTCTATGGTGCTGAATTCCATATTTCTGCTGAAGCATTGCCCTATATGTTCCTTGAGCCGAGTGGTCTGGTTGTGAATGATGCAATAAAACATTCAAATATTCCCGGAATTGGACTGAGAATTAATGTTGCACCAAGACTTGGTAAGTTCTTTCTCGCACCATTCTTTGGAATAGAGGGTGATATTCTTTTTTACAATTCAAATATTGAGCTTAGAGATGCTGCAAGTTCAGGAAATTTGCAATACTATTTTGAGAGTTCTTCACCGAGGGCAATTGGTATGGGCTTTGCCGGTCTGTCCATCTACTTTGGTAAGGCAATTTCGCTGGATTGTCAGTATAGATACCTGAGCTTAGCAAAGAATCTGGGTGCAGAAATGGTCTGGGCAGGAATCACATACTACATAAACTGGTAAAGAAATTTGCAATAAAATGTAGCGGCAGAGACTCCATCCAAAAAAAATGTAGCGGCAGAGCTTACTCTGCTTATATAGAATTTTAGCCATCTTTTTACCTAAACAGAAAGATTTCCCTTGACTTTTGTTTAAATTTGTTTAATATTATACTATGAAATTGCCCAAGGGCAGACCTATACTTGAGAACACACGATTGGAATTCATCAATTTTGATAATGTATTGAGCGCTTCTAAGCGGGAAAGGGCGCATCGTATTTCTGGATACATTTCAATTATTTACCCTGATATGGAGGAATTGATTTTTTTAAAACAGGGCGAACCATTTAATGCTGCACGCTTGAGTGCGAAAGAAAGAACAATCATATCAATAAGTGAGGTCATAGAAAAGGCGCGTAAAGCAACATCAGGAATTCTTTCAGAGTATGCCACAGATGAGATACTACTCAATATGATTATAACTTCAATTACTGTTCAACCAATTAAAACAGGTTTAGATATTAATAGACTCCAGCCAAAGATTTTAATTGATAAACTAAAAACTACTAAATTTGATGGTTTTCTCTGGATAAAAGCGAGCATTGAGGAATCTTTTATTGCTTTTAAGCAGGGTGAACTTATTGGCCTTTATGCAGCCGGGAGTGCTGAGAAGATTCAAGACGACAAGGCGATTATTACATTCTTAACAAAACCCAATGCGAATATATCTGTGTTTGACCATATTGAAACCGGTATGCCAGTGCAGGCAACACCTGCCCAGGTAGAGATGTTTTGTAAGATAATGTCAACTCTGATAAAAAGTTATTGTAAACCACTGGGCACTACAATGGTCTTAAAGACCGTCTTGATGGCAAAATCAACTGCACAAAAGGAGTATCCTTTTATCAATGAATTTCAGGTTAACGCTGATTTTAATGTTACTGCAAAACTGGTTATTGAACCGAAAATTCTGGCGCGGGGAGTTGCCCGCTGGCTCGACTTAATCTTTGAATCCTTTTCTACCCTGTTAGGCAAGGAGAGCGAAGTCATTGCACGCAAAGTCCTCAATGATTATCGCTTTGCCTTAATGTCCCTGAATTTTTTTGACTACACCAAATTAAAAATTTAATGCCCCTTTATATCGTTGCTACACCAATTGGCAATCTGGATGATATTACAGTCAGGGCAATTAAAATTTTACAAAATGTTGATTTGATCGCCTGCGAAGATACACGCCGGGCAGCAGTTCTTTTGAAAAAATATAATATAAAAAAAGATTTAATCTCTTACTATGACCGAGTAGAAAAAAGACGAACACCGCTATTGATCGATCTTTTAAAAGAAGGTAAAAACATTGCATTGATAAGTAATGCAGGAACACCCCTTATCTCTGACCCTGGTTATGTTATTGTTAAAGAAGCAATCAATGCACAAATTCCGGTTTACTCCATTCCCGGACCCTCAGCAATCACTGGCGCAATTGTTTTATCAGGATTTTCGGTTAACCGCTTTATTTTTGAAGGTTTTTTACCCAAAAAGAAAAATCAGCGGTGCAGGATTCTTGAATCATTCAAAAATGACCCGCGGGCTATAGTAATTTTTGAATCTCCTTATAGAATTCAAAATACATTAAAAGAAATAAAATCTATTCTTGGAAATAGAATGGTTGTGCTCGTGCGCGAATTGACTAAATACTATGAAGAAATTTTGCGTGGCAGTGTTGATGAAATTCTACAAAAAATAAAGACCTGCCGCGGCGAATTTACCATTATTGTCTCTGGTTATCGTGAATAAAATAAAGGTTATTTTCAAAAAGTTGATTGTTCTACCAGTGGTAAAATTATTAATAAGATTGAAAGTCCAGCCTAACCTCATTACAGTCCTGAGTCTGCTTATTGCGATATTTGCCTTCTGGGTATATAAAAATGGGACATTCTGGCTTGGTGGAATAATTTTGTTATTTAGTAGTATCCTTGATACTTTTGATGGAGAACTTGCCCGTCAGACAAACCGGGTGACAAAATTTGGTGGATTCCTTGATTCAACCATTGACCGGGTGAATGAGTTTTTAATCTACCTTGGGCTCTTTGTTTATTATTATTATCGCGCAGATTATGCACTCTATTGGGTATTCTTTGCCCTTTTTGGCTCAATAATGGTCAGTTATACAAGGGCACGGGGCGAAGGACTGGGCATCTCTCCTCAGGTAGGGATATTTGAACGTTTTGTCCGACTCCTGTTTTTGATTGTGGGTTCATTTTTAGGTCCAAAGATAATGGTCTATATCCTTGCGGTTATTGCCATTGGTTCAATTCAGACCGCAATCCACCGTGTATTTTATCTTTTTCAAAATTCAAAACCAGTTAAAAAGATTTGACAGTATATCAGAATACTACACATAAAGAAAGGGTATTTTTAATCACTGCTGGTGATGCAAGAACAAAGCGCTGGGAATTATTGCAATCGCTTGAGGAACTTGTTAGTTTAACACGCACTGCGGGTGGCGAAGTAGTAGAAAGTTTTATCCAGATGCGTGACCGATACAATCCAGCACTCTTGCTCGGAAAGGGTAAGGTTGAGGAGCTCGGTATAATCGCTGCAGAATTCAAAATTGACCTTTTGATCTTTGATACAGAGCTTTCTGCTGCCCAGATTAGAAACATAGAAGAAATAACCGCAATTCGTGTCATTGACCGAACAACACTGATACTTGATATCTTCGCAAAACACGCCAGAACAAAAGAGGCTAAATTGCAGGTAGAGATGGCACAGCTTGAGTACCGGTTATCCCGGCTTGTAGGTAAAGGATTGCAACTTTCAAGATTGGGTGGTGGTATTGGCACGCGTGGACCAGGTGAAAAAAAACTGGAGGTTGACCGCCGGCGCATAAAAGAGCGAATCTCTATTCTCAAAAAAGAACTTAAAAAAATTGAATTGTCCAAGCAGATTCAAAGGAAGCAACGCCACAATCTCTATAAGGTCTGTATTGTTGGTTATACAAATGCAGGTAAATCATCCCTTGTCAATGCGCTTACCCGTGGCAATTTACTTACTGCTGATTACCTGTTTTCAACCCTTGATTCAAATACTTCGGTGCTGTTTCTGCCCCCGAAATATAAGATACTCATCAGTGATACGGTTGGTTTTTTAAGAAATTTACCACACAGTTTGATTGCTTCTTTCCGGGCAACTCTGGCAGAGGTGCTTGAGGCAGATCTTTTGATTCATATTGTAGATGCTTCTGATAGTGATATAGATTCCAAATTGGAGACAGTGCAGAGAGTTTTGAGCGAGATTGGCGCAGAAGATAAACCACGGATACTCGTTTTCAATAAATTAGACAGGCTCTTTAGTGAAGAAAAAATAAGGCTCGGCGAGAAATTCCCTGGTGCACTATTTGTTTCTGCAACAGAGGGGGCAGGTATCAAAGAATTAAAGGAATATTTAAAAAATTATTTTTTCCATTGATATTGGTTACACATAACTTATTCAAAATTTTTTACAAACATCATTCCTGGTAATTGTTTAACCAGCCCTTTGATTTCAAAATCAAGTAAAATCTTCAGAATTTCCGCAGTGGGCATACCAATCTTTTCTTTCAGTTCATCAAGATAGATCGGCTCAAAAGATAGACCATCCCAAACTGTTTTTTCATCATCTTTTAATATGATTTCTTTAACTTCCCGTTCTTTCTTTGTCCATTTTATATTGAGATATTCAAGAACTTCTTCTGCAGAGGTTACCGGGGTTGCACCTTCTTTTATGAGGCGATTCGTTCCGGCAGATGTCTTTGAATAGATATTGCCGGGAATTGCATATATTTCTTTGTTCTGTTGTAATGCCCATTCTACTGTGTTCATTACTCCGGATCTTTCTTTTGCTTCAATAGCAACAATTGCCCGCGAAAGTCCGGCAATAATTCTGTTCCGTTTTGGAAAATGTTGCGCAAGGGGTAGGGTTTGAATATTAAATTCTGAGATTACTGCTCCATTTTTTATTATATCTTCCATTAAATTCCTATTTTCCGGCGGATAAACAATATCCACTCCGCATCCCAATACTGCGATTGTCCTACCATTGTTCTTGAGTGCACCTTGATGTGCTGCTGTATCAATGCCCCTTGCCATACCACTGACCACACAGACACCAGCACGGGCAAATTCCGCAGCAAAGTTTTCTGCGATTGCCTTACCATAGACTGTTGCACCCCTTGTTCCCACTATCGCTATTCCTACTTCATCCTCAGGTATTATTGTGCCACGCATAAATATTACTGGCGGAAAGTGTTCAATATTTTTCAACCAGGAAGGATATTCTCGGGCATAATATGGGATTACTTTTATATTTTTCTTTTCCATTATCTCGTACTTTCTTTTTATGGCATCGTCCACCTTTAATGAAGATATTCTATGGGCAATGTCTTCACCGACAATATTAGATAGTTCATCATATCGGGCATTTAATATATGCCCTGGTGTTTTAAATTTTTCTAAAAGGTTATACAACCGGGATTCAGTGATTTTTTCTATGGAGAGCAATAATACAAATTCTCTTGCCTGGTTTAATAAATTATCGCTCATTCTGTTTTTTCCTTAAATATTTCTTTTAGTTTTTCCTTCTGTTCTGGAATGCACTCAATTAAAACAGAATATGCAGGTTCATCAAGTTTCTGTTCATTTCTGAGCTGTTTGATGAGGGCTAAGAAATCTTCACCATTTTTTTTAGCAATTTTTTTTATTGCCTGTTTTGCTTCTTTTAAAACCGTAGGATTGTCATCGTTTAATAATAATTTAAGAATTGTTCCTGTAGCATCCAAGTCGCCAATCTCGCCCAGGGTTCTACAGGCAGCTGCACGGGTATACCAGAATCCTTTATTACATAGTTTTTTTAACCGGGGGACAAGTTTATTGCCGAATGGAACGAGTTCTTTTGTTGCCTGCTCGCGCAGATACCAGGAACTGTCTTCAAGTATCTTTAACAGGATTTTTATCCTATCGGATTCAGACAGGTCACCTAATTTATTAAAAATCTTCAATTTTTTATTGAAGTCTGAATCCTTTAAAAGTTTAAGCAGGGTTTCTTTGTCAGTTTTTAGAGAAATTTTCATCTTTCAAATGGGCAATTAATTTATCCACGCCTTTATTTTTGAGTGCAGAAATGTAGAATGTTGGTTCGGCTAAAGGAAATTTTTCAATTTTTTCAAGCAGGTCAATCTTATTAAAAACTACAATTCGTGGTTTTTTTAATAGAGTTGCATTATATTTTTTGAACTCTTCAAGGATTGCCTGATATTGTTTGATTGGTTCTGATAATGAAGTATCAATGAGCACAAGGATTATTCTGGTTCGCTCAATATGGCGCAAAAATTTCAAACCAAGACCCCTGCCTTTGTGTGCACCTTCAATAATTCCTGGCATATCAGCGATAACTACATTTTGGTAATTATTTTTGAGCACACCTAAGTTGGGCGTGAGTGTGGTAAATGGGTAATCAGCAATTTTAGGTTGGGCATTTGTCATTGCCTTCAAAAGTGTAGACTTGCCCGCATTGGGAAATCCAACTATGCCAATCTGCGAGATTAATTTTAGAATAATTTTTAATTTACATTTCTCTCCGGGTTCACCTTTTTCAGCAATTTTAGGTGCGCGATTGGTTGATGTTACAAAATGGCGATTACCTCTGCCACCTTTTCCACCTTTTGCAACGAGCATCTTTTGTTCATGCTCAAGAATTTCGCCGAGCAAATTATCATCCTTGTAGATTTCAATACCAAGTGGAACAGAGATATATCTATCATCACCGGATTTCCCATCCATACCCTTACCCATACCATGCATTCCCCGACCTGCTTTGTAATGCGGTCTCAATTGTAAATCATAAAGGGTCTGCAGAATTTTGTTACCAATGAGATAGACTGAGCCGCCATCACCACCATCACCACCATCAGGTCCACCACGGGGCACAAATTTTTCTCTTCTGAATGAAATACATCCATTACCACCAGGGCCGGCTTCTACAAAGATTGTTACCTCATCAACAAACTTCACAGATGATTATAATAATTCTTAACTCAGTGTCAAGATGATTTATTCTGATTGCGCCACATTTTTACCCTCTTTTTAATATAGTAGTTGGTTCATTTATGAGGCTTTTTATCTTTGAATAAGAACAACCTTTATAAAATTAAAATGCCTAAAAGTCCAAAAGAGAATCAAGGGTTATCAGGGGGTATCAAGGGGAATCAGGGGATAGGAGATGGGGAAATAGTAAGTAGTAAGTAAGAAGTAAGAAGTAGGAAATTGTAGATATTCAGTATCGAGTATCAAGTATCCAGTATCGAGTATCAAGGAAGCATCCAGGCCCCATAATCATACTGGCTGCTATGCCCTATAACTTTAGACCTGTTTCTAAATCAATCCTTGAATAATGCCCGATGAATCGGGCAACTACAATTGGGGTTAAAATCCTCCTCGATCCCCCTTTTCTAAAGGGGGAGGTAGGGGGATTGGTTAAGGCATTTAGTTTTAAGTGGATATTGTAGTTGGCTCATTTATGAGGCTTTTTGTAGGGACAACCTTGTGGTTGTCCGTAATTATTCTTTCGGCATTCCAGAGGACATTGTAGCGGTGCACTTTAGCGCACAAAGGGGATGCTGAAACAAGTTCAGAGTAAGATTTAACCTGACAAAAACTTATTTTGCCTTCCTGAACCCTCTATTTAAGTTTGACCACCTTTTGCATTAAGACCTTTTCAGGGCAATCTAATCTTACAAAATATACACCGGCAGGAAGTCTGCGACCAGAATCGTCGTCACCGTACCACAAAACATAATTAAATTGGTAATTTCCGCCACGCTGATTGGCGGATAAATGGTTAAATTGTTTAACCAGTCTACCACTCGCATCGTAGATTTGTAGTTTGGTGTTTGGTATTTGGTCCGCCACACTTCTTGGCGGATTGGGATTTGTTTCGGATTTCGGATTTCGTATTTCGAATTTAATCACGCAGTGATTCTGGAAGGGATTTGGTGAAATTTTCAGAATGTAATCCTTTATCCGATACTTATTATCAACTTCAATCCCTGTCTGGGGTCTGATGGCAAAGACATTTAAGGAGATATCCCAGGCAACACCACGGGGCTGTTGCTCACCAGGCCTGGGTGGTCCATAAGCCCAGATCATTATCTTGCAGTTTTCCGAAATCGCATTGGGAATCGTCCACATATAAACAGTATCATCTG
>JBBILZ010000015.1:0-45957 GCA_037444665.1 Caldifarciminota bacterium
CTCCTTTTGTCACCCTGAACTTGGTTCAGGGCCTCAAAATATCCCCAATATATGATGTGGACATTTTATAAAACGCTCTAAAAACTGGGGGATGGCAAGTAACATCGAGATATTGACTTATATGCTAATTTATATATAATATCATTATTATCATGAAAAAAGGAAAAACCACATCAGAATATTTAGAAATAATCATACGCTGGCGGAAGTTTGTTATTCAGAATGTCATTTTTGTCACTCTGTTTTCGGTTGTTTTGAGCCTAATAATTACACATAAATACACTGCGACCACAACAATTCTTCCACCAAGTTCTGAAACTGAATCAATGCTGGGATTATTGAGTGGCGGTATTTTAAGTAGTTTATCAAATATTTCCCGGGTTGCTGGTAGATTACCTGGATTATCTTCGCCATCAGATTTATATGCTGCTATATTAAGAAGTGGCACAATAAAAAGTGCATTGATAAATAGATTCAATCTTAAAAAAGAATTTAAAGCCAAAACAATGTATGCTGCATCAAAAGCGCTTGATAAAATAACCAAAATATCTATAACACCCGAAGGAATAATTGAAGTTTCAGTTACTTATAAAAATAAATATCTGGCGACAGATATTGCTAATGCCTATATTGAAGAACTTGATAAGTTTAATACTGAAACCTCTATGACTATGGGGAAAAAATATCGTATTTTTATAGAAAAAAGGCTAAAACAAGTTAGCGATTCTCTAACTTATGCAGAGAATTCATTGAGAGAATTTCAGGAAAAACATCGCACAGTTGTTTTAGATGAAGAAGTCAAGAACGCCATAGAGGCGGTGGTTAAGTTAAAGAGCGATATCATTCTAAAAGAAGCACAACGCGACGCGATCAGCTCAGCGAGTTCTTTTGATAATCCCTATCTTAACAATCTTAATCAGGAAATTCAAGCAATGAAAAGTCAACTGCGAAAAATAGAATTTGGCGGGTCAGAGAAAACTAACAAAGAATATGGCGCCGGTTTTTCTGTTCCATTTGCAAAATTACCGGAATTATCTTTAGAGTATGCACGTTTGCTTAGAGATGTTAAAGTTCAGGAGGCGGTTTATGAGTTACTTACTCAACAATACGAGCAGGCAAAAATAATGGAAGCTAAAGATACCCCTACGATTCAGATATTAGACCGCGCATCTCCCCCTGAGAAGCGTTCATTTCCGAAACGAACTGCTATCGTAATTCTGGGTTTTCTCTTCAGCCTATTAGGCAGCATCGCAATGATATTCTTTTTTGAATACTTAATTGATATTCAAATAAATCCGAAAAATCACAAATTCGCTGTAGAGATTTTATCATCGTTAATAAATGATTTTTCGAAATTTAAAAAAATTCTAAAAAAACCATCACATTGATTGGCAGTATTGTCTAACTAAATCAATATGAAAGAATCCGAAAATTTTTTGGACGTATCTGTCATAAGTTTACTCAATAAAATGAAGACCATACTACCTTACGTTACTTTTTTAGTCACAATTTTGGCGATTTCAATTGCCACATTTGAAAGTTTAAAAATTATTGTAATTATTATCGTTGCTATTTTTCTTATAACTTACATTTCTTTTTCCCTGGAAAAACTTTTTTTTATCTTCGCCTTTTATATTATAACTTTTGAGGAACCTGGATTATCAGTTTATTTTCCGGGTATTCCTATTACTTATAGAACTTTTATTGCTGCACCCATATTTTTATTATTATTGGGTTACTGGATAATTCACATAAATTACTCTCATTTTAAAGTTGAATGGCAGACAATGGAAAAAGCAATAGCTATCTTTTTGATATTCACTTTTATTTCAACGATTTATGGCTTAATGAATGGAGCTCTTCTCGGCAACATCCTAGAAGATTGTTTACCTTTGCTGTACTTTTGCAGTTATTTTATAGTATCTTATACACCTCTGGGAGAAAATTATAAAAAAATATTTAAATTTTTCCTTGTTTGTTCAGTCCTTATTAGTCTACAATTCATCTATGCAATCAGTATTTTTAAAGGCTCTTTTTTTCTTACAAGGATTGTTTCACAGCATATTCACATGGCACAATTTGCTGTGCCTTTTTTAGGTGCAACATTAATTTATACCGATAATCCAAAAAAACGTTTGTTATGTCTATTTTCACTTCCATTTATATTCGCAGGTGTAATTATTTCTCAACAGCGAGCCCTCTGGCTTTCTATTTTTCTAACCACTCTTACTCTTTTAATAATGCTCATTTATCACTATCGAAAACAAATTTTGACCAATATTAACCGAGTGATTTATATTGTGGGAGGAATAATAATTGTATGTATTTTATCAATCTTATTAATCGGTCGTATTGCCCAGACAAATGTTTTATTTACTATGTTCATTCGTAGCTCAGTATTCCTTTCCCCAAAATTTTTGCTTTACGATGAATCTGCGGTCATTCGCATCAATGAATTAAAAGAAACAATAGAGGAAAACAAAAATAATTTATTATTAGGTTCAGGGCTTGGCGCAGTGCGCATTACACGCTGGCGTGACACAAAGCAACTAACTGTTGACAATTCTTTTATCTATTTACTCTGGAAGATGGGCATTTTGGGTTTGAGCAGTTTTTTATTCATATATCTTATTTTTTTCAAACATGCTTTTTTATTGCTTTCAAAACCATTGACTGCAGATGAAAAAATAATTCTCATCTCAACCATTTTAAATTTTGCGGGAATGTTTATAATAGCCCTTACTAATGCCAGTATTGCACATTATCGTTTTATTTTTGTATGGTCAATAATGATCGCTGCGGTGGAGTCGCTTTATCGTAAATATGCCTAAGCATTTGGCAAATATTACATATAATTTTGGCGCCCAGGCAATCTGTTTGATTTTGGGGTTAATTAGTAATATGGTAGTCGCACGACTCCTGGGTCCTGAAGGCAAAGGTATTATTGCCCTGTTATTTAATTATATTTCCATTTCGGTAATTATTCTTATGTTTGGCATGAGTGAAGGTAATGTTTATTACTTGAGTAAGGGTAGTTATCCTCAGAGTGTTATATTATCTACAAATATATACCACACGATATTTATGTCATTGATTTTTTTTGCTATATCATTAAGCCTCAAGGATGTTTTGCTCACAAATATTCTAAAAGGGGTTAACACCAGGTACTTTTTTCTTAGCTTTTTAATTTTTCCGTTTCAATTCATTTATTTACATCTAATTACATTACTACAAGGACATAAACGACTAAAAGATTATAGTATCTCGGCGGTATTCAGAAGTGTAGCAATGGTAATTTTCCAAATCATTTTCATCCCAATATGGGGTGTTGAAGGAGGTTTATCCGCACTTATTTTTTCCATGCTTGGTGTTAATACCATCAATTTAATCAAACTTCTGAAAATAGATATTTCTCTTAAGTTTCCAAATATCAGCTTTGTAAAAAAATCTCTATTTTTTGGAATCAAATCACAAATTGGATTACTTCTGAATTTTTTTGAAAGAAGGCTGGACTATTTTATTATCAACATTTTCTTAGACCCAATTCAGGTGGGATATTATTCAGTAGCAGTGGTCCTTGCTGAAATTCCATGGTATTTCCCAAATGCGGTAGGCACTGTTATCTTCCCCGAAATTACTTCAAAAGAGAAAAGCAATGCCTACCAGTATGTCGCGCTAATCAGTCGTAATACAATAGCCATTACTATAATAATGTTAATCGTTGTCGGTTTATGCGCAAGTCCAGCTATAAAGCTAATTTTTGGCAATCGATTTCTGACATCAGTATCACCACTTCTAATACTTCTGCCGGGCATACTGGGTTTAGCAATTAACCGTGTAATATGTGCAGGATTTTCAGGGACCGGCCGTCCTGAACTCGGAACTTTAACCGTTGTTTTTTCATCTATTACAACAGTTATCTTGGACTTTCTCTTAATACCATCAATGGGAATTAATGGAGCAGCATTGGCTTCTACGATATCTTACTTTACTTCAGCAACAGTTGGTCTGATAATTTTTCACAAAATTTCTAAAATTAACCTTGCCAATACCTTATTTTTTAAAATCGCAGATTTAAAACAATATTCAGTTTTCGTTAAAAGAATAAAGGAATTTATAACCTATGGGTAGATTATTATTACTCTGTTCAAAAAGATTTCCAGGCTCAAAACGTGTATTGGAGAATTTAAAAGCGGTTCTTAAAGAAACTGTAGAATGTGATATAGAGTTTATTGAATCATTTTTGTCCCCGCCGATGTTCTCTCATGTGAAATACTTAGGTAAGATTGAGAATAAAATACTTAGTAAATTATCCCCTATCAGGGCTGAGAAAGTATTTAAATACGGCAACAATATTATATTTGCCGGTTGGGATAAAAGGTATGAAATAATCCTTTCCAAATTGAATCGGGAGGGCATTACACCCAGTTTAATTTTATGTAGCACACTTGGACAAAATGAATTGACGGGCCATGAGATACCGGTTTTTCTTAATATTCATAAACATTTAAAAGCCGGAAATTTAAAATATGTGTTATTAAATAAAAGGCTCAATGAATCTTTGGGTAAGGTTCTAAATAATGCGCTCTATTTTCCTTATACCATTGATTTACATAGATTTGATAGCATCCAACCAAAAAGTTTAGAAGGCATCAACATTGATTTATTCTGCGCACTGCGGCCCGGGAAAAATATATTGAACCAGATACTGGCATTTAAAATGAGTGGCATAAATGGCTCTTTACACATTAACATTAACAATCCCCAAATAGATGAAGTTATTAAGGTAATAGGTGCTTCAGTTGTTAAACATCGGTGGTTAGAACCAAACGATTATTATTCGCTCATTGCAGCAATGACAGCTTCACTCCAGGTGACATTTACAGAAAGTTTTAGCTATGCAGTATGTGAGAGGATGTGCTTGGGTATTCCAGTTTTTACTTCTTACGATATTGACCTGATATCCGATGATGAATTTTTGGCTCGTTTTCTATGTATTAATGCCCTGGATACCCCTTTACTAATAGCCAATGCCTTGAACCGGTTAATTAATGATCGCAAATTAAGAGATGAACTGGCAGTGTGTGTTCGTAAACGAATAGAAACTATAGCCAGGACGGATAATAAGTACGCTATTGATTGTATTAGAACTCTCTTTAAGTAAATCTGCAGCCCGCAACCTTTAATATCGGGTGTCCCCTACTGTTCCGCACGAATTTAGATATTCCTAACGACCACAATACAAACAGAACAAATAATTTGCATTTCTGCGAAGAAGAAAAAATGCAAAAAATTAATTTTACTAAATAGATGCAAAATATTATTATACGATAGATGATTGCACTCAGACGACCATAATGCTTTAAAATGAATTTATAGATACTTGTAATGCCAATAGTGTAAATAAGATTTTCTTTGCCCCGCGCACTGGCATGTCTTTTATGAACAACCAGTGCGTCAGCACAAAGATAGTTTTTCTTGCCTATTTTTCGAAAGCGATAACACCAATCTGTATCTTCACAAAAGAGAAAGAAACTCTCATCCATCCCACCAATTTTCAATATGTCATCCATTCGTGCCATCATCGCTGAGCCCTGTATCGCTTCTACCTCTTTAGTAGTCGTATGGTCCCAGTAGGTCATTAATCCCTGTCCCAAAAATCTGTTTTGGGGAAAACTTTTGGATAAACCAGAATGGTGAAGAATTTCATTAATCAAATTGGGGAAAGCACGGCCGCAGTAATAATCTACTTTCCCATTGCTGTCAATAGTCAAAGGACCAACCAGACCTGCCTCAGGATGATTTTTTAAAAAGTCATATAGGTTCGCTATGGCTTTCTTATCAACAATTATATCTGGATTTAAAAAAAACAATACTTTACCTTGGGCGTACTTTATGCCAATATTATTAGCCGCCGCAAAACCAACATTCTTCTTATTGGCGATTATTTTTAATTTAGGAAAAACACTTTTTATCTGGCTGACAACTGCCTCCTGATTCTTAGAATCATTATCTACGACAATAATCTCGTAACTCATTTTTATTTCAGACTGTAGAATTGACCTAATACACTCAATCATATCCTCAGTCGTATTATAATTTACCAGAATGATAGATAACTCGTTCATTTTTTCTTTTTGAAAGATTGATATACTGAAAGTAATGAATCGATATGTTCGTCAAACTGAGGCATTTTTGAATCTGAATTATTTAGATTAACTTTTATATTTTGTGATATAATATCTTCCAATATTTTTGCCAAAGACTTCCAGTTTAAGGGTAAAAATAATAACCCATTTTTTTTAGTTTCCACTATCTCTAAGAATACTGAATGAGCGGGAGCAATGATGGGTACTTTATAAAATAATGCCTCGCGGGCAACAAAAGAAAATGTCTCATAGCACCTTGATGGCACAATCAAAAAATCCATTGATTTGTAGATTGCGGTTTTCATCGAATGATTAAATACACCCTTGAATTGAACATACCGGGATTCAGACGGTCGTATTTGTTTACTCAAATTTAAATAATCCCCTTCACCATATATTAATAATTCAGCTCTGCCTCTATTGACATTCACAAACGCCTGGATGAGATCACGAATACCTTTATGATTTTGAATACTACCGATATACCCAAAACGCACTTTATTATCAATTTCGCAAGGCTCTTTTCGGAAAGTTGGTAAATTCAAACTCAATTGTAATAATAAAATTTTTTGTTCGCTTATTCCGGAGTTTAAATAGATTTGTTTCACGAAATCAGATGGCACAGTAATTAATGATACTTTTCTGAGCAAAGACATAATATATTGGTAACGCCATCGGTAAAAATTGTGTCTACGCTCTTTAGTAAACAAAATATCCCTGGAAAATGTTTTTAATTTATCCTTAAGTTCTAAATTTTTATTTATACAGAACGCACAATGTGCTCCATCATTATAATTTTCACAAATTTGACTGTCCCCATTATATAAATGAACGCGGGGACACAGAGTCCAAAAGTCGTGGATACTGAATATCACAGGAGTTTTAGATTCTATAGCTATTTCCAAACAGCTAAAGGGCAATCCCAGAAGGTGATGAAAATGAATTACATCTGGTTGAAATTGTTCAATCAATAATTTAAATCTTTCTTCGATATCTTTATCAAAAACTGAGTGTGGGTCATAAATAGGAAACCTTGCTGTAGGATTGATAGTATAGTTTAGCGGAACAGTAAAAATTTTTTTATTTTTGGCGTAAATATTAATATTTTTTCTATGAACCGGGAGGAAAACGGCTATCTCGTGATTTATCTCCAGTCTTTTGAATAGATTAGAGTAATAGACTAAAGTGCCACTCTGAGCGGGTTCCCAATATTTATGGACCACGAAAAGAATTTTCATGAGATAGTGCAAATTTTTATTTCACATATTAACGAAACGATTTCAAAATTTTTTTGAATCTCAGTTAGACCAAATCTACGAGTAATCATATCAAAGACCTCTCTTTCTTGGGTTCAACCATATTTTGATTATAGCCAAAAATTCATTAACTGTCAATATATCGATATTACTGGCAATATACTTAAAAGTGTGGAAATTCTTCTTGAAATTAAAAGAAAAAGGTGTATCCTTCCTTATGTTATGTTTGATGTTTGTATTTTTAATGGATTTAAACAAAGCTCAGAAGAGCTTGAAAGGAGGATACACCCATGAATCCATTAAATTATTCTAAGGCTAAGCTTAATGAAATTTTTGCGGATGTCAAGATGCCGATATTACTCAAAAATAATCTTACCGAAACTGGGTGGTTTAATCAGAATAAAACTTCTTGTTAAGCTACTTGAAAAAATGGGTGCCCCTGAGTATATTAAACATGAAAGGAGCACCCATGATAAGTATTACTATACCAGGAGAATTATATACCATGGAAGCAAAAAGGTCAATAATTAAAATCAATGCCGAACGTTATAAAAAGGCATCAAAAAAAGAGAAGAATGAAATGCTCAATGATTTAGAAGCGGTCGTCCAATTGCATCGTAAACACATTACCAAACTACTCAATAACACCAACAAAGTCTATTATACCCCCCAGGGCGTAAAACTGATTGGTGACCCAACAATCACCTTTACCCATAAACGAGGTCGTAAAAAGACCTACACTAAAGAATTAGTCCCTTATCTGGAAATTCTTTGGGAATTGAGTGGTTTCCGAGCTTCGCCGCATCTAATCTTTTTCATCCGCGAACACCAAAAAATGCTTTTTGAAAAGCCCGCTGATTTACAAGACCTTACCCCTGAAATGCAAACCAAACTTACCAAACTTAATAATGCACCAGAACACATCCGCAAAAAACTACTCACAATCAGCCCTGCCACAGTTGACCGGCTCTTAAAAAAGACCAAAGCAAGGTGTCGTTTTGCCAGGACACATTATCCTCATCCGCATGCCTCGGTGATCAAAAAGAATATCCCGGTGGAAAGTTATTTTGATAAGCCTAAATATGGAAAGATTGGCTATCAGGAGACGGATTTGGTGCATCATTGTGATAGTAATACTCGTGGGGATTTTTGTTATACCCTAACGGATACGGAGATTAATACGGATTGGACTGAGCTGCGGGCGTTAAGGAATCGGGCTCAGGTGTGGACGGAAAGTGCCTTAAAGAGCATTGATCAATCAGTGCCTTTTGTGGTTCATAGCCGGCATGTAGATAATGATTCAGTATTTATCAATGCCCATGTTTTGCGTTATGCGCAGCAATATGGGATAAATTATACGCGTTCACGGCCTTATCACAAAAATGATAATCCCTATGTGGAAAGTCGGAACTGGACAATGGTGCGTAGTTATGTTGGTTATCGGCGCTATGAGACCGAAGCTGAGTATCGGATTTTAAAGGAATTAATGCTGCTCATTTCCTTACGCCATAATTATTTTATTCCCACGCAGAAGCTGAGGCGGCGGGTGCGGGTGGGTGGTCATGTATATCGGGTTTACAATCTTGATACCCCTTACAATCGGGTCTTAAAATCACCACAAGTGACAACAGAAAAGAAACAACAACTTCAAACAACCAAAGAATCACTTTCCTACTTTAAGATTGTGGACCAGATCAATTCTTTACTTAAACAACTTGATCTTGCCTACCACAATAAATTTAGATATTATAAAAAGGATAAAAAAAATGACTAACTTATCCCCTTTTATTCTTGAAAATATTAATTTAATTTCGGTAAGATTTTATTTTGATGAAAGACGTTATACCCAATTACTCACTCATTGACACCTTGATTCAAAATAATATAATAATTCTATGATAGGCAAGACTAATCGCCTGATTTTACTCTTTTTTATGTTTGTTTTATTTTTGCCATCATCTAATGGTGACGGTGTCTTGATAATCCATAAGGAAGCAGAGGAATTTTGCTATCCGGAAAAATGTGCAGAAATTACATTTGACAGGAATGCCACAAATAGTAGTTGTCTGGCAATTTTTACGACAAAACAAGAAAGGGGCAGTATAGTTACATCATTCAAAAGATTATCCGTAGGCATTTACCGCGTTGATTTTATTATTAAGGCACGCAATGATAAAGAAATAATTAATCCCATTTCAGTTATTAAAATTCTTTCGCGGGCAAAAAATCAAACCCATATCCTTGCACTTTATCCAATATATGCCTCTTATTTCAATACTGATTATGACTGGCAGGTTTTTGAAATCTTTTTCCGTCTTTCTGAACCTGAGGATAGTGTGCAGGCAATAATAGATTGGTTTGGCACTCTTGATTTGTTCATTGACTATGTAGAATTGTTGAAACTTTCTGATGATAAGAATATTGTTTATGCAATTAATCTCCATGACCTCAATCTGGACTCAAAAATTGAAAAATTTGATTATACAATGGCAGACCGACGAATACTTCTGGCATCTATTCAGGCAGGTTTAAATAGAAAAAAACCGCGCCTTGTCCTACTTCACAACTATGATGATTATGAAGGCCAGGGCATATATCGCTGGCTAAAAAGGTTCAAAGTTTCTTATATCTTGATTACCTATGAGGATTGCTTGAAAAACCTTATATCAAAGGGAAATTTTAAGGGCTGTGTGCTCTTTAATCCTGGTAGTCCCGATTCTCTTGCCATCAAAGACCCGCCAGAATATCAAAAACTCCTATTCCAGGTGAAGGCAATTGCAACAAATCTGGCGGGATTTGAATCCTTGATTTTAATTACCCCCCGCACAATTAATGATATACCTTTATCAAAATATCCAATAAAATATGACCTGACAGATGCTATGATCTAAGGGATGGTTCTGATACCTCATTTTTTCATCTGAAGATTTTTGACAAAACCCATTATATTATGGGTTGGGCTGACGAAGGATGGGTTGATAATAAATATTATTGTAAGGAATATGAACAAATTAAATTGGCAAGTAAAGCCGGGAAGTTATGGATTGGTGATATGAATAGAATCCACAATCTATCATTCTTTTCAAAACTCCCTGCCGGAGGGATCAAATATAAGCAGCATAAAAAAGACCTAAATTTAAATCTTGAGCCAAAGGTCTATATTGCTTTTATTTCAATGGATGGCGATAATCCAGTTTTAACCCTTCAGCACTACTCCAAGGACTGGGACTCTCCATTGCGGGGCAAAATCCCGTTTACCTGGGGTATCCCACCCAAATTAATAGACCTTGCACCCGTAATCTTGGAATACTATTACAAAACAAGATCCACTAATGATTATTTTATTGCTGATGTGAGCGGACTTGGCTGGCATTTAACAAACCACTTTGATTTCAAAGACTTTTCCAATATGCCTAATATAACAGCATCTTATTTAAGAAAACTTGACATCAAGATTATTAAGCTTATGGGAGACAGGAACGATGACACAACAAATCTCTATTATATGAAAAGAATTATAGATGCCTATCCTGAGATGCTTGGATTTTTAGATGGCTATTGGCCGCCTGAAGAACAGGGTTATATAATGGTAAAAGATAGTTATCCCTCAGTAAGGCTTGCAATAAACAGGCCTCTAAGACATTTAGGTGACACCACCGATATATCAGCACTCGCCGATGCGATTACCAATACAATAAATGAGAATAAAAATAGGCCGCTGTTTTTGCCGGTCATCTACAATATTTATAATCCACATTATACAGTCAATACATCCATCTTTGAGAAATTAAAAATGATACAGAAAATACTTAACAGTAGACATACTGATGTTGAATATGTGACTCTTGATGTAATGATGGAACTGATAAGAGGATATAATAAAAGACTAATTGAACAAGGAAATAATCCCAAAAATTAATAATCTGGCATAGGCTATAGATTATAAAATATTAGGTTTCTTTTGAATTTTGGCAATAGCGTTAGGCTTTTTGCAGAATGAACCATGCCAATACACTTTGGCGGACAGATTTTTTACACCCTCTGGGGTTCAATGATGACCTTGAGTGATTTATCTGCCTTTTCCACAAGTTCAAATCCTTTTTGAATCTCAGTTAGACCAAATCTATGTGTAATCATATCAAGGACATCTATTTTTTTGTTTTTTAATAGTTCAATCGCCTCAATTATATCCTGGGCAACTGCGGCATAGGAAAAAACAATCCTCACGCCCTTGAAATACAGGTCAAAAAGGGGTAAAGGAATACGCACATCAGGTGCAGTAGGCGCAAATAGAAGCAGGGTTCCAGCACGGTCAACAGAAGAAAATGCCTGTTCAAATGCACTGAGTGCAGTAGTATTAACAATTACCAGGTCAGCCAATCTGTTAGCGTTCATTTTTTTTAATAGTCCAGGCACATCATCATTTGCATTAATCACCTCTGCCCCACACCTGTGTGCAAAGTTTAACCGATATTCATTAATGTCTGTGGCGAAAATTTTTTTTACGCCCATTGCCTTTGCCAGTTTGATATGTAGTATACCAGCAATCCCAGAACCAATGACAAGCACACTCTCACACTGATCTATGTCAGCAAAGCGCTGGCCCCTGATAACACAACCCAGAGGTTCAATAAATGTCCCTTCTTCATAACTTATTTCATCAGGAAGCAAAAAGGTCCCAAATTTCACATTGATTTCAGGAACACGCACACACTGGGAAAAGCCTCCCGGGTCAAAATTGGTCTTTTTCAATGTCTCACATACTGTATGAAAACCTTTCTTACAATACCTGCATTCATTACAGGGCACATGGTGTGATACAAATACCCTATCACCAATTTTAAAATTTTTTATATTCTTTCCTTTTTTTATTATTTCTCCGGCAATCTCATGCCCTAATACCCTTGGTGCACTCTTTACCCTGTACCATTCCATTACATCACTGCCACATATTCCACAGGCAATGACCTTTACCAGTAGTTCGTTATCACCAATTTCAGGTATTGGTCTTTCTTCTATTCTTATATCGTGGTTATTGTAATAGACTGCAACACGCAAAAAACCTCACTTATAAAATAATAATCGGTTAATTATTATCAGCACCAGCACTATATCATTTTCTTTTACTATTGAATATCTCGTATGCTTCTTCCACACTCGCATTTTTGTGCACAATTGCCCTGACCGCCTGTATCATCGCAACCGGGTCTTCAGATTGGAATATATTCCTGCCCATATCCACACCCACTGCGCCATGGTTTATGGCATTATACGCAAGTTGTAATGCCTCTTTTTCTGGCAATTTTTTCCCACCTGCAATCACAATTGGCACCGGACAGGTCTCAACGACCTTTTCAAATTCTTCACAATAATAGGTCTTTACAAAATGGGCACCGAGTTCAGCCGCAATCCTGCAGCAAAGGCTCAAATACTTTGCATCCCGGGTCATTTCTCTGCCCACGGCAGTAACAGCGAGCACTGCAATACCATATTCTTCTGCCTGATTTACAAGTTCTGATAATGCAAGTAAGGTCTCTTTTTCATGGTCAGAACCTACAAAGATTGATAATGCTACTGCACAGGCATTCAAACGCACAGCAGATTTGATTGAAGTAGTAATACCTTCATTGGACAAATCCTTTGCCAGTATACTCGTTCCGCCAGATACACGAAGAACTATGGGAATATCAAAATCTGCTGGCACCGAGGTCTGTAATACGCCGCGTGTGAGCATTAAGGAATCAGCAAATCGCAACAGTGGTCTGATAGTTTTTGCGGGCACTTCAAGTCCCGATGTAGGACCTAAAAAATAGCCGTGGTCAACTGCAAGCATCACGGTCCTGCCGGTTGCAGGTATAATTATGCGTGATAATCTATTTTTTAAACCCCAATCCATAAATACCCCTTTCTAATTTTTTAAAAATCAAATCTTCTTTAGAAATTCAATGACAAGGCGCGCAGCCCGTTCAATATCTTTCAAGCAAACGACTTCCACCGGTGTATGCATATAGCGCAAAGGAATACCGAGAACACAGGTTGGAATCCCTTCTTTATTGAATGCGATCGCATCTGCATCAGTGCCAGTTTGACCAGGTAATGGCTCAATCTGGTATGGTATCTCCTGCGCCTTTGCTATTTCCACAAGGAGTCGATATAACTTCTGAGGAATTGTTGCACCACGGCCAATGGCTGGTCCTTTGTTCAATCCAAAATATTCGCCTTCAGCAAGTCCTGGATACTCTCCATGTGTTACATCAATCACAATCCCATAATCAAGTTTTAAACGGAAAGAATGGATACGCGCACCCAGTCCAGTAAACTCTTCCTGGCTCGTCGCAACAAAATGGAGCGTCACAGGAGAACCTACCTTTGCCAGTTCACGCATTACGAGAATGGCACAGGCAACACTTGCACGATTATCAAGGGACTTGGCACTTCTCATATTACCCTGAAGTCTATTGTAGTATCCGGCAAAACATATGATATCACCAATCTTTACAAGTTTTTTGAGCACCTGTGGTTTTAATCCTGTATCAATATATAGTTTATCAATCGTTAATACCTTTTGTTGTTCTTCCCTGGTCATTAAGTGTGGTGGTTTTGCCGCGATATAACCTTTAACTGGCTTATTGCCAAGAATTATTACCTCCTGCCCGGGCAATACCCTTTCATCACATCCGCCAATCGGTCTGAATCGTAGAAAACCATTATTTTCAACATAACTAACTAAAAACCCAATCTCATCAAGATGGCAGGCAAGCATCACTTGAACTCTGCTCATTCCAGTAATAACACCGTAGACACTACCATCGTCATATACCTTTACACTATCAGTGAAAGGCTTTATCTCGTTCACCACAATCTCCGCAACATCGCCTGAATAGCCCAACCCGTTTGCCTCACAGAGTTTTTTTAATATTTTATCAAGATACTCAATGTTATTATTCATAATTGATGCTCGGTTTTATTTACCTGTTGTTCTGAACCATTTACATTTTCCGGAGGTTTTGCTACCCGACAGAATACGAGATTTCCTGTATCAGATTGTATCATTGATATCACCTCCAAATCAACATTATGATTCAAATACTTTGCACCATTCTCCACAATGACTTTTACACCTTCCAGATAGCCAACGCCTTCGTTCGCATTCAAGCCCTTTTTTATTATCCGCACCGATATCACACGCCCGGGAAAGAAGATGGGCGTAAGAAGACGATACAGTTCTTTAATATTGATAATCCGCAAATCAGGAAATGATTTGATATAGTAATCGTATCCATCTGATGCGGTTATTACCTTCGCCTTTCTTCTTTCTGCTGTCTTCAAAACGCACACTTCTTCAACTACACCATCAACATTTTTATCAACAAATTCAATGGGTGCAACCTTTTTTAAATTATTAATCATTTTATCTGTATCCGCACCAATTTTCCGTCGCACAATAATCTTTACGAGGTAAGGGATAATCACCTTACCCTCAAAAAATTTTTTCTCAAATAGGTTGACCACACGACCATCAATGATACATGATGAATCAAGAACAAATCGTTCTTCTTTCTTAAAAAACAACATTTAACCCCCTTGTATCAAGTATGAAATACCGCAGATACAGCTTCGTTCACTTCGCTGACCTGAATGGTCTTGATACCACATTTTTCTGGCAATCTATTCTTGGCAGGAACGATTGCCTTCTGAAATCCTAACTTCTCTGCTTCTTTTAATCTTATATCAACCCCATAAACTGGTCTGACCTCACCACAGAGCCCAACTTCACCTATGACCAGCAAACCTTTTTCCAGCGCCTTGTTCTTTATAGAAGATGCTATCGCCAACAGTATCCCGAGGTCGCTTGATGTTTCAGAAAGTTTTATACCACCCGCCACATTAACAAAACAATCAAGTCCATAAACATTAATTCCCACCCTTCTCTCCAGTACTGCCAGAAGCATGGCAAGTCTTTTGTAATCAATACCTGTTGTAACACGCTGGGGATAATTAAAAAAGGTTGGGCTGGTCAATGCCTGAACCTCAACAAGAAATGGACGCGAACCTTCAATGACCGATACAATCACTGCACCTGGTGCAACTACATCTGATATAAATATACTGGAAGGATTCATCACTTCTTTCAAACCACCACCGGTCATTTCAAATACACCGAGTTCATTTGTGGCGCCAAATCTATTTTTAATTGCTCTTAAAATCCGATACTGTCCTTCCCTGTCTCCTTCAAAATATAATACAGTATCAACAATATGCTCAAGGGTTTTTGGTCCGGCAATAACCCCAAATTTTGTTACATGACCAATAATTACTGTGGTTACATTATGGCTCTTGGCAAATCGCATTATATCACTACCACATTCGCGCACCTGGGCAACGCTACCTGGCGCTGAGGAGAGCGCAGATTTATAAACAGTCTGGATAGAATCAATAACCATTAAATCGGGCTTAACTTCCTCTGCAACATTCAATATTGTATCAAGTTCAGTTTCAGCAAGGATGTTAATCTTATCCACTTTTGCGCTGAGCCTTTCTGCCCTCAATCTTATCTGGGATGATGATTCCTCACCACTTACATAAAGAACCTTATTGCCATTAATACTTACAAAGTCAGAAATCTGTAGCATCAATGTTGATTTACCAATACCCGGGTCACCGCCGAGTAGAATTAGCGACCCCGGCACAAGTCCACCACCCAGGACCCTATCCATTTCAGCAATCCCCACGGACTGACGTTGATAATTTTCAAAAGGAACTTCAGAAAGGATGACCGGTTTTACATTTTTGATTGTGGAATCTGCCTTCTCAATAACCTCTTCCACCATTGAATTATAAGCACCACAGTTCGGGCATCTGCCCAGCCATTTGGGTGAATAGGCACCACAATTCTGGCAAACAAATCTATTCTTCATCAGAAAACTTTTATCTCAAGGTATTTTTTAGGATTTGCCTTAATATCCTCAATGAGCGCTTTTAATGCCTGATTCGTTGCCCTGACCTCTTCATACAATTCATCAGATTCAACAAGCCTTGAAACCGTTCCTGGTTTTTTGATAATACTGTTCAATGAATCAGTGAGAACTCCAATCTTTAATATGAGCAAGCCAAGCTGGTCCCTGGGCTCTCTTATCATCGCCACGAGTTCTTTGAGATTTGATTCTAATGAGCGAGAAAATTTATCGCCAAGATTATTTAGATCCGGCAACTTGAATCCTTCAAAAATGCTGCTCAAACTATCAAGTTTTGCTACTACCACATCAAGGTCAAATGACGTATTATAGCCATAATAAAATTCAGGAATAACACCGCTCTTGCCGGGTAAAATTTTAATATAACGGTCAGAACCAAGATAATTTACCAGTCTAATGGAGATCTTTGAATCATCAGATAGTTGCATACCACGGTCTATCGCAAGCACAACGAGCACTTTATCGCCTTCAAGGTGTAATGATTTTACTTTTCCTTTTTCAAGACCATATATAATTACCGGGTCACCTGTTCGCAATCCAGTGACATCATCAAAATAGACTTTTATTTCCCTGGTGGGATGGAGAGAAATCTTACCCGAGAGGATAATGTAAAAAACAATAAAAAGAATGACACCACCAAGGATATATATACCAACCAGTGTTTTTTTAATTTGACTATCCATATATTCCTTTCTCAATCCTTTCCAATTTTTTAATCTTACCATCCTTTAACATATATATTACATCTCCCACTGCCTCAGCTGTTTCCAGGTCATGGGTTACTACAATTCCGCTCTTCTGATAATCTTTTTTAAGACTGATTATCAAATTGACAATCCTCTCCCGCATTACCGGGTCAAGGCCTGTGGTTGGCTCATCATAAAAAAGGTATTTAGGGCTCAATGTCAGGGCGCGGGCAATTGAAACAAGCCTCTTCATTCCGCCAGATAGTGCCCTTGGATAGAGTCTTTCTTTTCCCGGCAAGCCAACGATTTCCAGTAAATTTTTTATCTGCTCTTTTATCCCTCTGTTTGACATTGTAGTATGCTCAATAAGGGGTAAGGCAATATTCTCGTAGACATTCATAGAATCAAAAAGGGCACTACTCTGAAAAATGAAGCCCACATCCTTTCTAATCTGGTAAACTTCCTGTTCATCTGCAGTCAGAATATTCTTTCCATCAAAATAGACCTCACCATTATCTGCCGGTATCAGACGGAGTATAGATTTCAATAAAATGGTCTTGCCAGTTCCTGAAGGTCCAAGCACAACCACAAGTTTTGCCTCCACAACTTGAAAACTTACATTATCAAGGACATAGTGTCCATCAAACTGTTTTGTCAAATTTTTTATCTCAATCATCAGCCAAAAACCACCAGGGCAACGATAAAATCTAAGATCAGAATGAGCATACAGGCGGTAACCACTGCGTAGGTCGTTGCAATACCTACTTCTCTTGCACCACCCTTTACCTTAAATCCAAAGTAGCAGCCTGAAATTGATATCGCAAAGGAGAACAGGAATGCCTTGAGCAACCCACCAAAAAGGTCGCGCGTGAAGAAGTTACGCACCAGTCCATAATTATACACATCCAATGGCACATTTAAAAACGCATGTGCATATAGACCACCCGCATAGATTGAAACAAATTCAGAAAAGATCGTAAGAATAGGTAAGGAAATCATCGTCCCAAAGATTCTGGGAAAATTCAGAAAATGGTATGGATTTATTGCCATAGATTCAAGGGCATCAATCTGTTCGGTCACACGCATCGTTCCTATTTCAGCAGCCATTGCTGAAGCACACCTGCCACTGACAATCAAACCGGTGAGAATCGGTCCAAGTTCAATCAAGACCATCCTGCCCACAGTAGCGCCAAGAAAGTATCTTGGAAGCAAACCAAGGAGCTGGTAAGAAAGCTGAACCGTTGTCACGAGTCCAAGAAAAGACGAAATTATTACAATAATAGGTAAAGAACCAATACCCACACTATCAATCTGTTCCAGTATGCGGTCGCGGTGCTTACGCATATTCCAGCGGAAAAAGAAACTGCGCACAAAGAACTCTGTATATTCGGCAATATTGCTAAAAAGGTTCAATCTCTTCAACCTCCTGTTCAGTCTCAAATCCGCCCGGCAGAAGATTTGTGAATCTTGTGAAATCTTCCTGAAAACCGAGTTCAATCTTTCCAGTAGGCCCATTACGCTGTTTGGCAATATCAATCTCTGCCTTGCCTTTGACATCAGGATTGTCACGGTCATAGAACTCATGACGATAAATAAATATCACGACATCTGCATCCTGTTCAATGGCGCCACTTTCTCTCAAATCCGCAAGCCTGGGCCTATGGTCTTTCTCGCGGTGCTCAGGCATCCTTGATAATTGGGAAACCACAACCAGGGGCAGATTTAATTCTTTGGCAAGCGCCTTTAGAGAACGAGAAATTTCTGAAATCTCCTGCTGACGCGAAACCACCTGTTTGGTGCTGGCAGTACCGGCAATTAGTTGCATATAATCAATTATCATTAGTTGAATATCATGTTCAACTTTGAGGCGACGGGCTTTGGTTTTCAATTCCAGCATTGTCATTGCCGCACTGTCATCTATAAATATTGGTGCACGGTGTAAATTGCCCGCAGCAGTTGCTAAATTCACCCAGTCCTGTTGAGACAGAATATTACGCCGCAAATTCCTTAAGTTCACACCTGCTTCACTACACAGCATTCTCTGGACCAGGGCTTCAGCCGACATTTCCAGAGAAAAGATTGCCACTGGAATATTATTTTTTATTGACGCAAATGCAGCAATATTAAGGGCAAAAGCAGTCTTACCCATACTCGGTCTGCCCGCAATAACGATAAAATCTCCTTTTTGAAAACCAGAGGTCTTTTCATCAAGACCAAAATAACCCGTTTCCACACCCGTTATCAGACGTGCCCCGCGCATTTTCTCAGCGTTTTCAAGGATCCTGGTAACGTATTCGCGAATATGGACCGGCTCCTTTCTCAATCCCCTCTCTTTGATTTGAAAAACCATATTCTGGGCAATATCTACCATTTCTGCAGCACTCTGGGCATCTTCAAATGCGTTCTTAAGTATCTCCATTGAAGAACGAATTAAACTCCGCTTTATTGCCTTGTCCAGGACCACCCGCGCATGATGTTCAACATTGGCAGTGGTGATTACGCTCGCAATGATATTGGATATATAATCAGCACCACCAACTTCATCAAGCAATTTATTCTTTCTCAACCAATCGGTCACGGTCACCAGGTCCGGTGTGACATTATGGTTGTATAGGTCCGCAATCGCACGAAATATCTTTTGATTGGCAGGCGAATAAAAATGCTCTTCTTTTAATAATTCAAGGCACTTGATTACTGCTGATTCATCAAGGAGTGCTGAACCGATAACCGATTCTTCTGCCTCAAGAGAATGGGGTGGTATGTGTTTATCTTCAAGCATTTTTTAGATCTCAATCAACAATCAGGTCCAGGATATAGTTTGCCAGTTCCCATTTGCTCATCGTTCCTGGTTCAAATAATCTTCCATCTTTTGTAATGATTGTTGCTGAACTTGTGGACTTGCCAATAACAGATACTGGATTGGAAATGATAAAATCCAGTCCTTTTTCCCTAATCTTTTTACGCGCCCGTTTTAAGGCATCTTTGTCTTCCACTGAGAATCCAACAAAAATCTTTTTCTTCTTATATTTACTGATTGCCCGTAATATATCAATATTCTTTTTACAATCTAATGTCAGCGTTTTTGAATGGATTTTTGTGGTATTAAATTTTGACGGTTTATAATCGCCAATTGCAGCTGCCATTATTAAAACATCAGCCCAGACAATCTGTTGTTTCAACATATTATACATTTCTTCAGAGGTCCTTACCCGTTTTATCTCAGGTCCTTCCGGTACAGAAATACTTACCTCACCTAAAATCAATTTTACATCTGCCTCGCGACATCTGGCTGATTCGTAAAGTTCCAGTGCCATCTGACCGCTTGAACGATTGGTCAGAACACGCACTGAATCAATATCTTCTTCGGTCCTGCCTCCAGTAATAAGAATCTTTTTACGGTTGAGCATTTTATAGCCTGCATAACAGACCTCTATCTTTTTATAAATTCGTTCAACTGGAGGGAATCTTCCTTTTCCTATCTTACCTGAAGCAAGTGGTCCGGAATCTGGTTTTAGAAAATAACAACCATAATTTTGTAATCTTTTTACATTTTCCTGAACTATCTTGTTTTCCCACATTCCGGCATCCATTGCCGGCACAAAAAGGATTGGTTTTTGAAAAGATAAAAAGGTTGTAGACAAAAGGTCATCGCCAATACCATTGGCTGCCTTACCAATGATATTTGCCGTCGCAGGAGCAATGACAAGTATATCACCCCACTCATTTAAGGCAATATGTTTTATCCCTTTTGTGAGGCAGAACTGCTCTATATATACTTCGTTATCAGAGAGTGTCTGACAACTCAATGGTGTAACAAATTGGAGCGCAGATGGTGTCAAAACAACCTTCACTTCATTACCACGGCGTCTTAAAAATCTGATGAGTTCTAATGCTTTATAACCGGCAATAGAACCAGTAATCCCTAAAATAACCTTCACTCTTTATATTTTATTTCACCCTTTATACAACTTATCAATGCCTCTTTTACAGGATTAACCGCCTTATCAATCAAACCCTGCAGTTGTTTGTCTTTTATTCTGCGCGCATGTAGCGCAGCAATGTTTATAGCCTTATATTTGTTCTGATAATGCTCCCAAATCTTGTCTATCGGGAATATCATAGACCTCCTTTTAATCTTTTTGATAACAACCAAATCCCTGAAAATAATTGCTTTGCTAATTTTCTTAAATATCCAGAAGACCAATATTTATTATAATGAAATTGGAATAAATGTCAAGCATTCCACTAATATTCTATACCCTTTCTTGCCTTTACCCCCTTCTGGAAATAATGTTTAACTTCACAGATTTCACTGATCAAATCTGCATAGCCTTTAAATTGTTCAGGCATATATCTACCTGTAATAATCAGTTCTATTTTTCTTGGGATTTTCTCAAAAAGTTCAAGCACTGCTTTAACAGGAATTAATCCATAATCCACTGCAACATTCAACTCATCAAGAATAACAATATCAAATTTCTTGCTCTTTATTACCTGTTTTGCCCTTTCAAACCCTTCCATTGCAAATTTTTTATCAATCTCTGCGGGATTGTCTCTATCCACAAAATCAGGCCTTCCAAACTGCTCAATTGTAAAATTCTTCAGATATTTTGCAGATTTTAGTTCACCATAATTAATCTTACCTTTCATAAATTGAATCATTATCACCTTTTTATTATGGCCTATTGCACGCAATGCCAGACCCAGTGCTGCTGTGGTCTTCCCCTTTCCATTACCAGTATAAATTTGAATCATTAAATCCCCTTATAAGGAAACTATATACCGGACATTCATTACAGGTCAAGCAGGTTAAGACCAGTTATTAAGTCTTTCTTCCTTTTTAATATGCCCGCAAGTGGGAAGATAACAATCTCGCAGGTTGCCGGAACATATCCTTCAAACAGATGGCCACCAAAGGCATTGAATTTTGAATCAGTAATAGTGATATGAATATGGATTACTGGTTCTTTTCCAGCATAAGAAATATTGCCGAGAAGACTGGTAAATTCGTATTCTGCATTGAATTTTTTCTTAATGTACGATTTTTTATGGGCATCAAAATAACCAAGGGTAAGTTTTTCACCTACACCCAGTCCATAAAGAAAAGCACCTTTTACCTTTGTCTTTTTCACAAAATTTATAATTGTAGCGATGATTTCTTCACCTTTTTGCAGACGCAAAACATAGTAATTTTTAAATCTTCTATATTGCATAATAGTTACCTTTCACTTTTTTCCTTTTTCCTGCACAATCTGTCTTCATTTTCCTGATGGCTTAACAATTCTGCATTCTCCTGCCATCACTTTTTCAATCTTTCCGTCAGGGAGCGAAAGAATTAGTGCACCATTTCCTCCTATATCAATTACCCTTCCAGTTATCACTCTATCAGGCGTCTCAACACTCACGGTCTTACCAAACATTACTGTATAATTACGCCATTTCTGCAGGATTTCATTCACTTTATTTTTCTTTAGTTGGTCATAGCCACGCTCCAGTTCCTGACAGATGTCATTATATATCATCATTTTATCAAACATTTTCTTTGTTTCTAAAAAGATAGAAGTAGCAGTATTCTTCAACTCTGCAGGAAATTCTGTAATATTCAAATTTATACCCATACCAATTATTACTGCATTGTCAATGGTTTCAATAAGGATTCCTGCAACCTTTTTTTCGTTAAGTAGAATATCATTGGGCCATTTTATACCAAGTAGAATATCATAAGCATTAAATACTTCGCAGATGGAGACTCCGGCAAGAACCGGTATTAATAAGGGTTTATCAGGAAAAAGGATTACAGACATATATATTCCGCCTTCTGGCGAAAACCACTTACGGTCAAGTCTGCCCTTACCTTCTGTCTGTGTCTCAGCAAAGACTACTGCACCCTCTTTGATATTACCGAGAATCCTTTTTGCATATTCATTTGTAGAATCAAGTTCATCAAAGAAATAGATCTGTGAACCAATCATCAATAGTATTCCTATTCTGATTTTCTAAAAATCATTGCAACCACAGTTTTATCATCTCCACCCATACTTAAAAGCATGCCAAATGGACGCGCAGGGTCAATTTTGACCTGGCAATCGCCTGCCGTATTTAATAACTGATGAACCACATCCACTGCCTGCCGCACACCAGTTGCACCGGTTGGATGGCCATAACCAATAAGGCCACCAGTAGTATTTGTCGGGATCTCACCGGTCAATTTTGTCTTACCTGCCTTTACAAAATCTGCACCTTCTCCATAGCCTGCAAATCCTGCTGCCTCAACTGCCATAATGCCCGCAATCGTAAAACAATCATGAACCTCAAGCACGCTCAAATCTGCAGGTTTTATACCTGCCCGCTCATATGCCCTCTTTGCAGCAATCTCACAGGTCGTTAACTTTGTCAGTTCTGGCGGTGCTGTTGTCAGGTTATCCTGCACCTGCGCAAAAGCAATAACCTCAATCGCATCATTTTTTTCAACTCCAATCTTCTTTAACCCTTCTTCTGAAGCAAAGATTAAAGCACTCGCCCCATCTGATACCTTTGAACAATCATAAACATTCAAAAATTCACAGAATGCTCTGGGATTGGGTTTTGACATACCCAATGCGAATAGATCCTGAACTGTATTATGGTATTCCTGTGCCTTTGGATTCCTTCTTGCATTCTCAATTGCATTCACAAACCACTGCGCCATCGCTTCTCTGGTCTTTGTCTCACCAAACTTTTTCATATAAGCACCGGCACGCTGCGAAAATCGGTCAGGAAAGAAATATGCATGCCCATTCTTTCTTTCACCAGAGAACCATCCTGCTGCGGCAAGATAATCAGCACAATATAGTGCCTTGACCGTATTTTGAATTTCCACGCCGATACAGAGCACAACATCAGCAAGGTCTGAAAGGATATTCTTTACTGAGGTAACCAGTGCAAGTCCGCCAGAATCACAGGCACCCTCAACATGTATACAGGGTTTATATTGGAATGTCTGGTGAACATAAGGAAAGAATCCGCCCAGATTACCCTGTTTACAGAATCTGTCTGCCATAAAATTACCAATGACCCCTTCATCAATATTTTCAGGATTCTTTATCTGCTCAATTGCACCGAGCCCGGCTTCCTTTATGTAATGCTCAATGCCCGGCCTTGGTTTTTTCGGATGGAACTCTTTTCTTCCTGTGCCTAAGGCGATTGTGTTGTATCCGGCACAGGCATAAATCTTCTTCCTAAAAAAAGGCATAAAACCTCCTCATAAATAAAGATAAATAAATGCCTAAATACCTAAAAATTAAGTAATTTAGGAATTCTGGACTTTCAGGCATTTTAAATGTAGTCATTTATTGGTCCGTATAGCCAGTAAAAGCCATTGGTTAGAACTGCGTTGACATCATTACCTGAATCTGCCACCTTCTGTGCTACAAGATTTTCCGCAATCTCTTTTGTTTTTTTCAGATAACTTAAAGCGAGCTGGGCGCCCATTGTATCCATCTTCTTCAATAAAGAAAAGTGATTTCTCAATTTATCTTCTTTTTTATTATCGCCAAGCAGAGCCTTCCAGGGGGCAAAACCTTCAGGCAGTGGACCAATTACCTTATCCAGTTTCTTTTTAAAATTATCATCTATGGAAACATACTCACCTTTTTTCAAATCATAGATGCCAACTGGACGGTTTTTATCGTACTTTAAAAATCCATCTTTTTGCGAACCATCTGGATACTGTCCACCCTTTATTCCATTCTTCATCATCTTATCAATCAATTTGTGTTTTAATGAATCATCACCAAGATGTGCTCTCATCACCTTGAGAATGCACTGGAATACATCAATACCCACATAATCAATCAACTGAAAGATTCCCATAGGTCTCAAAAGAAAATCCTGACTAACACGGTTCATTATATAGACCGCGCCAGGCAGTTTGAATCTGCCTTTCAGTCTCAAAACCTCATCAAGGGCAAAAAGCCCATCACGCATAAAGTGTCCATTGCCAATAAATCCTGATATATCATTTGCTGGCACAAGAATTTTACGCAGCCTTTTTCCAAGTTCAGTGGCAATGTTTTTCAATTCTTCCTTTGTTCTCTTTGAACTTATCACCTCAACAAGTTTCTGCACAACTGGTGGATTATAAAAATGGTAGCCAATCAATCGCCCATCAAGGTCAGATTTTTCATCAAGATAACCAATGGGAATGCTTGAAGTATTGGTTAAAAAGAATGCATCTTCAGGAACAATCTTTTTTAGTTGTTTGTAAGTCTTGATCTTTATCTTTTCATCTTCAATAATGGCTTCAAAGATAAGGTGGCAATCCTTTGCAAGTATTAAATCAGTGCCAAAATTCAATAATTTCATCCCATCATTCACATAGGCATCAACGACCTCTGCATTCTCCACAAGGTCAGCACGGTCTTTATAAGTAGAACGTAATGTGACGATAGATTTCTCAGCCGCCCTGACAAACTGCGCCTTCATATAGTCCCTTAATCCATCAAGCCCTTTTTCACTTACATCAATAAGATTCAAACGAAAAATCTTATCCGGACTTGAAAATTTTAATCTCAACATCTCTTGAGCAATCAGCACCGCAATACCGCTGCCCATCTTGCCTGCAGCACCGATTACTGCAACACTTTGGAGCCTCTCATCTAAATTCATTAAAACCTCCCTTTAATATTACTTTTATTAGTAATAGTTTAGCCACCCTGAAATTGTAGTTGCTTGATTTATCAAGCACAAAAAGAGCCCAATGCTCCGTCCCGATGGGACGAGAGTCCCTTTGGGAAATTGGACAACTACATTGATTTAATCTCCATTTTTTAGAATGGCTAACCTATTATTTTTATTAAATATTAAAATAATCCTGCCATAACGAACAAGCCCACTCTAAATTTATCTTCCGAAAATCTTGCTTTTTATTTCTTTAATGAATATTCGTTAAAATTATATCCATAAATTGCAGTTTGTCTATACTTTTGTTTTATCCATTAAATCAGATATTGATTAATTTTTTTAGCGCAAAAGTATTAATTTATTGATTTGTTCAAATCCACCTGTTTTTAATTTAACAAAATATACCCCGGTGGATAAATTTTTACCGCAATTATCTTCCCCGTTCCAATTAACCACATAATTACCCGCCGCCTGTTTTTCATTTATTAGAGTCTTTACCAATTGCCCGGTAACATTATAAATTTTTAGTTCAACACGGCACACTATCCCAATTGAATATTTAATATTAACAACATAAGTAGATGGATTAGGATAACATTCTAATTTGACACTATTTAACTCAGACTGTTTCGTTTCCATTTTGGAAGAATTAGGAAAAAGTATGGGCTCTTTAATATAGTATGGATTTTGCGCTACAGAACAGAAGGCATTGATCTCACCACTATAACGACTACTATCTATCTGTAAACCAACATTTTCATAATTGGTTCCATATAGGTCAGAGTTGACATATGTCCAACCCTTGACCATCGGGAAATTATTCGGAAATTCATCAGCGAAATCATTCAGAAAGATATCGGTCATATCCATTATTCCGGTGCTGTCAGAATGGACTGCAAATTCAATTGCAATAATAGGTTTTGTAGGATTGAGCATTAAGAGCGAATCATAGCAGGCAGTAATTATATAAGAGAGTGTTCGTAATGTATCATTTATTACACCATGATGTGCACTTATTGAATGCCAATCAACATAACCATCAGAATAATAATTAGAAAGATTGGTCCAGGAACCACAATGTGCTGGGTCTACAATGGGATGTGCCTGCATTGTCCAGATTATGTTATCAGCACCAACACTATTAAATACACTCTTGATGTGCAAAAGTGCATCCCTTAATCTTTCTGGACCATCCGGAACATTGGGGTCGCCATAATAATTGCTAATACTCTCTGCCGGCACTGTATCACAATAGGCAATCAAACTATCTCCAATCCAGGAATTACCAATTTCACCCATAAGTGAACGGGGCGGGATTGATCTTCCTCTGGGACCAAAATTGGCTATACCGTGGTAAGGAACAAACCCTTGATTATACTCTATTGCTGGATTGAGGATAATGGGAATCTTCCATTCTTTGACTTCTATTGCAAAAGTAGTAAGCTCCGCATCAAAATCTCCCTCAATGATATCCTGTAAAAGATATGTAGAGTCCATTATGGACAGCCAGAATTTTTGCCGATCAATTGTGCTATTAATAATGGGCCATTGATAAACCGGGATAGCCCCATTACGAGCAATAAAATCACACCCAGCCCTATCAAAGTGATAGAAATTTAATGTATCACCCCAGCCCCCGATGTAAAGGGTCATCAATGCGCTTTTTAATCCGGTAAGTCTTTCAAAATCCAAAACTTCATCACCCCAGTACATAATAGGGAAGATACCAGTATAGGCACCTGTTGATGGAAGACCTACTTCGCTTGCGGGATAAGAATTACTATTCAGTGAATCACAACCTGCAAATTTTTCTAAGATATTAAACCAGCCATCATTATCAGCATCCCAATCGTTTTCATTGGGAATTCCATCACCATCAATATCATTTGGTGATGCACTATCTGCAGAAAAATAACCAATATCATCAAGCCAGAAATCTTCACTCTTTCCTGCCTGCTGGCGTTGGGGATTAAAGGTTAGTGAATGAATATGGGAAGGAATTATTTCTGGTCTATTCACTGCGCTGGGCGGATAAGAAAAATCCTGCCATCGGAGATAGTATGGTCTCCACAAAGAATCAATTTTTATTTTGACATAAGGAGCAGGGTCATTACCTGGGTTAATCTCGGTTGTAATAACACTTATATGCCAGATGCCATTACCCCTTGCATAGAAAATAATACCATCGCCACCAAATGAATTATAAAAATTCATTCCAACAAAAGATGCATAATTGTTATTCTGTAGCACATAATAGTTGCCATGCCCGGCATATATGCTTCCTCCGTATCCTGCGCCTGAATCTGCCTCAAAGATTGCGCTACACCCGGGGGCAGTAGCAACAGCCCAGTAATATGGAGTATTGTTATTACCATCTTCAAAATCCTCCAGTATTGTCACTGCGCCAGATTGTGAAGTATAGATTAACAAAAGAACCACCAGTAATTGTGATACTAAAGATACACTCTTTAACAAAAAAGATTTTTGTTGAACAATCATTTTTTCAAATTACCTTAGTTTGAGATGACTTAATTTTCTGATATCTAAAAATTTATTATCAATCTTTAGAACGCAAAAATATATGCCGCCAGCAAGGTGTTGTGCATCATAGGACAGTGAATTAATTCCCGCAGGAAATTCCCCCTGTGCCAGGGTCTGAACCTTTCTGCCAAGTGCATCATAAATTATTAACGAAACTACAGAGGTATGCGGGAGTGAGAAGTTTATTGTAGCATTTAAATAGAATGGTTCGGGGAATATCCACAACATTTTCATTGGATGTAAATCTGATGCAAACTTATCTTCTGCTCCCTGGACATATCCCAGTGTATCTGCCTTGATCACCCAGAAATCAGCAGGACCAAGTGTTAAACTGTCCCAGGAATTTGCATCTTTCCAGCCTGCAATAACAATACCATTATCTGAGGTTGGTATAATGAATGTGGGGTCGTCATTTAATGGACCACCCCACCATCTTGTCCATACTGTGTCACCGGAGTCATTCAACCGGAGAAGCCACCAGTTATCATACTCCATACCCGGTGGATTATAAGTTTGTGAATAAGCACTGAGATAATAACCACCATTATCGCTCTGAAATATACTCAAACCACCATCATATCTATTGTAACCACCATAGAGCTTTGACCACACTGTATCAGCGTTTGCATTTAACTTTAATACCCAGATATCGCGACAGGGAAAATTGTCATATACACTGGTTTGACCGGCTATTATTGCTCCTCCATCATCGGTATTTGCGATACAGTCCAGATAATCAAGGCTATCACGGTCAAATATTACAGACTTTAAGATATTTCCTGCAGAATCAATTACAAGGTATGTGCCAAAGCCCATATATGCAAAAGTAGGAGGTCCTAATTGACCGGTGATGTTGAATACAGTCATTAAATATTTATTCCCTTGAAAAGAAACTATCCCCTGTCCCTGGTCCTGATATCCAAAATCGTATGTCCTTGTCCAGATGGTATCGCCATTTGTATTCAATTTTAATAGCCAGACATCTTTACCACCGTTTTGAGAGCCAAAGGATTTTGTATCACCAAGAATCATATAGGTTCCATCTGGATTCTGAATTATTTCATTAGCATTGTCTTCCATTGCACCACCAAATCTTTTCTCCTGCAAGAGATTACCCTCAGTATCATATTTTAAAAACCAGACCTGTTTTTCTACCAATGGAGACTCATATCTTGAGCCGACAAAGACAAGTTCACCATTGTTATTCAATATTACATCAAAGATATAGTCACCAGCCGTGCTTCCAATCGTCCTTGTCCAGAGTGTATCACCATAGTGATTTATCTTCACAATATAGCCATCTTTGTCCCATAGTATAATTGGATGCCAGGTTCCGCCGCAAACAACGAAATCACCATTACTTGTCTCAACGATTCCGCCAAATGCAAAGTCGGCACGGTCAGGAATACCATATTGCCGCTGCCAGGTTGGAATCTGTCCTGAAGAAATAACGATTGAAAGGAGTAGTATCAAAAAGGTTTTTTTCAAAAAAGGCACGACATCAGTCTCCAATCTCTATATATCCCTGTGATGTTGAGCCAAAGACTTCGGGCGCATACATCTCCTCTGCCTTTGTTGAAGGAGACAGGAATTTTCCCCTTGTGCCCGCACGCACAAAATAGACCTGGGTATGTTCACCCGGGAAGAGTTCCTGGGCAAAGAATAGCACCCTATCATCATAACGCTCTTCATAATCAAAACTGCCCCACCAGTGCCCCTTTTCTTCGTATTGTGCTTCCCAGTATCGCTCTTGAATCTCACGGGACTCAGTGGCAAATGAGGTCTGCACCGGTTCAAAACCTGCGGGCAAAGGGTCTTCAACGACCGCAAAGATTCTCGTCTCAGGCACGACAATGTGGAGCACGATTTTATACACCTCTCCCTTTTTGAATCTCTTTATCTCTTTGCCATCAAGTGTCAGAATCTCCTTCCACAGATAGAATCCCTCATCAAAGGCAATCGTATTTTCCTTGAATGCATATGACATTCTTAATGTGTAGTAAAGTCTGCCCGAACCCTGTTTTGATATCTGTATCGGCAACAGTCTATTCTTCTCAATATCATCAAGGCTGAACATAAATCTCCTTGGTGGCTCATTGGTCCTGCCCTTAAATACCTGTTTCAATATCTCCTTTTCACCGAGCATTATCCGTGCTACAAAATCAGGTTCTTCTTGTTCAAATTTTCTGTAGTATGTCTGGAAGGCATCAAAGACAAAGGCATTTTCATGGGTTGTGGGCTTTGTCTTTTTTGCCCGCTCCTGGACAAGCCATTTTATGGTCTGGTCCTTATAGGGAAACTCAATATCAAGTTCAGTGAGGGTCTGAACAACAAAACCTGTTACCTTTGCTGGTGATGGGAATGTCCAGCCCCTCAGTTCATCTTCTTCAAAATGGGCAGTCGTTGGTGAGAATTTTATTTTGTTCAAGATTGACCGCACAAGTTCATTCTCAAATTGTTTACCCAGACCAAAGTTTCTGCCTGCTTTTAATAGCAGGGTCTTGCCAAAGACTGGAATCTGTTCCCTTTTTTCAAATAATTTTGAGGCATAACCAGCCTCTGAATTCTCATCCCAGATGCTCAATGAATAAAGGCAGAAGGCATTAGTAGTAAGTCTTGCATAAGTGTTATAAGGATATGTCCAGTCAACATCATCCCAGCGCAGAACCTCTTTTAGGAATTCTTTACCTTTATCAATCATCTTAGTATCAATCTTATATCCAGCACTATGGGCCCTTTTCAAAACGAACATTGTGTAGGCTGAAAGATAGGGACAGGGATAAATACTCTCTCTAAAATACAAAAATCCACCACTATTAGTTTGATATTGGGGCACTTCATCAAGAACTTTCTGCACAGTATCCCTCAATTCTTTACCGGTTACTGGTGCAAGTTTAAATTGATTGATGATATCCTCACCAACAATTAAAGGAAGAATCCTTGATAATCTCTGCTCAAGGCATCCATAAGGATAATCAAGTAAATGCTCAATACCCCTTTTCATCCCAGCAAGGATTGATGAAGAGAGTAATATTTCAAGTCCGCCAGTCTTCTCAAAGATGTTTTCCGGAACAATAATCCCTTCAATTGCTGAATCGGTCGTGTAAGAAAATGTTGCTACCGCCTCAATAAATGGTGGTGATTCAACGGGTATCGTGAGTTTTAGTGCATCCTTTTCATTACCCATCTGCGCATTAAATTTGAAGACTGCGTTGCCAGTTTTTTCTGCAACAAAATCAAAGAGCACTTCTTTACTACTATTCGGTGCCAATACTACACCTTTTTTATTATCTCCGACAAGTTTCAAACCTTCAATCAGACATTCTATCTTTGCCCTTTGCTCTTTTTTGGTTCGATTGTGTAGCACGACGCCGGCAGAAAATATATCACCTACCCGGCAGAATCTTGGTATGGAACCCGATACGATGAATGGCAGATTTACTACAAAGGTGCTTTCTGCAGAACCAAACTTACTATCCCGGGTCTGGGCAACGAGCATAATTCTGAACTTTGTAAGATTATCAGGTAGAACAAACTTTACTCTGCCCCTTCCATTCATATCGGTTCTCAAATCACTTTTATAATAGACTGTGGAGATGAATTTTTCCCGATAAGGGATACCTTCACCCGCCCCACCTCCACCCCGTTCCTCACCCTTTTCACCATAACTCCTTTCACCGAGAATATTCAATCGTGATTCAATAGTTTTAACTGAAAGGGGTCGCGTGCCATAAAAATGGTCAAATGGATTGGGTGTTTTGTAGTCTATCAAATTCAAAACACCGAGGTCAACGACAAATAGACTCAATTCGCAGTCTGAAACTGGTTTATTTTTGTAATCCTTTATCTCATAAAATATTGAAACACTATCTCTGGGTCTGTATTCGTTTTTGTCTGGGTGTGTTTTGACAATAAGATGTTTCTCCTTTGCATCAACCCTTAGATTCACATAGCCAATCTTAAATTGCGGTTTTCCTAAGTCTTCCTGTTTTTCTTCATCCCAGGAAAGGTCCTCAACACGACCCCGCAAAAGCATGACACAGACATAGACATTTGGTAAATCAACAGATTTTATAGGAACTTCAATATAGTCTGCATTACCATGGATTCTCTTAGTAAATTTTCTTAAGATCAATTCTCTTTCTAGGGTGATGAGTGCATTTGCTGAATCATAAGGCGATTTTATCAAAATCCGCGCCGTATCACCAACCTGATAAATATCCTTATCTGCCACGAGTTCAATGATATCATCGTCACGCATTTCCCAACCAGCATATCCCCTACCTGCTACATAAAAATATACTCTATTAAGAGATTCTCTGCCTTTCTCATCTTTGGTCATAGCCTGAATATAATAATAACCAGGTTTATCCGCATTGAATCTAAATACAACAGAATCAAGATTACTTGCTATCTGTTCTTTCTTTAATTCGGTTTCACTATACTCAGAAACCCATTCATACCTCCCACCCAATCTTGCCTTTTTTATTGATTTCCATTCTGCCTTTACTATTTTCAATCCAATCTTTTTGTTGGCAACCTTTTCTCCAGATGGTCTTATGGTAATGAGGCTCAATTCTACTGGTTCGCCAAGGGTGTATAAATATTTTGTAGTTTTCATTCCAATAAGCAGATTTGATGGAAATAAGAGCCAGTTCTGCCTTCCTGAGATAGTCTGTTTGTTGGGTGCAGTGACCGTTCCTTCAAGGGTGATTGAGACTGGCAACTTAAAATCTTTTTTCTGGAGTTTTACTGATACCGGCAAAACCCCTTCGCTATTTAATCTTCCTCGTCCTGAACCAAAAACACCCCTGACCGATTCATCATAACCATAAGTGAATTGGTAATCTTTATGCTGCGGGTAATCTATGTAGTAAAAATCTTTATAAAGTGTCCATTGCACAGATGCATCTGACATAGGCATACCAAAGAGATAACGACCCGAAACCCTTCCTTTGAATGTCTCCCCGGCAAGGAATGTATCCTTTTCCGCAAAACATTTTACCTCAAACTCTGCAGGTCGGTATGCTTCAACCCGGAATGAATGATAAAAAGAATAGTCCTTGTGTGGCAGGACAATCCGAATTGAATAGTACCCTGTTGGTGCATCATCACTGAGCGGGCAATCTTTGAAAAATGAACCGAACTGATTTATGTAAATTGTATCATTAACAATAATCTCATCCCGTGAATTTTTTACTATAAAATAGACTTCATTTATATCAGGAAGAATCCACACTCCCCTTTTCTTCTTGCGAAGTATACCTTTGATATGCACTGTCTCGCCGCTTCTGTATAATCCCTTTTCTGTGAAAATATAACTATTATATTCTTCAGAGCGAATATTCCAATTATATGAAATATCAAAACGCCACGGGTCAATACCAAAATCCCACTTGTTTGAATAGACTGCTACATCCTCACCCTTTGCAATGGTAAGCCAGAATTTTGGTTCATAATATTCTGTATATGATTCCATCTCATACTCACTCCCGTATTCATAAGTCTCTTTTTGCTGGACCATTCTCAATTCTGCCCAGCCTGGTAGTTCTAAAAATCCATTTTTATCAGTATAGCCCTGGCTCAAAACCTGGTTTTTATTATCACGAAACTGGACCTGAACATTGGCTATTGGTTCGGTATTATTGAGTGAAGTAATCCAGACAAAATTATTTTCTGGTGAGTACTTCCAGGTTACACCAAGGTCATTTATTTCGCAAAATGAACGGAGATAACGATGACTTTTATTATCGCCATATTGCCCCATATTATCAAATTCAATAAATATCAATCCTGCATCCTTTTCACCGAGAACTTCTTTTAATTCAATTGGCAATCTTATCTTTTGATTTCTATATTTTTTGTATGACTCACATCGCCATAATCTTGATACAGTGAATAGCCCAAAAGGATAGTTCAAGATATTCACATAAGGGTCGAATGTTACTACTTGATTCAAAAATGGAATTGCCTGCTCAAGACTAACCAATCCCATCTTAAGATACACACTATCTACATTAACAAATGTTGCAGGAAGCCTTAAATCGCTCTTTTTTTCAACAATGTTGATCCCTGTAGGAATTTCAGCAAAGGGCAGATAATCACCAACAGAAAAGTCAAATTCATAATCCTTATCAAGACTATTACCAAATTTATCTTTTAACACTTTTACAATCTTTATATGATAACTTGAATTTGGTTTAAAGGGAAGGTAAAGATAGATATGATTTGAGGCATAGGACTCGTTTTTATACCGCTCGGGAATTGAATCAAGTGCCGGGATTATTACGATATTTTTAATAACCTCAGCAGTAGATACTGGATTTGAAAAGCATAATTCTAAGGGGAAACCTGCAGGCACCTGCTCAGAATGCTTTAAAAGGCTTAAAAAATTATAGGTGTGGAATGAAATTTTGTAATCAAAACTTGTACCAAGATTACCTTCTCGGGTGAGCAGACCTGGATAAATAAATACTTCAATCAATGCCTCCTGGGGCAATGGCTTTGCTGGCACAAGAACAAGGGTCTTATTGTTTTCCCATCCTTGTAATGGCCAGTCTTTTTTTTCACTATCCTGAAGTTGTCTGATGCTAAAAGGGATTTCTTCTCTATAGGTTGATACTGAAGGCTCTTTAGTCCCGCAATAGACATAAGAAGGGCTACCATGTGTAGCATAGATTTTAATTTTATTACCCACCCTTTCCGGTGCCATCTCTAAATTAAAATAGAGATAGAGCACAGATTTTAACCGGACATAGTTTGAGTTATGATAAGGCGAAGAAGATATTATCTGCGGTCTAATACTTTCAAATCTCCAGGTTGTGTCATTTTTCAGGCGCATACCAGTGAGCGATTGGATTCTGTCTTTTTTTAATGTTGCAATAAATTCTGTCGCAGGCTGGAGTGTATCAGATGGAATAAATGCAAGGGTCCTTGAGCCGAACCAGCGATATTTACCTTTGATTGGTGGATTGAATTCTAATGGGCCTTCTGTCTCATCACGGGGGATTGCCTGTAATGGCACCATTGCCTGATTAAAACCGACAAGAACCTTAAAGGTCTCAAGTTCACCTTCAACCGAGCCGACCGGCGAGATATGGGTAACTTCTAATGGAATCTTTTCACCCTGAAGGGTAAACTGGGTCGTTATATCAATAGTCTTTTTCTCGGGTTTACGACAGGTAAAAAAAATACTACAAAAAATTGTGGTAAAAATAAAAAATTTTTTAATCATCATAACCTCCATTCAACCATCAAACCATCCAACCAAATGGCGATTTGACCAGATTCTTTTCTATGTCTCTGCCTGGCTGCCCAATTTTACATCTTTGACTGCACTGGCAACAACATAGATACGAATATTATTGCTATCAGGGTCAGCAGGCGTAATAAAAAATCCTTTTCTCGTTTTATTATAACCCATTGTTGCTCCATATATTACCTCGTTATCAAGAAAAGTTACCTTGATCTTCATACCCCGGAAAGTAACAGGGTTAACCTTGGTAAATCCTTTAGATTCTGTGTAATCTTTTTTGCCTTCATAGGATTTTACAAAGAATATTGCCTTCAGTAATTCGGTGCCAATCTCTTCTATTTTACCATCTTGATGGATAAGATGGAATTGAGGTTTTTCTGGAACAAAATCATGGGTAATGCCTTTTACGACATTACCATTTTTGTAATGCAAAACTATGCGATTTGCTTCGGCTGATGTTTTGTTTTCCATAGAATATTATATATATAAATTTTAGGAAATCAAGCGGCTAATTCTTTCCCATAATTGTCTGAAAAATTCAATTGCCTGTGGGTCTCTTATGCCTGGTGACAGGATATATTTGCCAAATCCAAACTGACACAGCACATACCAGCCAAAAGCAATCTGACCAATAGCAATATAACCTGTGGCGAATTGTCCTAAACCAAAAAGTATACCAATGGCAAACTGTGCAAATGTGGTAAGACCCAATATAAACTGCCCAAAGCCAAACAATATGCCAACACCAAATTGGGCAATGGTTATTAAACCAATACCAAATTGACCAATAGCAATAATACCTCTGGCAACCCGTAATTTACCCCTGGCATCTCTACCAATGGCAATGTGAATAAGTGGATAACCATAGATTGTTATTTTTGATTTCCATTCAAAACCGGAGCCATAGTACTCTTTTTTTGCAGGATATGGAGCACCGCAGTGCGGACAAATAGTTGCTTCATCACTGACATCTCTATTACACTCCCGACACTGAATTATTGCCATAACTGTAGATTATATCCATAATTTCCTGATGGTCAAGAACATTAAAATTAAAAATGCCTAAAAGTCCAAAATACCTAAACGCCTAAATGCCTAAAAATTCTATCCAGCCATTCGCATTTATTTCCTCCAATTGTTCTCTCTTAATGCCCCTTGGTACTCTTAACGATAGCCCAAACGCATTTCTAAACCGTAGAACGAAAGATGATTAACAGAATGGTCTATGGTTATAGGGCATGGACGCTGGTTTTCAGCTCTTGACATTTTATAAATTTTATATATAATGTAAGGCGAAAGGAGAATTTATGAAAAAATTACTTGTGTTCGTACCCATTGCACTTCTTATCATTGGTTGCGGTGGTGGTGAGAAAAACTATTATCCATTGACTGAAGGAAATACCTGGAATTACAGAACTATTACTAATGTAACTATGCCTGATACTACAATATCCGATACAGGTAGTGTGAAGACAGAAATAACCGTTAAAACAACCCTTAATAATGGCACTGAAGTATATGAACAAATTATGACAATGGACGGAACTGCTGATACTTCTTATGTACAGGATACCGATGACTACATTCTTTCTTACGAGGATAAGGCAGATACTGAACCCGATACTATGGTTGCATTGCCACTTGAAGAAGGAAAGACCTGGACCGTTCTCAAAGATTCAGCATATACTGAAACAGGAAAGGCAATCGGCAAAGAGAGTGTAACTGTTCCTGCAGGAACTTATGATGATTGCTGGAAAATTGCATATATTTATGCAGACAGTGCCTTCAGCGAAACATCATTTGTATATCTGGCACCTGATATAGGTATGGTAAAAGTCTATGAATCAATGGAAATTGACACCAATATGACCAGTGAATTTACAATGGAACTTGAGAGCGTAACCATAAAATAAGAAGCAGTCATTTTAAAAAAAGGGGGCTTTTTAGCCCCCTTTTTTTTCAGGTATTGACCAGTAATGCGAATTGATTATAATGAATTTATGAATGAGCTGGTAAAATGCGCGGGCAGGTTATTATCAAAAAAAAGGCTCAGTTTAAGTGTTTGTGAGTCCTGTACTGGTGGTATGTTGGGTAGTATGATTACAAGCATTCCCGGAAGTTCAAAATATTTTAAGGGCGGCATAATCGCCTATTCAAACGAGGTCAAAAAAAATCTGGTTGGAGTCAAAGAGCATACCCTGAAAACATCTGGAGCAGTAAGTGAGCAGACTGCCCGACAAATGGCACAGGCTACACGCACAATCATTAAATCAAGTATTTCCATTTCAATAACAGGCATTGCCGGACCTGAAGGCGGAACAAAAGAAAAACCTGTTGGCACTGTATTTATTGGTATCACAGATAATAAAAAGATCAAAGTATATAAATTCCATTTCAAAGGGAACCGGAACCAGATAAGAAAAAAGGTTTGTACCCAAGCATTGAAATTATTAATTGATTTTATTGAAGGAGCTTAATGAGAACATTTATCGCAATAGAAATTCCAGACGTTCAAAAAAAGATTGTCTGGAACTCTATCCAGGAATTTAAAAAACTAAACCTTCCAGTAAAATGGGTAGCGTATGAAAATCTTCATATCACCCTAAAATTTCTTGGCGAGATTGAGGAAAAGAAATTGACTCAAATTTTACCAGTGCTATCATCAATCAGTAATAGCACAAAATCGTTCACAATGCAATTAGAAAGCTTTGGCTGTTTCCCTGGTATAAAAAACCCCAGAGTATTGTGGACAGGGGTAAGCCAGGGCACTGATGAAATTATCTTGCTCGCTGAACTACTTGAGAATGAACTGGTAAAATTCGGTTTTAAAAAAGAAGGCAAAAAATTTCATCCCCATCTAACCATTGGTAGAATAAGGACTCTTTGTAAAGTTGATGACATTATCAACACAGCCATAAAAACCGAGCCATTTACTGTCAACGAATTCATCCTTTTTAAATCCACACTACTATCTTCAGGTCCGGTTTACGAGAAAATAAAGACATTTCCCCTGACCTGCTCTGTTTAAAAAAGATTACTATCTTATCATGCCGAATATAAAAGAAGATGTCTGTCTGTCGTTTTATTATTCTGAAGGTCGTTCTGGAATTACCCTTATACCCCGTTTTGAACCTGGCGTATTATCAAAAACTTCAACTATATAAAATAATAATAATGGAAATACCCGTGGAAACTTACCATGCATATATTCATGCGCAAGATTTACAAATTCTAACAACTTTTTTTCATGGGGTAAAGCAGTATCATCCTCAGGATGGACAATACGGGCAATGGTTCTCAATTCATAGGTTGGAATATCCATAAACACTATAGTTGCAATGGGATTCTCCATTATATTTAAAAATGTGTGTGTTTCAAATTCCGGGGTTGTATACAATTCAAGTGAGGTCTGTTTACGAAAATCAAAAAAATCCTGTTTTTCATATAACGATTTGAGCACATCCATCTTCTCGGGCATGGATTTATCATAGGTATTCTTAAGGAGGTCAATCGCCTCATCAAGTTTATCGTCCCGTGGTGCAAGTCCAGTTCCTTTTACTGCGTTGTTTAAAGTAAAAAGAGAATCAAGCCTGCGCAGTCCATAAGTTGCTACAACGCCAGAATGGGGTCCGCCGAGCTCTGGCATCTTTCCGGTTTTAATATCTTCAATAAATTCAACCCGTCTTTTCAAATTCCATTCAACAAAATCCTTATCAGGCTCAGCGATAGAAAATATCTGCCATTTACCGTCAATGCGGGCACGAATCTTTCCTAAACCATAGAGCGACATATCAACGGTTTTCTGAATGAATTTTTTATTCTGCCAGAAATCTTTTTTTGCGTGTTCCCATTTTCCTGCCCATAATAATCTGGGCAAATCTTTTAGTGTTAAAAATAGGGCACCAATAACCCCTAATGATTTCAAAAATTTTCTTCTTGTCATCTTTATCTCCTTTTTGTTTCCTCAGAATGCATCATCTTTATGAATTCACTAACAATCTTTGGGTCAAGCTTTGTTCCATTGAAGGATGCAATTGCAACCAGAGCACCATTGTAAGAGAATGGTTTTCTATATGAACGGAATGTAGTCATCGCATCATAAACATCACAAACCGCAAGAATCCTTGATTCCAGCGGTATCTTCTCACCTTTTAGCCCATCTGGATAACCGCTCCCATCATAATTTTCATGGTGGTGTCTGATAATAGGAACAACTTCTTTTAAACCCTCAATCTGCTCAAGCATCTTTGCACCTTCAACTGGATGCCTTTTTATCTCGGCAAATTCAAATTCATCAAGGCGGCCCGGCTTATTTAAAATTGATTCACTAATACCGATCTTACCAATATCATGCAAGAGCCCAGCATAGTATAATATTTTTTTTCTGCCATCAACCAATCCTATTCTCTCTGCGAGTTTGAGGGCAAGTTCAGTCACCCTTTCTGAATGTCCCCTTGTATAAGAATCCTTTGCCTCCATTGCGAGCACCAGTGCCCGAATAGTTTCAGTATAACTCTTTTCTATCCTCTCATATAACATTGCATTCTCAAGGAATGTAGCAATTCTGTGTGCAATATCATCAAGTAAATCAATGGTCATTAAATCAAATCGGCTTTTTCTCTTACTCTGAAAATCAATCACGCCTAAAATCTTAGTCCCTGCCATAAGCGGGATTGCAAGTTCAGAGCCAATATTATCTATTGCCGGAACATAATGCTCGTTTTTTGAAACATCAGGCACATAAACATCCCTTTTCTTCTTCATCGCTTCACCAACAATACCGCGGTACAATGGAACAGATTCAAACTCTGGTTTTAAAACAACACCGGGGCTCATTGCCTTAACCATTAATTTCTCATTTCGTTCGTCCGGCAGCAAGATTGTGGTGATAACATCTTCTAAGGCAGAATCTATCAGACTGACTGCAGTCTTCAAAAGTTCCTCTATGCTCATAAGACTGCTGATATGATATTCAATCTGATATAACAAGGTAAGGTCATTGATTGCTTTATTCAACTGCGTAAATAACTTCGCATTATAAATTGCTATTGCAGATTGACCAGCCATAAGTTTGAGCAGATGTATGATGCGCGGGGTAAAAATATTTTTCTTAGTTTTGTCCCAGCATATTAGAACACCAAGAAAATTATCACGGACAACCAGAGGAAGGGCAATAAAAGATGAAACCTTCATTTCTGGGTCTGTATTTAGCCGGCCAAAGTTTTTTAATAGTTTCTTATACTCAGATAACAACATTACTTTTCTTTTTTTAAAAAGCTGGGCAAAGATGGCTGAGTTCTGCAGATTGGTAACCGGGTGGTCAAATAAGTGTTTTCCATTATGGATAAAAAATACTGGATTCATACTTTGTGTTTCAGAATCAAAGAGGTCAATCCGCAAATTTTTGACCTTAACAATCCTTTTTACCTGCTCATACATCCTTTGATAGAGCCTTTCCAAGTTTAGTTCTGTAGCCACAATCCTGTTTGTATCATCTACAACCTTTAAACCTGCGATCTCCTCACGCATTGACCTTAAAACATCAAAACTATGAAGGCAGATTCCAAGCAAGTGTGCTTCTTTATTAAGATTTGATAAAACTTTAAAGTTTAACCGCTTTTTAATATATTGTAATAATAATAGACCACAAAAATTTTTGCCTGTAGAGATTGGAACACAGAGCAGTGAACCAGGAATTGAAGATAAAGAACCAAACTTTTTTTTATCTGTTATTAACATTGGCGTTTTTTTTGAAATAATTGAATCAGGTATTTCCAATCCCATTTTCAAGGTTTTATATTTATGGGCTAACATAAATTTACCCACCCTGGCCAAAAGGCTGAATAATCTCGTCATCGGGTTATAAATATAAATGGAAACATTGTCTGCCTGATATTTTTGGGCAATTGAACGAGCAATCTCATTGAGATAATTTGATGCATCTCTCAATGTTGCCCAATGAAAATTCATTGGAACATTATACTTAAACATACTTAAATGTCAAGCAATATATTTTGAATTTGTTGAAAAAGTCCTCAGCAATCTCTATATAACCAATTGAATAAGTCTATTTCATTTCAGTAGGGACAACCTCTATGGTTGTCCAAAAATTATCCAGTTACTCAAGAACTGAAATAAATAGCACATCAATCTTGACAATGTAAAAAATTTAAAGATAATTAAGGTATGAATTCAGATTCAATGTTGGGGATAATAGCACCTAATCCTATATTTAAAGATGTTTTAATTAAAAAGGTGGCGAAATGAGACTAAAATCACGCCGCCTCCAAAAAAACAGAGAACAAAAAAAGGGATTAGGGTCCGCCCCGGAAATCATTGAAAAAACCCAGGATAAAAATCCTCAAATTCAGGAAAAAGGATTCGCCATATTTGCAATTGGCACTGAATGGTATTGTATTGATATGGACGCAATCTTTGAAATTATGCACGATTATGAAATAAAATCAGTCTCCCATTTACCCGATTTTTTTGAAGGTGTCACAAATTTAAGGGGGGAATCTATTCCAGTAGTAAATCTGAGACAACTCCTTGATTTAGCCCCTGGTGCACAGGAATCCCAGGTTTGTATTATTAGTGAATCAGATGGCGTAAAAACAGGTTTTCTCATAGATTCAGATATTGAAATCGTAAAATCATCTGAGGTCCAGTTCTTTTCCTTACCTGATTGTTATAATCCTGATGAGCAGAAATTCTTAGATGGGATAATTGAATATAAAAATAAGCTTATTGGAGTTTTGAAACTTGTTCAGGCTTTAAAGGTGCTGACTGAACGGAGGTCAAATAATGAAGATAAATAAAAATTTATTGTCCGTTTTAGGTTTTTTGCTGCAGGCATTTCTGTTTCTGCCCATTGCCCGTAATTTGCTCTTAGCCCAGGAGCATTACATCGGTTACTTTATAATAATCGCAATTGTTTTTGTCTATAATTTAATCACCGGGTTCAAACATATTTTGAAATCAATCTTTTTGTTTTTTTTCTTCTCCACATTTGCAGCATTTATCATCTCCGGAATAACTTATAGACCCGATAACGAAATATTCTTCTGGCTCCTACTCTATGGATTTATTACTGGCATACTTGTAGCAATGGCTGTTTATATGTTGAAAAAAATTTTATTACTTACACCTGAAGAAACTGGTCTAAATTTTACTCTGGAAATCACCTTCTCCTTCTTTGCTTTATCATCTTATGTTCTATCACTAATGTTCCCCTCACCCTTCACCTCTACAATCCTTTTAGTCGCGATACTATTTTTAATTTCGCTCTTTATCAGCCTTTGCATTACAATATCCCTCAATGTCTTACTCCATAAATTACAAGTAACAATCACCGATAAATCTGCTGAAACAAATTATTTAAATAGTCTACCTATACTAAAAAAAGTTTACGATTTATGCGCCAGTTTTTTCATTAAAACTAACGAATCACTAAATGAGATACAGACCTTGAGTCAGGATATAGGAAATTCCGCAGAAGACCTCTCATCAGCCTCACAGGAAATGAATGCCTCGCTTGAGGAGGTCTCGTCAACGGTCCAGCATATTGCCAAAGGCGCCCAAGACCAATCCGAGGCAATTACGAGCATTGCCCGCTCCATTGAAGAACTTGATAATCTTACCACCTCTATTTCTTCACAGGTAAAGATGGCTAATGTATCATCAAGGCGAACAACAGATTCGGCAAAAAAAGGCATGGAATTTTCAATTCATCAGGCAAAGATACTTAAAGAGATATTTGAACAGACAAAATTCATTGAAGATAAGATGGCAGAATTACGTAATCAGGCAACTGAAATAAAAAAGATTGTGGATATTATTCAGGGGATTACAGAACAGACTGACCTGCTTGCGCTTAATGCGGCAATTGAAGCTGCGCGCGTTGGTGAACAGGGTAAAGGATTTGCAGTGGTTGCCGATGAGATTCGTAATCTGGCAAATGAAACGCAGCGTTCTTCAACCACGGTAGAGAATTTAATAATAGAAATAAACAGAACAACTCAAGAACTTGGTAACCTGTTGAATCTTGAACGGGAAAAGATTGATGAGGCAAATCTTTCTGCAACCCAGACCGAAGAAGAATTTACTGGTATTGTAAAGGCAGTCAATCTGGTTACCGATATGATTGGCAGAATAAATGAAGCAGCAGGAAATCAACTCAATAATACCAAAGAACTGGTTAAAAAGGTGGAGCAGGTTGCCCAGGTTGCTGCGGACACCGCTGCTGCCACAGAGGAAGTCTCTGCGGCAGTTGAACAGCAGACCGCCTCAATGGAACAGTTCACTTCTACCGCGCAAATGCTGTCGCAAATTGTAGCAAAACTAAACGAGATCGTCAAAGAATTGAAAAAATGAATTCCTACCTCTATTATCAAATCAGTTCGGTCAAATTTGCAACTCCTATTGAGGAAATCAAAGAGGTAGCGCGCACAAAAAATCTTATTACCGAAGAAAAATTACCTAAAAATATTGCAGGTTTTTTTGAACTCAGGGGAAAACGTATCTGCATCTTTGACCTACCTGCATTTTTAGAAATCCATCCTGATAGTGATTTTGAAATCATCATCGTCACAACGAACGACCATTATGTCGGATTTAAGGTTGGAAAGATCTTTGGAATTGTAAGTGCCAGTGACATCAAACCATATCCAGAAATTGCCGAAACAAAGGAATATCTGAAAGGCGTGATTCTCAATAACAAAGAGCTCCTGCAGGTTCTATCATTAACTAAAATTTTATCCGGACCGCGGCTGAAGACAATTCAGAAATATCTGTGAAAATTGGTTTTGTTCAGTTTAGCCCTATTTTTGGTGAGAAAGAAAAGAATTTTGCAAAGGTAGAAAAACTGCTAAAACATATTTCTGCTGACTTAATCGTTCTACCAGAATTGTTTAATACAGGCTATCTATTTCTGAATAAAGATGAACTCCATACCCTGGCAGAGCCAGCGGATAAAGGCATAACCCATAGTTTCATTTTTAATTTGTGCAAACAAAAAAATTGTGCAATTACCTATGGATTTGCCGAAAAGGCAAATGACAAAATCTATAACTCGGCAATTCTGATGTCACCGCAAGGTATTTTAGGGCATTACCGCAAAACCCATCTATTTTATGAAGAATGGTTCTTATTCACACCAGGCGATTTACCATATCAGGTCTATAACTATCAGGGCGTCCGCATAGGAATTCTAATATGCTTTGATTATATCTATCCTGAAGCGATGCGCACGCTTGCATTAAAAGGCGCCCAAATTGTTCTGTTGCCGGCAAATTTGGTATTACACTTTTGTCCGGATGCGATGATAACACGCGCACTGGAAAATCGTATTTATACTGTGCTTGCGGATAGAACCGGCAGCGATGACCGTAAAGAAAAAAAATTGAGTTTCATCGGTAAGAGTCAAATTGTCGCACCGAATGGTGAAGTGCTTGTCAGGGTAGGTGCAGAAGAATGCACAAAAGTAATGGATATTGACCCTGATATTGCCCTGAATAAAAAGGTTACACCACACAACGATATTTTCAAGCAGCGCCGCGAAGACCTATATTTTAGATGAAAGTGATAACTACTCTGTATAAAAACCTGAAGTAAATATCTTGATAATTTGGTCAGAATGGATATAATAAAATAAAGGAGAATAAATTATGAGTGGAATTGTTGGTTTGATTTCAAGAAAAGATATTAAAGAAACACTGTTTTATGCCACAGATTACCACTCCCACCTTGGCACAGAATATGGTGGAATTGCTATCTTTGATGGCAAGAGAATTACCAAAAAGATTCACAGTATAACCAAAGCACAATTTAAATCAAAATTTTATGAAGATATAGATTTTATGAGTATGCACGGCAATGCCGGTATTGGTGTGATAAGTGACCGCGATACCCAGCCCCTGATAATTAGATTAAAGTTTGGTGAATATGCAATCTGTGGTGCCGGCTACATAGAAAATCAAAATGAACTTGCCCGAAAACTGATTAATGAAGGAACGACCTTTTCAGAAATGTATGATGGCAGAGTAAATCAAAGCGAACTTGTAGCAGAATTAATCAATAAAGGCAAAGACCTTATTGATGGCATTGAATATATGTTCAGTCAGATTGATGGTTCAATCTCATTTTTACTTATGGGCAAAGAAGGTATCTATGCAGTGCGTGATAAATATGGAAGGACTCCTCTGGTTCTCGCGGAAAAGAATGGCGAAAAAATAGTCGTTTCAGAGACTTGTGCCTATAAAAACCTTGGCTTTAAAACCAAAAAATTTCTGGGACCAGGGGAAATCATTTTATTAAGTGAAAGTAAGATAAAACAGATTAAAAAACCAAGCAATGACCTCAGACTCTGCACATTCTTATTTGTTTATACTGGATTCCCCGCATCAGAGTATGAAGGCAAGAATGTAGAAGAGTTCA